>NZ_BAABKC010000066.1:0-33888 GCF_039543625.1 Streptomyces similanensis | reverse complement strand
TGAACCTGAAACCACGTCAACCCGCCCTGACCGGCTAGTCACCCACTCCCGCACAACGGGGGAACCTCAGACGGCGGGTGCTCCTCCGACTGCGAGTCCGGCGGTTCTTCTGTCCGGAGTCGTCCTGTGCTCGGCGGACGTTCGCTGAGCAACTGCCGGGACTGACCCGGCGGCACAGCCGGTGGACGGAGCGGTTGCGGTCGACTCTCGCCGCGGTGGGTCTCGCCCTCGCCGGCCGGGCTGGCGCCCGGATGGCACGGGCCTTCGGGGTGCCCATCAGCCGCAGTGCGGTGTTGCGGCTGCTGGAAGCTTTGCCCGAACCGGAAGTCCCGGCCCCGCGGCTGGTTGGTGTCGATGAGTACGCCACACGCAAAGGGCGGGTCTACGGCACGGTGCTCGTCGACGTCGAGTCCCGCCGGCCGGTGGATCTGCTGCCTGACCGGGAGGCATCAAGCCTGGCCGCCTGGCCCGCCCAGCGGCCAGGGATCGAGGTCGTCTGCCGGGACCGCGCGCCGTTCTTCGCGGAAGGCGCCACAGCCGGGGCGCCCCAGGCGACGCAGGTCGCCGACCGCTGGCACTTGTGGCACAACCTGGGGGGAAGCCGCTGAGCGTGCGGTGGCCTGACACCGCCAGTGCCTTCGGGTTCTGGTCCCCGATCCCGAGGGGAAGGCCGATGAACCGGCGCCGCCTGAGGAGAAGGCGGACTCTCTATGGCGGAGCGAGCGGTTCGCCAACCGCGTCCGAGCCCGGCATGCCACGGTCCACGCGCTGCTGGAAGCCGGCCACAGCCGCCGTTCCATCGGGCGTCAGCTCCAGATGACCCACCGCACCGTCAAAAGCCTCGCCGACGCTGCGAAGCCGGAAGGCCTCTTCCGAGGCCAGTGGCAGCACAACAGGACCTCTGTCCTCGACGAGTACAAGCCCTACCTGGACGAACGCTGGGACGAGGGCTGCACCAACGCCTGGAAGCTCTGGGAGGAGATCGTTCCCTTGGGCTATCGCGGCAGCTACGGCCGGGTCAGCGCCTACCTGCGAGAGAAGCGCACCTCGCCACGGCCGGTCACCGCGCAACCGCCGGCACCCCGCGTGGTGACGAGATGGACCCTCAGCCGACCCGAGACGCTGACCGAGATCGAACAGCTCCGGCTCAAGGTCGTCCTGGCCAACTGCCCCGAACTCGACGCCCTGACCGGTCACGTCCGGTCCTTCGCCCACATGCTCACCGAGCGCCAGGGCGAACGACTCCCGCAATGGCTCGACGCCGTCCGCCAGGACGACCTGCCCAGCCCCCACACTCTCGCGGCCGGCATCGACCGAGACCGCAACGCAGTCATCGCCGGCCTGACTCTGCCCTGGAACTCCGGCGTCGTCGAAGGACACGTCAACCGGATCAAGATGCTCAAGCGCCAGATGTTCGGCCGTGCCGGCTTCGCACTGCTCCGCAAACGGGTCCTGCTCGCCCCGTAGTCGTGTTGTCAGTTCCTGATGCGAAGATCCTGGCGACCATACACAAGGAGATCAGCATGGGCACCTGGGATACCGGTCCCTTCGACAACGACACAGCCGCGGACTTCGCCAACGCGCTCGACGAAGCCGAGCCCGAGGCGCGTGAAGCCCTGATCCGAGGCGTCCTCGTCCGGACGATCGACGCAACCGGCTATCTCACGGAAGCGGAAGAGGGGTTGGCCGCCGCCGCTTTGATCGCGGCGCAATGCCCGGGAGGCGAACCTGTCGACATGTCCTACGGCCCGGAAGCACCGATGCCCGTCTTCCCTTCCGACTTTCGGGCACTCGCCGATGAAGCCCTCGCCCGCATCGTCGACGACGAGGATGGGCCAGCCTCAAACTGGGTCGACCCGGAGGACTGGAAGCAGTGGCGAGCCATACTGACGCGCCTTCGCGCAGTGCTTGCCCCGCCACCCCCGTCCATTGGTCTCTTCGACGTCCAGCAGTAACGGAGCGTCACTCAGCACGGAAGCTGAGCCAGAACCGCTGAACATGAACAAAGCCAGGCACCTCCCGCGCCGGCTCACCTCCGCTCGCGCGGAGAGAACTCCGGAAGACCCACCCGCTCCAGCGACCACGGCGGCTCACCTCCGCTCGCGCGGAGAGGACGCTTCTTCTCTCGGTCGCAACTGCGTGAAGGGCGGCTTACCTCCGCTCGCGCGGAGAGGACGCGTCGTGGACGCTGAGGGCGGGACGCGGACGAGGCTCACCTCCGCTCGCGCGGAGAGGACGGCCGGGCCTCGCAGGAGACGCCGATCGTGGTCGGCTCACCTCCGCTCGCGCGGAGAAAACTGCCCGGAGTGGGACATCGCGTGGCAGCGGGGCGGCTCACCTCCGCTCGCGCGGAGAGGATCGGGTGTAGTAGCTGCGCACCACGGGGCATCACGGCTCACCTCCGCTCGCGCGGAGAGGGCCCCACCGACACCGAAGCCGCGATGCTGGCCAGCGGCTCACCTCCGCTCGCGCGGAGAGGGCAGGACGAGGAAGCCGAGGGCGAGCCAGATCAGCGGCTCACCTCCGCTCGCGCGGAGAGGGCTGCTCGCAGCAGAGGAAGTTGTCGTCGTAGTGCGGCTCACCTCCGCTCGCGCGGAGAGGGCACTTCCTGACGTGCAGGGTTATAACGACTTTGCGTGTTCTTTGCTTGTGGGGCTGTGGGTGGTCATGGGGCGTTCCGGGTGGTGGTGTGGGGTGAGTGTAGGGGGTGTTGATGGTGGGTGTGGGGTGTTTTGGCTGCTCAGGGTGTGTTGTCGGTGGGGTCTGGTAGCTAGTGGGGCATGAGGGAGTCTGAGGGTGAGTCGTTGGTGGGTGTTTGTGCGGATCCTCGGTTGTGGGGGAAGGAGCAGGGGCTCAGCCGGCCGTATCCGGTGATGTGTCATCTGCTGGATGTGGCTGCGGTGTTCGGCGTGTTATGGGACGGGTTGGTGGATGAGGGGACGCGTCGGCGGGTCGCGGGGCAGTTGGGCCTGGGTGGGGAGGCCTGCCGTTCGGTGTTGTCGTGGTGGGCGGGGTTGCATGATCTGGGGAAGATCACTCCGGTGTTCCAGGCGCAGGTGCCCGGTCTGTTCGATGCGGTGCGGGGCGATCCGCGGTATGTCTTCGCTGCGGGGGCGGAGCGGGATCGTGGGTTTCGGCATGAGATGGCGACGCACTGGGCCCTGACGGAGTTGTTGGCGGGTGCGGGGTATCCCAACGGGTGGGTGCGGCCGGTGGCGGGGGGTTCGGGTGCGCCGTTGGCGCATTGGGTGGGGCAGTTGCTGGGTGGTCATCACGGGGTGTTCGGGGCTGGGTTGTCGGTGGCGCAGATGCGCCGGCCCAGCGGGTACCAGGCGGGTCTGGGGGAGGAGGGGTGGGCCGGGCAGCGGCGGATTCATTTGGAGGAGCTTCGGCGGGTGACGGGTGCTCATGCGGTGCCGCGGGGTGCCCTGTCGGCGGATCTGGCGGTGGTTGTGTCGGGGCTGGTGGTCACGGCTGACTGGCTGGCGAGCCAGGTTCACGCGATCGGGGCGGTGCGCCCGCCTGTTTCCTGGCGGGGCAGCCCGGGGGAGGTCGATGCGCATTTCGGGCGGGCGCGGGCTGCTGCGCCGGGGCTGGTGGCCGCGGCCCGGCTGGGGCGGGCCGGGTTCGAGGCGGCCGGGTTCGAGGGGATGTTCCCGTTCGCTCCCAATCCGTTGCAGGCGGATCTGGTGGAGCGTCTTCCGGGCCTGGTGGCCGGTCGGGGTTCGGGTCTGGTGCTGGTGACGGCGCCGACGGGGGACGGGAAGACGGAGGCCGCGTTGTATGCGGCGTCGGTGCTGGGCCGGGCGGCGGGCGCGCGGGGTTTGTTTGTGGCGCTGCCCACGATGGCGACGGCGGACGCGATGTACGGGAGGGTCCGCTCGTTCGCCTCGCGGGCTCTGGGGGGTGAGCGGGCGTTGACGTTGCTGCATTCGATGGCGTGGCTGAACCCCGCCTACGCGCCGTCGGCCAGCGAGGGACTGCCGGGGCCGGCGGGCGGGGTGAGTGCGGACGGTGCGACGGCGGTGGAGGCGGACGCCTGGCTGCGCGGGCCCAGGCGCGGCTTCCTGGCCCCTTTGTCGGTCGGCACGATCGACCAGGTCCTTGGCGGGGTTTTGCCGCTGCGGTACAACGTGCTGCGCCTGTTCGGGCTGTCCGAGAAGGTGTTCGTGGTGGACGAGGCTCACGCGTACGGGCCGTGGATGCACAAGCTTCTGCTGGTTCTGCTGGAGTGGCTGGGCGCGTTCGGCGCCCCGGTGGTGCTGTTGTCGGCCACGCTGACTGGTTCCACGGCGGCGTCGCTGGTCAACGCCTACCGGCGCGGGGCCGGGTTCACCGATCCGGTTCCTCTCGAGCCGTGTTATCCGGGCTGGCTGTATGCGAGCGCGAAGAGCGGTGAGGTGTCCGCGCCGCGCTCGACCCGCACCGGCCGTCCCCGCACGCTGGATGTGGCGGTGCGCCGGGTGGTCTGGGACGTCCTGCCGGCCGCGCCTGGCATGCCTGCGCTCCGGGGCGGGCGGCGGGAGGCGCTGGAGCAGGAGCTGGGGCCGGTCGTCGGCGGGGGCGGGACGGCGCTGGTGTGCTGTACGACGGTGGCCGAGGCGCAGCAGACGTTCCGTGACCTGCGTGAGGCGTTTCCCGAGCTGGCGGCCCGGGAGGGCGGTTTGCGGCTGCTGCACTCGCGTTTCCCAGCCGGTGTGCGTCAGCGCATCACCGAGGAGTGCGAGGCCGCCTACGGCAAACCCCGCGACGGGGAACCGGCCGGGGTGCGGCCGGCGTCGGTGCTGGTGGCGACGCAGGTGGTGGAGCAGTCCCTGGACCTCGACTTCGACCTGGTCGTCAGTGATCTTGCGCCGTTGGCGCAGCTGCTGCAGCGTGCGGGCCGCGGCCGCCGGCATGCCCGGGGAAGCGGCGGGCGCCCGGCGTGGGCCAGGGCGGAGGACCGGCCGAGGCTGGTCGTCCTCGATCCGTTCCGCCGCGCGCAGAAGGCGGAGAAGCCGCCCACCTGGGGGTCGGTGTACGACACCGGCCTGCTGCTGCGCACCTCGCTCCTGCTCACCGAGCGCGTCGGCGGCGGAATCGTCGTCCCGGACGGGGTGCAGGAACTGGTGGACGCCGTCTACGCCCCCGACTTCGTCGAGGGGCTCGATGCGGCCGTCGAGCGGGAGCTGCGGCATCTGGACGGCGAGCGGCTGGCGTCGACGATGGCGGAGACGGACCTGGCGGGCATGGTCGCCATCAAGGGGCCCGGTGACATTCAGGGCAGCCTGCATTTGATCAGCCGGCGGCTGGAGGGTGTCACCGAGGAGCTGCTGACCACCCGGCTGGGCGCCGACACGGGCCGCGTCGTGTGCGCCTACGTCCACGACGACGGCCGACGGACCCTGGACGCGGCCGGGTCGGTCGCCCTGCCCGGCGCCGACGGGCGCCGGCTGAACCGGGAAGCAGTGGCCCGGATCGTCGCCCACACGGCTCCGGTCCCGGGCACCTGGATCAGGGACGGCGCCGCAGAGCACGAGCCTCTGGCGGGCTGGCGCAAGGAGTCCGCGCTGCGCGATGTGACGGTGCTGCCGGTGACCAGGTCCGGCGAGGGCCGGTGGACCTGCCGCTGCGGTGACCGGACGATCGCCGTATCCGAGGTCGGTCTTGAACGACTCTGACCGATTCCCCGAAGTAGGGCTTCTACAACAGCAGCCTTTGCTACCGTCCGCCTAAGCCTGGTCCGGGGGGACTTGGGGGAGTATGCCTGCTTTCGCAGGCATTGGGGGGCATCGGCCCGCACCGTTCCACAACGGCAGCCGGCACACCCCCGCTCGCGCAGGGCCCCGCTCTCATTCTGTCTCTCCTGGGGAGTTTCGTGTCCGCAACCGTGAACATCCTCGATGAGCCCCTCGTGCCCGTGCGGTGGGCGCCGGGCGCCGACGGCCGCTCCGACCCGCTGCCTGCCCGGGTGGGGCTGCGGGAACTGCTCCTGCGCAGTCACGAGATCGAGACCCTGGCCGTGCCGGACGCGCCCGCGCACTCCGCTCTCCTGCGCGTCCTGTACGCGCTGGCCGCGCGGGTGACCGGCTTGGACGAGGCGAAGGACGGCCCGGACGACTGGCTGATGCGACGCGAGGAGATCCTGGCAGGGGGACGGCTGCCCGAGAAGGGCATCGATGCCTACCTGGCCCGCTGCCGGGAGCGGTTCTTCCTGTTCGACCCGGTGCCGCGGGGCCGGCCGTGGATGCAGGATCCGCGGCTGAAGGACCAGTGCGACGCGGCCAGCACAGCCGGGGTGAACAAGCTGGTGGTGACGCGTCCCGCGGGCAACAACCATGCCTGGTTCCGGCACGCCAGCGACGCCGTCCCGGATCTGCCGACCGTGTCGGAGGCGCTGCTGAACCTGCTGACATGGCACTACTACGGGCCGTCCGGGCGCTGTTCGGCCCGTGAGGTCAACGGCGTCACAAGCGCCAGCGCCAAGGCGGGCCCCCTGCGCACCAGCCTCTCCTACCACCCGCAGGGCGACACGCTGCTGCAGACGCTGCTGGCCGGTCTGGTCCCGCCGGCGCGGGAGACGGACGCCGGGCGTGATCTGTGCCCGTGGGAGTGGGACGAACTGCCCGACCCCGAGGGGCCGCCGCCGGCTCTGACGGGCCCATGTTCGAAGCTGACGGCCGCATCGATGCACGCCCTGCTCCTGATCCCCGACACCGCCGACGGTACGCGGGTACGCGACGCATACATCACCTGGGCCTACCGCACCGGGCGAGCTGCCCGGCCGGACGACGACTACCTGATCTGGCAGATCAGCAAGCAGGGCAACACCTACCCGCGCCTGGCTGATTCCGGCCGGGCGCTGTGGCGGGACCTGGACGCGCTGCTGCTGATCGACCCGCCCGGCGTCGCGCAGCCCAGACGGCCGACCGTGTTCGAGTGGGCCCTTGAGGTCTCGCCTGACCTGCGCGTGCGGGCCTTGGGCTTCGAACAGGACGGGCAGGCCAAAGACACCCAGTTCGTGGACGCCGTCACCCCGCCCGTGCTCGGCTTCGTGGAACAGCGGTCGGCCCGCACCCAGCCCGCCGTGGGACGGCTGCGCGTGCTGGGCGAACGGTTCGGGACGCGGCTGGACCGCGCACTGCGCCGGGCCTGGCGCACCTACGTCAACGACCCGAAGGACAGCGCGGACGCCTGGGCCCAGGCAGGCGCAGCCCGCTACTGGCCGGCCGCGGAGAGGGAGTTCTGGGACCGGTTCCGTCTGCTGGACCGCACCGGCACCGCGCTGGACGGCGGTCTTGACGCCACGGCCGCCCGGGCGGCGTTCCTGGCGCTGGCCGTGGCCGCCTTCGACGAGGTCACGGCCTCGGCGGCCCGCACCCAGCGCGGCGCGAAAGCGGTCGAGGAAGCTCGCACCGAACTGTTCGGCGCCCGCCATGGTAAGCCGGCCGCCCGCCCGGCCGCCGCGTGAGCCGCACGAAAGCGAAAGGACATCCCACCATGACGACCGTTTCACCTCCGGCCGCGGCGCTGCCCGCCCAGCGCTCCGCCGCCCCGACGACACCCCGTCTCGCCGGCTACCGGCGCTTCACCACCGCGGTCCTGTGCCTGTCCGAGAGCGATCCGGGCGCCCGCAGCGCGCTGCGTTCCGGGGTGCGCAAGGACCTCGACGCGGTCCCGCGCATGCACCGCGTGATCGCCCATCTCGTCCCGCCTCACACCAGTGAGACCACGCAGAGGGCGTACTACGCCGTCGCCGCGATGATCGCCGAGCAGGCCCGCCGGCAACAGGGCGCCGCCGCCGACGACACGGCCCCCGACACCGCCAGTCAGAGCGAGTCCCCCGCTCAGAACCAGCAGGCAGCCGCACCGGCGCTTGCAGAGCCCGCCGATGACACGGCACGCGATCACGGCACGAGCCTGGGCGCCTCGTTCGCTGTGGCTGTCCTCACCGGCCCGGGTCGGGACCGTCAGATGCGGCGGGGCACGGCGGAGAGTCGCCTGAACATCCTGTGCAAGCAGCAGGTGAGCGGCCTGCACCGGCACCTGCCCGCCTCCGTCCGCTACCTGCGCTCCCTGGACGTGCCCGTGGACTGGGCGCGGCTGCTGCAGGACCTCGTCGACTGGCCCCAGCACTCCGGGCGCGTCACGCGCCGCTGGTTGCAGGACTTCTACCGCCGCTGCCAGGAAGACGCCCGCCGCCAAGCCGACCGAGCAGACCAGAACGACACGCACGAGCCGACCACCGCCGTCGACTGACGCCTTGCCCCGGCCTCACCGCGCCCGCGGGACCGGCCCCGCCACCCCGCCGGCGCCCGCCCCGTGGGCCCGCCGGATCCCGCCGCACCCTCACCACGGGTCCGCGGCAAGACGACCACCGCATCTCAACCCGCCGCACACGCCGGCCAAGAAGGAGTACCCATGACCGTGAAGCCGCCCGCCCGTTTCCTGTGCGTCCACGCCCTGCAGACCGTGCCGTTCGCCAACCTCAACCGCGACGACACCAACTCCGTCAAAACGGTCCAATACGGCGGTGTGCTGCGCACCCGGGTCTCCAGCCAGTGCTGGAAGCGGGCAGTACGCACCGATCTCCAGCAGCGCATCGCAGACAGCGCGCTGCGCACCCGCCGGATCGGCGAGCGCGTCGCCTGCCTCCTGACCAAGGAGCGCGACTGGCCCGAGGACCTGGCCGCGCGGGCCGGCGCGCACCTGGCCGCCGCCAGCGGCATCAAGTTCGAACTGGAGGAGAAGGACAAGCAGGTCCAGGCCAACAAGGTCATCGGCAACGCGCTGGTCTACGTGCCCCAGACGGCCGTCGCCGAGCTCGCCGACGTGGCCGCCGAGCACCGGGCGGAGCTGGAGAAGGCCAAGGACATCAAGAAATCCAGCGACAAGAGCGTCCTGCCCAAGGACAAGGTGACCGCGATCCTGCGGACCCGCAACGGCGCGATCAACCTCTTCGGCCGGATGCTCGCCGAGGTCGACGACGCGGGCGTCGACGGCGCCGTCCAGGTCGCCCACGCCATGACCACCCACCCCACCGACATCGAGATCGACTACTTCTCCGCCGTCGACGACGTCACCGACGACTGGAACGACTCCACCGGCAGCGGCCACATGGGCCACGCCGAGTTCAGCGCCGGCACCTTCTACCGCTACGCCACCATCGACCTGAAGGAACTCGCCGACAACCTCGGCGCCGCGGACGCGGCGTCCGCCCGGGAACTGGCCGAAGCCTTCCTGCACTCCTTCATCCGCTCCCTGCCGCAGGCGAAGAAGAACTCCACCGCCCCCAACACCGTGCCCGACCTCATCCACCTCACCGTCCGCGCCGACCGGCCGCTCTCCCTGGCCGCCGCCTTCGAAAAGCCCGTCCGGATGGCCGCCGACGGCGGCTACGCCGCCGCCTCACGCGACACCCTCGCCCAGTACGCCGACGCCGTGAACACGTTCATGGGCGACGACGGCATCCTCCTCGCCGGCTGGACCGGCCTGGACGCCAAGGACCATCCCGGTCTCGGAGACCGCCGCCCCTCCCTCAACCAGCTGGTCACCGCCGCTCTCACCGCAGCGTTCGCCCCCAGCGGCTCCGGAGCCGCCGCGTGAACGCCCCCGCCACCGAAACCACCCCCACCCCCGGCCCCGTCGCCGCGCCCGCGGCGGGGGCGGGCCTGCTGTTGCAGTGCAGCGGCCCATTGCAGTCCTGGGGCCTGCACAGCCACTTCAACCAGCGCGACACCGCCGCCTTCCCGACCCGCTCCGCAATCATCGGCCTCCTGGCCGCAGCCCTCGGCCGCCACCGCGGCGAGCCGATCGACGACCTCGCCCAGCTGCGGCTCACCGTCCGCGTCGATCGCCCCGGCGTCCTGCTGCGCGACCTGCACACCGTCGGCGGCGGCCTGCCCGCCGCCCAGACCGTGACCACCGCCGCCGGCAAGAAACGCCCCGCAGACGCCACCACCCTGCTGTCCCACCGCTACTACCTCGCCGACGCCGCCTTCACCCTCGCCCTCACCCCCACCCCCGGCGCCCCCGCAGTCGGCGACCTCCTCAACGCCTGCGCCACAGCCCTGAAGACACCACGCTGGCCGCTCTACCTCGGCCGCCGCGCCTGCCCCCCGGCCGGCCCCCTCCTCCTGGGCATCCTCGACGACGCCCTCCACCACCTGGTCCACCTGCCCCTCGCCGCCCCACCCCCACGCCCCGGCAGCCCCACGCGCGCCGTGGAGTTCCTCGCCGACGAGCCCCTCGACCAACTCCCCCTGCCCGACACCGCCGGCACCTCCGACCCCGCCGACGCCGCCTGGCCGGCCACCCACCTCAACGACCAGCCCCTCACCTTCCACCCACGCCGACGCGCCTACCAGTCCCGCCCCCTGTATCGGCGCACCTTCACCCCGCCCCCCGACCAGTGGGCCGGTCTCGGCGCCGACTACCTCACCCGCCTGACCGCCTACCTCCACCCCGCCCGGCCCACCAGCGAAGGGAGCCGCCGATGAGAGCCCTGTGGCTGACCCGCATCGTCCCCCACCCCGCCTCCCGCGACGCCCGCCGCGACCTCGCCGACACCGTGGCACTCCACAAGCGGCTGATGTCCCTCTTCCCCGACAGCATCGGACCCGACCCGCGCGCCGCCCTGGGCGTCCTGCACCGCATCGACGACGCCCCCACCGGCCCGCACGTGCTCCTGCAGTCTGGCCACCAACCCGACCTGACCCGCCTGCCCGACCACTACGGCCAGGCCCTCACCCGCGACCTCAGCCCCCTGCTGACCGCCCTGCACTCCGGGGCGCACATCAACTTCCGCTGCACCGCCAGCCCCGTACGCAAGCCCGGCGCCACCACCCGCGCCCTCTACAACCTCCCCGCCGTCGTTCCCCTCCACGGCCCCCACGCGGATGAGTGGTGGCTGCGGCAGGCGGACACCGCCGGACTGAAAGTCCTCACCCTGCACTCCCAGCTCCTCGACAGTGCCACCGGCGTACGCGGCACACGTGGCAGCAGCAACCAGCAGCGAGTCCGCCACACCCGCACCCGCTTCGACGGCACCGCCGTCGTCATCGACCCCGACCAGCTCCGCACCAAGATCACCGAAGGCATCGGCCGGGGCAAGGCCTACGGCTGCGGCCTGCTGACCATCGCCCCCCACCGCGGTGCCGCCGCATGAACAAGCCCGCCACCACCAACGCCCGCAGAAAACTCGCGGCACCGACCGTCGCCATGCTGCCCCGCATCACCGACTCCCTGTCCTTCCTCTACCTCGACGTCGTCCGAGTCCTCCAGGACGACACCGGAGTCTGCGCCGAAGTCACCAGCGAACGACACGGCAGACAAACCGTCTACCTGCCCACCGCCGCACTCAGCTGCGTCCTCCTCGGCCCCGGAACCTCCATCACCGCACGAGCCCTGGCCACCCTCGCCCGCCACGGCACCACCGTTCTCATCACCGGATCCGGCGGCGTCCGCTGCTACGCCGCAACCCAGCCCGACTCCCTCAGCACCACCTGGCTCGAACGCCAGGCCCGCGCCTGGGCCGACGACCGCACGCGCCTCGCCACAGCCACCGCCATGTACGAAAAACGCTTCGGTACCGGCACCGCCCCACCCGGCACCACCCTCCAGCAGCTACGCGGCATGGAAGGACAGCGCGTCAAAGCCCACTACCGCCTCCTCGCCCAGCAATACAAGATCGGCCGCTTCCGCCGCGCCTACGACCCCGCACAGTGGGACCAACAAGACCCCGTCAACCTCGCTCTGTCCTCCGCCAACACCTGCCTGTACGGCATCGTCCACGCCGCCATCCTCGCCCTCGGCTGCTCACCCGCCCTCGGCTTCGTCCACAGCGGCAACCAACAAGCCCTCGTCTACGACATCGCCGACCTCTACAAAGCCGAACTCACCATCCCCCTCGCCTTCTCCCTTCACGCCTCCACCAACCCCGAAGCCCAAGCCCGCCGCTCCTTCCGCGACGGCCTACGCCTCTTCCGCCTCCTGCCACGCATCGTCCACGACATCCAGGACCTCCTCGATCCCGGCGGCGACCGAGACACCCCCGACCCCGAAGAACAACTCATCGACCTCTGGGACCCAGTAACCGGCCCCCTTCCCGGCGGCGCCAACTACGGAGCCGGAGCATGAGCGATTCCCCACCGGAGGCCCAACCGCTATGGCATCCATGATCGTCCTGTCCGTCTCCGCCGTTCCCGACCACCTGCGCGGCGCCCTCACTCGCTGGCTCCTCGAAGTCACCCCGGAGCTGTACGTCGGTACTGTCTCGGCGGGCGTCCGCGACGAACTCTGGGAGTCAGTCGCCGCCTGCGCCGGCAGCGGCACCACCGTGCTGGCATACCCCTTCAACAACGAACAAGGCTTCGAACTACGCACCGCGGGCACCCAAAGGCGCACGCCAGTCGACTTCGACGGTCTCACCCTCATCTCGTTCGCGAGTGATGGTAAAGAAACGGCAATCCTCCTCTAACGGTGCAGGTCGGGAAGTGTCCTCTCCGCGCGAGCGGAGGTGAGCCGTCGCCCGCGGTGGGGTCGAGCTTGGCGATGGCGTCCTCTCCGCGCGAGCGGAGGTGAGCCGGCGGCGTGGCCGCCGAACGCGGCCCGCACTGCGTCCTCTCCGCGCGAGCGGAGGTGAGCCGACCGCGCAGGAGATCGCCGCCGGCCAGCTCCTGTCCTCTCCGCGCGAGCGGAGGTGAGCCGCAGGTCTTGACCGTGATCTACACGAACATCGCGTCCTCTCCGCGCGAGCGGAGGTGAGCCGACCGACGCCAAACAGGAACGGGCGAGTACGACGTCCTCTCCGCGCGAGCGGAGGTGAGCCGAGTGTCTTCGGGGATAACTTGCTCGGCCCCGAGTCCTCTCCGCGCGAGCGGAGGTGAGCCGGAAGGAAGGCTCTCGGGCCGGGTCCCGGAGCAGTCCTCTCCGCGCGAGCGGAGGTGAGCCGACGATGATTGGCAAGGCGTGGGGGAAGGTCTCGTCCTCTCCGCGCGAGCGGAGGTGAGCCGTGCCGGCGGTTGGGGCGTGGGCCGGGGGCCGGGTCCTCTCCGCGCGAGCGGAGGTGAGCCGGCGTTGATCGCCGCGCAGCGCGAGCACAACGCGTCCTCTCCGCGCGAGCGGAGGTGAGCCGCTTGTCTAGCACCCAGATGCGCGCCGCCGTGCGTCCTCTCCGCGCGAGCGGAGGTGAGCCGCTGAAGGAGGCGCTGGAGCCGGAAGCAACGAAGTCCTCTCCGCGCGAGCGGAGGTGAGCCGTCGAGGAGATGTACGGCTCGCCGTGGGATGAGGTCCTCTCCGCGCGAGCGGAGGTGAGCCGCCGTAGCCCCAGCCGATGCCCCAGCTGTCGCGGTCCTCTCCGCGCGAGCGGAGGTGAGCCGGTGGCCGGCACCGGGCAGCCCGCCCGCTGGTAGTCCTCTCCGCGCGAGCGGAGGTGAGCCGCCGACATTGCCGCCTGGACGCAGGAGCAGCAGGTCCTCTCCGCGCGAGCGGAGGCACCAGCTGGGCCCGGTCGCGGGCGCCGAGCGTCCTCTCCGCGCGAGCGGAGGTGAGCCGGTCAGCCAGCTCAAGGACGGCAGCGTCCTGTTGTCCTCTCCGCGCGAGCGGAGGTGAGCCGCCCGACGCGGAGGCGACGGTGAGGGTCGTGGCGTCCTCTCCGCGCGAGCGGAGGTGAGCCGCCGAGGTGGCCCGCGCCGACTGGCAGACGATCGTCCTCTCCGCGCGAGCGGAGGTGAGCCGGTGATCTTCAACGGCAAGCCGATGGACTGGAAGTCCTCTCCGCGCGAGCGGAGGTGAGCCGATCACGGGCTGTCCGGCGGTGACCGGCAGCAAGTCCTCTCCGCGCGAGCGGAGGTGAGCCGCCGATCAGGCCGACGATGGGCAGGGCCACCACGTCCTCTCCGCGCGAGCGGAGGTGATCCGCTGGTCGATGGTCACCCTGCCGCCCTGTTCGGGTCCTCTCCGCGCGAGCGGAGGTGAGCCGGACGTCGCCGCGCTGCGTGCTGAACTTGAGCGGTCCTCTCCGCGCGAGCGGAGGTGAGCCACGTCGTGATCCACTCCTCGTTCACGGGGCTGGGTCCTCTCCGCGCGAGCGGAGGTGAGCCGCGAGACGTTCTGATCGCGCACGCGGGCACGTTGTCCTCTCCGCGCGAGCGGAGGTGAGCCGTACAACACTCGTGCCGATCCAGAGCAGTCGGAGTCCTCTCCGCGCGAGCGGAGGTGAGCCGCACTCACCGGCCGGGCCTACTCCGACGGTGAGGTCCTCTCCGCGCGAGCGGAGGTGAGCCGGCCCTCCAAGTCACACCAGCACCAACGGGATTGTCCTCTCCGCGCGAGCGGAGGTGAGCCGTTGTAGGTTCAGTTCAGCCTACTCGGTGAATCGTCCTCTCCGCGCGAGCGGAGGTGAGCCGCCAGCACGTCTTGGTGATGGACGAGAACGGGCGTCCTCTCCGCGCGAGCGGAGGTGAGCCGGTGCCGGCCGCGAACATGCCGACCGCACCCACGTCCTCTCCGCGCGAGCGGAGGTGAGCCGTGCGCGACGACCGGCGACCCGCACCGCACGTCGTCCTCTCCGCGCGAGCGGAGGTGAGCCGCATTGGCTTCGTTCACTTCTAGGGGTTCTGGCACGACTTCCGTGAAGCGTGCACGCTGAGTGACGGCCGCCGCTCCAAACAGGCTTCGGGAAGTTGCCTGAAAACGACCGGGGCCCATCTTGGTGTGGTCGACAGTGCGGCGTCGTGGAAGAGACATCGCCTCCCGTGGAGGGCCTGCTGTTACCGTCCATCGCGGACGTGTCGGTGCAGTCGCTGGATGTGAGCCACGAGGCGATACGCGTCAACGTCTGCAGTACGTCGGCCGGGGCGGCATGCCCGGACTGTGGAAGCGAGTCGACCCGGGTGCATAGCTCTTACCTGCGGTTTCCCGCGGACGTGCCGACCGGGGGACGTCTGGTGGTCCTGCAACTGCGAGTTCGGCGGTTCTTCTGTCCGCAGTCTTCGTGTGCGCGGCAGACGTTCGCTGAGCAGTTGCCCGGGCTGACCCGTCGGTACAGCAGGTGGACGGAGCGGTTGCGGTCGACTCTCGCCGCGGTGGGGCTCGCCCTCGCCGGCCGGGCCGGCGCCCGGATGGCACGGGCCTTCGGGGTGTCCATCAGCCGCGGCTCTGGCACAACTTCTGTGACGCGGCGCCGCCGCCCGGCAGAGCCAGGATGACGGACGAGGGGACTACCAGGCTGGCGGCTTGGGCGACGTCGGGCAGGCTGGCCCGCGTGCCGCGACACCACAGAAGTTGTGCCAGAGCCCGTTCCTCATGAACAAAGCCAGTTCGGGTTGTCTGTGAGGGCAGGGGCCGGTCCAACGGTCGTCGTGCTTCGAGGTCTCCCACCTGGCCGGCGCGCGAGGGCGCGGCACACGGGTGTCCGCGGCGGGACCGGACGGCAAGTACCGGACGTCAGACGCGGGCCGACGGAGTCCGGCCCAGTCTCCCCCGTCTCCGCCTGTGCGGAGAGTGGTTGCCGTTCGGGCCGCTCACACGCGTAGAACCAGGCTGGAGGTGGAGTACGAACACGGCGTCGTCGCACTCGCCGAGACTCCGGCGTGCCGACCGTCGACAGGTCGGGCCTGCCCGGTTCTGACCGGGCAGGCGCCTGCCCTACACCTCGTTCGTGGGATCGCTGTCCTCCGGCTCGTTGCGCCAACGACTCCTGGACTCCACGCGCTGCACATCCGTCTTGCGGGTGAGTGCGCAGATGTCGCGGTAGACACCGCATACGAGAGTTCCGGTCCGCGTGATGTCCAGGGCCCCCGGTGCCGAGGGCAGGTGCAGTCGCGTGGGAACCCGCCTCTTGAGATCCCAGACGCAGATCGTGCTGTCACTTCCTCCGGTGACCGCAACGGGCCGGCCGTCCAGCTCGGCGCACGCCACGGCCACCACCCAACTGTCGTGCCCTTTCAGGAGGACGTCACCGAGTTGTCGGCGAGTGGTCAGGTCCCACAGGCCGACGGTGCCGTCAGCTCCGCCGGTGACGGCGACGGGCCTGCCGTCCACGTGGGCGCATGCCACCGCGTACACCGGACCGTCGTGCCCTCTCAGGGGGGCGCCGACACGCCGCCGAGTCGTCAGGTCCCACATACGGACGGTGTGATCATCACCACCGGTGACGGCGATGGGCCTGCCCTCCAGCTCCGTACAGGCCAACGCCTGCACTGGGCCCTTGTGCCCTCTGAGGGGGGTGCCGACAGGCCGACGGGTGGTCAGGTCCCACACGCGCACCGTGCCGTCACGTCCGCCTGTGACGGCGGTCACCCTGCCGTCCACCTCAATGCGGTCCACGCGGTGCACGGGTCCGTCGTGCCCGGTGAGGGGCGCGCCTATGGGGCAGCCGATCGCCAGGTCCCACATGCGGACGGCCCCGTCTCCTCCGCCGGTGACGGCGACGGGCCGCCCGTCCAGTTCGGCGCACACCGCGGCGTTCACCTGGCCCTCGTGGCCCGCGAGGACGTCGATGAGCCGCCCTGAGGTCAGGTCCCAGGTGCGCACCGGGCCGTCCTCTCCACCGGTGACGGCGACGGTCCGGCTGTTCAGTTCGGTGCACGCCACTGCTATCACCCGGCCGTCATGTCCACTGAGGGGCGCGCCGATGGGCCGATGGGCGGACAGTTCCCACGTTCGGAGGGCTCCGTCGGCCGCGCAGGTGACCGCGATGGCCTGATCGCCCACCCGGATGCAGTCCACCGCGTGGACCGAGCCGCCGTGGCCGCCGAAGGGGACGCCGACGGATCGGCCGGTACTCAGGTCCCACATGCGGGCCGTGCAGTCGCGTCCTCCGGTGAGGATGACGGTCTTGCCGTCCACTCGGGTGCAGTCCACCGCGTAGACCGGGCCGTCATGACCGATGAGAGGGGCGCCGATGGACTGACCGGTGGTCAGATCCCACACACGGGCCGTCCCGTCCCGTCCTCCGGTGACGGTGACGGTCCGGCCGTCCAGTTCCGTGCACGCCACCGCCTGAACCGGTTTTTCGTGGCCCTTGAGCGGCGCGCCGATCGGCCGCCCCTCAGTCAGGTCCCACCTGCCAATGGTGCCGTCGTATCCTCCGGTGACGGCGACGAGTCGGCCTTCCAGCTCGGCGCACGCCATGGCCTGAACGCCGCCTTCGCGGCTGACGACGGGAGTGCCGACCGGCTGGCCGGTGGCGAGGTCCCACATGCGGACAGAGCCCATTATTCCGCCGACGACGGCGACGGCCCTCCCGTCGAGTTCAGCACACACCGCCGCCATCGCCAAGCCGACGTGCCAAACGCCGATGGGCAGACGGGTGGCGAGATCCCAGACGCGGAGCTCACCGTCGCCCCCGCACGTCACGGCGATGGGCCGGCCTTCCAGCTCAGTGCATGCCACCGCCAGCACCGATCTGCTGTGTCCGGTGAGGGGGGTGCCGACGGGGCGGCTGGTGGCCAGGTCCCAGATGCGGACCGTTCCGTCGTCCTCAGCCGTGACGGCGATGGGCCGTCCCTCCAGCTCGGCACACGCCACCGTGGACGCGGAGCCACCGGTCATCGTGTTCCGCAGTGCCGGCGAGACGTCGGAGCCCGTCGCGAAGAACGGCGTCCAGGACGAAGGGGGCAGGGCGGCGTTGAGGGCGCGGCGGATGGTGCCGGAGTTGTAGCGGGTGGCGTCGATGGCGAGGATCTGTCTGCGGTCGGCCGGGCGGAGGGGGCGGTGGCGGCCGAGAGAGGAACGGTAGATGGCCGCGTGCAGGCAGGCGTCGTCCGTGGTCGTCAGGTGGAGGTGGCGGGCGAGTTCGTCAGGGGCGGCGTGAACGAGGTACTCGGTGTCGGTGGTGGTCTCGTCGAGGCGGCCACCGCGGGCGGCGTGGGTGGCCAGGTGGCGGAGGGAGTACGGGTGGGCATGGGCCCAGTCCGGGGTGGTGTCGGCGCGGTAGGGGACCTGGCGGCGCAGCACGGTGGTGATGGCCGAGTGGACCCGGGTCGGGTCCTGGTCCTGGCGCAGGTACTCGGCCATCGCCTCGTGGTACAGGCGGTAGACCGAGCGGCCGTCCTCGGTGGCCTCGACGACGTAGGCGCCCGCGGCGCCGCGGAGCCAGTGCAGGTCGTCGTTGGTGTAGGGGCGGCCGGAGACGGCGGTGGCGATGGGAGCCCAGAGGTCTTCCCAGGGCAGGCCCTGGCCCTGGGCGAAGGCGAGTGGGCGGAGCAGGTCGATGGCGCGCTGCGCCTGGTCGCGGAGGCGCTGGGTGAGGTCGTCGTGGATGGCTTGGCCGGGCAGACGGGGCAGGGAGCGGCGCCAGGCCGGGTCGGCGGGGTCGGGCAGGTGGGGGCTGGCGGCGAGGGTGCCGGCAGCGATCCGGGCTACGAGGAAGGAGCACCCGGCGGCGCGGGCCACCTGCCGGGCGATCGCCCGTAGCCGCCCGCGGGAGCAGTGGAGGTACGGGGATTCGGCAGCCGCCTCGAGGAGATTGCGGACGGTGTAGGCCAGGACGGCTTCGGGGTCGGCGTAGGTGTCGGCATCCAGATCGATGTGGTCCTCGCGGCGCAGACCGAGGCCGGACAACAGGTGCGGACGAGTGCCGAGCAGCAGCCGGACGCGGGAGCCGCCGTGGTCGATCAGCGGCCGCAGAACGTGACTGCACAGGGTGTCGGGTGTCTCCGCCTCGTCGAGGGCGTCGATGAGTATCGTCAGCGGCCGTCGGCCGGCCCGGGTCCGGTCCGGCAGACCGTTGAGCAGGTCGGCGACGCTCGTGGCGGTGATCCGCGCGGCTGCGGCGATGCCCTGCAGGACCTGCTGATCGGTGAGGTTCTGCGCGTAGACGGCGGCGTCGAGCGATCCGACGCCGGGTAGGGCGCGGTCGGCGAGCCCGAGGGCGTCGAGCGGTACGGTGCGTCGATGTTCCGCATGGGTCAGGGTGGCGATCAGTCCCAGGACGGCGGTCTTGCCCGACCCTGGACCGGCGGTGACCGCCAGGGCGGACCGGTCGGGCGGCAGGTCGGTGAGCCAGCGGGTGATGTCGTCCAGTGCGCGGTGACGGCCGGAGAACCACCAGCCGGCCCGGGACGGATCGCTGTGCCCCATGGCTCGGCGCAGCAGCCGCGCGCGGTATTCGACCTCGCGGCGGTTGGTCTGGGTCTGCCATGCAGAGGTCTGCTGCAGGGCCAGGTCGATGTGGGTCAGGCGTGAGTCGCGCCGGGGGTTGGGGAAGAACGGCGGCATCGTGCCGGTCAGCCCGATGATCTCGGCGCTGGTGGTCTGATGAGCGGACCGCTTGGGATGGGCTCTCATCTCGGCGATCAGGGCGTCCAGGGCCAGTTCCCGCGGTCCGTGGCCGGCGGTGGCCAGACTGGTGACGGCCTCACCGAGCAGGTAGGGGAACGCACCGGTCTCGGCGAGCTCGTTGGGCTGTGCCGACGTGAGCAGGGCCAGTCCCGTCTCCGTCTCCTCGCCCCATCGGCCCTTCAAGCCGGCGACCGCGCCCAGCAGTTCGTTGCCGCCCTGTCCGGAGAAGCAGGTGTCCAGCATCAGCAGCAGTCGGCGCACCCGGGTGCCGCGGAGCATCTTGCGGGCCAGTGTCAGGGTGGGTAAGGCGTCATCGATGTCCTCCGGGTCGGTGTCGGCTGTCAGCAGCACGTGCTCGCCGTCCTCCAGAACTTCGCCGTGCGCGGCGATGTAAACCGCCAGGACATCGTCAGGCCGGCGGTCCGCGGCCCGGCAGAAGGCGCGCAGTCCGTCGGTGAGCTGCGCGGCGGTGGGGTTCAGACCGAGGTCCGAGACGTGCTGGTAGCCCAACTGCCGGGTGAACAGGTCGATGATCCGCTGACGGGCATCGGCCAGCCGGGGCCGATCCCAGCCGAGCCCTCGGGCCTTGGGATAGTGGCTGACCGCAGTGGCGATCAGATAGCGGCGCGGCTCGGACGAGTTCATGCCAAGCCCCTGGCCACAGCCGCACCGGTCAGGCGGTCGGTCAGGTACGCCGTGGCGTCATGGGCGTGGGAGCCGTTGTGCACGACCGCGCTCCGCACGTCCTCGCCGAAGTACGGCCGCAGATCCTTCACCGCTGCCACGGCATCCCCCTCGTCGGCCACGTTCGTCCAGCGCAGACTCTCCGGCCCGGGCCAAAGACCACTCGGTGAGGGGGCGGGCTCCAACCTGTCGAAGATCATCCGCATGCCCAGCGGTGAGCCCAGCGTCACCAGTGCTCGCACGCCATGTCCGGGCAGTGCGCACAACGCCTCGTAGGCGACCACCGAACCGAGCGAATGCGCGATGACCACCCGGGTGTCGGCAGTGATGGCCGTCTGGACCCGCCGGCGCACCCGGACACGTAACTCAGGGTCGGCGAGGTAGCGGTGGACCTGCTTCAGGTCGAACACCAGGGCACGCAACGCGATCCGGGAGAAGAACCGGGATCGGGACAGCGCACGCAGCGCGGTCTGCGCGGCCCGAGGGGAGCGAACCAGGGTGTCCCCGCCCGGCGGTGCCACCCCCGCATCGCCCTCCGCTGCGCTTCGCCACCAGGCCAGCAGCAGCTCCGCCTCGAACCCGTCCTCGACGTCGGCGGCGGTGTAAGCCGGATCCCCCACCGCCAGCATGTGTCCCGGCGGCCGGAAGAGGTCCCCGTAGAACGCCATGGCGAAGCCGTCCTCTTCCAGCGCCCCGGGCTCCGTCCCGGTGACGGCCTCGGCTCGCCGAAGTCCGTCGGCCAACGCGGGCCTCCACTGCGAGCGCAGCGACTCCTCTCCCAGTAGCTGCTTGCCGACTCCGTGCACCCCGACGACCCGTGCCATCCCACGCCCCCAAGCCCTGTGCTCGACGCACCTCGACGCGCATCCACCCTAAGGGTTCGCAGCCGCGCCCAGGGCCCGGGAGTCCGGGCTTTGGGGCATGGACGCGGCGGAGCCTGACCCTGGATCTTGGACACCAGAGACACTTGGATCTTGAGGATCTGAGGACTGGAGTCCTGTACTGATGGCGATGAAGCACTACCCGGTCGAGTTCAAGGCGGACGCGGTCGCGTTGTACCGGTCCCGGCCCGGGGCGACGATCAAGTCGGTCGCCGCGGACCTGGGCGTGAACACCGAGACACTGCGGAACTGGATACGCGCGGCCGACAGCCGGCGCACGGGCGGCCACACCGCGCCGCGCCCGGCCGCGCAGGTGGCGGCCGAGGGGATGGAGGCCGAGCTCGTCGCCCTGCGCAGGCGGGTGCGTGAGCTGGAAGAAGAGCGCGACATCCTGCAGAAGGCGGCGAAGTATTTCGCCGGGGCGACGCGCTGGTGAACCGCTTCCAGTGTGTCGCCGACCTGCGCGCCGAACACGGCGTGAAGCGGCTGTGCCGGGTCCTCGGGATCGCCCGATCGAGTTTCTATTACTGGCAGGCCACCGCGCTGGCCAGGGCCGCCCGGCAGGCGGCCGACGAGAAGCTGACCACCAAGATCGCCGCCGTCCACGCCGCCTCGGACGGCACCTACGGCGTCCCCAGGGTCACCACCGAGTTCCGCGAGAGCGGCGGCGAGCCGGTGAACCACAAGAAGGTCGCCCGGCTGATGAAGACCGCCGGCATCGCCAGGTTCCGGCTGCGCAGGAAGCACCGGACCACCGTCGCGGACCCGGCCGCGGCGAAGGCCTCTGACCTGATCGGCCGGGACTTCACCGCCACCGAGGTGAACACCAAGTACGTCGGGGACATCACCTATCTGCCGGTCGGGGGCGGGAAGTTCTGCTATCTCGCAACCGTGATCGACCTTGCGTCCCGGCGGCTGGCGGGCTGGGCGATCGCCGACCATATGCGCGCGGAGCTGGTCGTCGACACCCTGGCCGCCGCCGAGCGGACCCGCGGCAGCCTCGCGGCAGCGATCATGCACACCGACCACGGGGCCCAATACACCAGCCGGGCCTTCGCCGATGCCTGCCGACGCGCCGGCGTCCGGCAGTCACGCCGTCGGCTCCAGCGCGGACAACGCCGCGGCGGAGAGCTGGAACGCGACCATGAAACGCGAGACCCTCCAGAACCGAAAGAGCTGGTCAAGCGAGCGCGAAGCCCGCCTCGAACTCTTCCGTTGGCTGCACCGCTACAACACCGTCCGCCGCCACAGCCGCCTGGGACACCGCAGCCCCATCACCTACGAACGCGCGCTCGACCGAACATCAACTACGCTGACGCAAGCCGCATAACCCCGTGTCCAACTTCCGGGGTCAGGCCCCCTCCCGTGACCTGCTGCCCGCCTGGACTGCGGACCATCTGTGGTTGACCCTGCGGCCCGTCCTCGGCCCCAAGGGCGCGAAGGGGTTCGTCGTGCTGCCCCGGCGCTGGAAGGTCGAACGGTCGATCGGCTGGATCATGAACGCCCGCCGCAACTGCCGGGACTACGAACGTCTGCCCCAGCACTCAGAAGCCCACCTGAACTGGGCCTTCATCACCCTCATGACCCGGCGCCTGGCCCGGAAGGGCCCGCGCACCGACAGCTGGACGAAGAAAAACCGGCCCGCCGGCTGAACTGCTCCTCAGTCGACGGCATGAGCATGTGACTACGCGCTCTCCAAAGCCTTGATCACGTGGTCCAGCTCCTCCGGCATGACCGCGATCAGGACCTCGCCGTCGGACGACCCGCATTCCACGATCCGGGATCCCGGGTTGAAGGCAACCGCCTCGCGCAGTGAGGGCGAACGCACCCCGGCCTGACGCAGATCGGCCGGCAGAACGGCCTCCTGCTTACCAAAGGAAGGCTTCCAGGCGAGGGGACCAGGACCGATCAGCAGACGTCCCGCCCTCCAGCGAGAGCCCTGAGCAGACCACTTGAGCATGCAAGGCACCCCTGCCGGTTCCCCGGCGGCTATCGCGGTCGACCTCTGCTGCCGCTTCCGGCGCATCAGCCATCCAACGAGGGCTGCAGCGACCACACCAATCGCTAGTTCGATCACGCTCGCATTCAAGCAGGCGGCGAACGCGGGCGGAGCACATCACCAAACATCAGGACCATGGGCCTTCAAAGACACCTACTCAGCCTCCCACGCGCGCTTGAGCCCGTGGTCAGGCTGGGGTGCGGCCCCACGGATTTTTTTCTGAACGCCTGTAAGGATTGCTCGCTGCCGGACACATACGCGGCTGGAGGGGATGTGAAGTCATCAGATGAGCAGCGCTTCACCGCGCTGTACCAAGAGCATCACCCGGCCGTGGACGCGTATGTACGCCGTCGTCTGGACAGCAGGCACGGAGTTGACGATGTCGTGGCCGAGGTGTTTTTGACCGCGTGGCGGCGGCTGGGGGACATACCGCCCAGAGCCGCGTTGCCGTGGCTGTACGCGACGGCGCGGCGATCGCTGGCCAACGCGCGTCGGGCTGAGCAGCGGCGGCTGAACCTGTCCGAGGCGGTGCTGCGGCACAGCGATCATCGCGTCGACGACCCGGCCGATGGCGTGGCCGGGAATCTGGCGGTCGCCGAGGCCTTCAGCGCCCTGAGTGAGCAGGACAGGGAAGTGCTGCGCCTGGTCCTGTGGGAGGAGCTGCCGGCCCGGCAGGCCGCGAAGGTCCTCGGCTGCACCACGGCGGCCTTCCATGTACGCCTGCACCGCGCCCGCACCCGCCTGCGCCAGCATCTCGTGGCCGCCGGCACCAGATCCACCCACCGGACTTCGGGACTCCTAGGGGGAGCCGATGCGTGACCTCGACCAGACCCTGCGCTCGATGAACCCGGCCCCGGCCGGCGAGCCGGCCGACCAGACCAAGCTCGAGAGCATCCTCGCCACCTCGCGCGCCGTCGGTCCGGCCCGTGCGCGCCGTGGACGTAGCAAGTGGACGTGGATCGCGGGTGTCGCAACGGTAACGGCGGCCGCCTTGGCGTATGTCACCCTCGACCCGTTCGGCACGGCCGCGCAGCCTGCCTTCGCCGTCACACCGCCACCGCTGCATCCGCAGAAGCCGGATAGGGGCCGGCCTGCCGCCGAGGTGCTGGAAGCGCTCGCCAGCCGAATCGACAAGCAGCCCGACCCGCGGCCCGCTTCGTGGAAGACCGAGCACTTCGTATGGGACTCCTGGGCCTTCTACACCCGGGTCGACAACATCCAGGTCACCTCAGCGATCATCCCTGAACGCCGTGAGACATGGGAGACGCCTGATGGCGCGGCCCGGTGGAAGGTGAAGACCCTCCCGCCTGTCTTCCAGAGCGATCGTCAGCGTGAGGTGTGGAAGAAGGCGGGGGCACTCGGCGAGGAGCCGCAGCAGTCGCAGGGCGACAGCGGCCCCATCGCAGTCAGCGCCTCCGAACCTCCCGCGACCGTCGAGGGAATGCGGAAGTGGCTGGCCAACGGACAGAACATGGGTGCAGGCCTCCTGTTCGAGGTGGTGCCGGAGAGATTCCAGGACCATGTGCTCTCTCCCGCGCAACGAGCAGCTCTGCTGCGCGTCCTGGCCTCGACGAAAGGCGTCGTCTACGCGGGAACGGTGAAGGACCGGGCAGGCCGTAGCGGGCAGGCGTTCTCCCTCACCGACCGGTTCGGCGGGCTCCCCAACAAACGCACCCTCGTCTTCGACCCGGCAACCGGAGAACTCCGCGCCTACGAAGAACAACTGCAGGAGAACGCCGGCAAGCTCAACGTCCGGCCCTACTCCGTCCTGCAGTACACCACCTTCCTGACCGCCGAACGCCTCCCGTGAACAAAAGGGCCGGGCCCGGACGCGCACTGCGCCCAGGCCCGGCCCTTCATGCCCGCCTGCGGGGATCAGGACGTCCAGAAGCAGTCTGCCTGGTTGTCCAGCGAGCCCAGGCTCGGAGAGTGAGAGTGGTCGCCCTCCTTCCACAGAAGGCCGCTCTTGCCGTTGACCCAGTGATTGCAGGAGTAGTTGTTGTTGGCGACGGTACGACCGGCGACATAGATCGTCTTGCCGCCCTTGTTCGACCAGGACGACGTCCTGTTCTCGAAGTCGTACGAGTCGAACATGATCGCGTTCGCGGTGCTGTAGGCCGCGCTGAACGACAGACGCCGACCGCCATAGTTGGTGTACTGGTAGAAGCAGTACCAGTCGTTCCCGAAGACCACCGTGGGGCACGAGGAGTCCGACCCGGCCCCCGAGACAATGCCGCTGGGATCGTCGCCGCTGCCCTCGTCCGCCGCGTCATCGGTGGCCGAGTCCGCGACGATCGCGTCAGCAGCTTCAGCGATGTCCGCAGAAGAAGCACCCGCCGGGGCCGACACCTTGGCCTCCAGCTTCGCAGCCGCCGGACTCGACGCCGGAGCGTCCGTCTCCCCCGGCTCCGGGAACGACATGATCACATTCCCGTTGTCCCAGGCGATCTCATTCGGACTGATCTGCACGCCGCCCTGCGTGTTCGCCAGCACCTCGTTGATCTCCTGCTGCAGCGCACCCGTCTGATCGCCCGCATACGCCTGGGATCCCCCGATCACTCCCAGTGCCATGGCGCAAGCCGCGCCCACGGAGACGATGTGCCGACGGTTCAGCATGGTTTCCCCCCATACAAGATCCTCGTCTCGTCAGCTTTTGTGAGAGACAGGTAACGATCATGCGTGAAAGCGAGAAGAGAGTGGATGTCATCTAGTGGATCTTCACGTGATCACTGCATGCGGATCGACATGTTCCCGTCAACGGAGCGCGCGCCACGTAGGCGGGTCAGGGATCGGCGAGGATGCCGTGAGCCGATGCGGCCTGAGACGTCCCCGCGGGTGGCGGTTGGTCATCCCCACTCGCCCCGCCGGATCCGGTGATCGCCCCGCACACGCCCATACAAATCCATCGACCGAGGACCGGAGATGGAGACCATGCCCGAGCGGAACATTGAGTTCGGCCTGTACGGCGCCCAGGGCATCAAGGGCCACGAAGCCGTCGCCCGCCGCCTGGACGACCTGGCCGGCTACGTCGCCACCCCGATCACCGCCCGGCGCGGCCTGCTCGCCCGCCTGCACTACCTCACCCGCAGCGACCGCTCCCGCGACCGGGCCCGCGATGCCGGCCTGACCGTCACCGACCGCACCCTCAAGGCCTGGCTGGAGGGCCGCCGTTCGCCCTCGCGCGCCAACCTCGCCCGCATCGAACGCGCCTACCGGGCGGTGCGGCGGGAGAACGTCGCCCGCTACCTGACCGCCCGCCTCAACCGCGCCGGCCGCGGCACCCGCATCGAGATCCACCCGCTTAACCAGTCCCAGGTCGACCGGCCCCGCCAACGCGTCGTCGACTACCGCACGATGAACATCCGGCACTGGGACCGGCTCGTCCAGGCGTGGGCGGCCGGCGACGAACGGGACCTGGACGACGCGTGGGTGGACCAGATCGTTGACCTCGGCTCGCAGTGGGGCAGTACGAGTACGTCACCAACGTGGGCTTCGCGGCCTGATTGACCGACCGTCTGTCCCTTGCCACGCCTCCCGCGTACGGTGACGGACAGGACCCGCCAGGAGGACCCCGCCATGAGCGCTCAGCCCGATCACGCACCCGTCGCGCCCTTAGCGGTGCTCGCCCCGGCCGCCGCCGCGCAGCTGCTCGCGCAGATCCGCGCCGGCCGCCGCGCCGCCGTCTGGGGGCCGGCCTTCGAGCAGGACTGGGCACGCGCCCTGGAGGATGCGCGGCACAGCTACAACCTCGCCCCCCTGCATGACGTGGTGCGCGCCTGGCAGGCCCGCCTGGCCGCCGCGCCGGCCGTGGACGCGTTCGTCGCCTCCGGCATGGACGACTCCGACGGCGTCGACCTGACCGACGTCCTCGGCCGGCGCCGGTGACCGACAAGCCATGGCCCGCGCGCCTGTCACCGGGCGCTCTGGCCGTGGTGCAGGAACTGCCCGAGCACGCAAAGGAAATGGTCCGCGACGTGCTGGACATCGCCGGCCACGACCCGTGGTCGTTCGCAGCCTTCGACAGCAGGGACCCCGAAGGCGAGGACGTCCGCTCCGCCTCGGTCGGCCAGCTCACCGTAGTGTACTGGATCAACCGCCCGGCCGGACGCTTGTACGTCCTCGACATCGTCTGGCTCGGTTAACCGCCCGGCCACGCGTAGCGCCCCTCCGTCCCCCACCGACTCCTACGGGAGGCGCTGGGTGATCCAGTGCAAACACCGCCGCAACGGCTTCTCCGGCTCCGCCGTGGGCACACTCGACCTGCAGATCCTCAACGGCACCGCCCGCCAGGTCCACGGCGCCGACATCGCGGTCATCATGGGCAGGAGAAGCTCAGAGTGAGGCGGCCGCCCGGTCCGGCAGCCGCCTCACTCATGCAGCGCATCAGTGAGGCGGGTGCGCCCGGTCCGTCCAGGGTGTTGACCTGGCATGGTCGGACCCATGGTCCGGGTCCTGCCCTGCTCGTGGTCGGCCCCGTGATGAGGACCCCGTTCTCCGGGTCGCGGTCGCGCTCGCTCGCCGGCACGAATGGAGAACCTGAGGCAGCGGGCTGGCCACCGACAGTGCCCGCCAGCGGCAGCATCGGCCGGATACTCGGCGCACCGCCGGGCGGGCCAGTCTCCAACGCGCGCCTGAGCCTGTAGTCAGGCAGGGGTGCGGGGCTAACTCCCGCATCGGCGGGGAGGACGTCACGCCCGGCACCGCGTACCAGGCGTATGCCGGAGCACCCCCGCGTCGGCGGGGAGGACCCGGACGGCGGGACCTGAAGGGCGGCCGCCACCGGAGTACCCCCGCGTCGGCGGGGAGGACTCTAGAAAAGCTGCTAGAGACGAGCGAGCCCGCGGAGCACCCCCGCGTCGGCGGGGAGGGCACGTCCGGGCCTCGGCATAGCTCATCGGGTGAGTCGGAGCACCCCCGCGTCGGCGGGGAGGACGGAAAGACGCAGCGGACCCAGAAGACGAACCACGGAGCACCCCCGCGTCGGCGGGGAGGACATGAAGACCCGCGCCGCGACCCACAGCGTCACCGGAGCACCCCCGCGTCGGCGGGGAGGACCTCGTCGCCCTGACCCTGTGCACCTACGCGAACGGAGCACCCCCGCGTCGGCGGGGAGGACTCGAGGCCCTACCGTCCGGTGAGTTCACGTCGCGGAGCACCCCCGCGTCGGCGGGGAGGACGATCTTCATCCCCGTACCCCTCTTTACTGCGGCGGAGCACCCCCGCGTCGGCGGGGAGGACTCGGCGTGACCCGCCGGACCGTCCGCACCCACCGGAGCACCCCCGCGTCGGCGGGGAGGACGTCCTGGCCCTGGTCCTCCTGGTCACCACCGTCGGAGCACCCCCGCGTCGGCAGGGAGGACGCGACGTGGTGGATCTTCCGCACCGCCAAGACCGGAGCACCCCCGCGTCGGCGGGGAGGACCGTCTCCCGCCCTGCACCTTTACCCCCAGCACCGGAGCACCCCCGCGTTGGCGGGGAGGACGCGCTGACGTCCAGGCCGAACGCAGCAACCAACGGAGCACCCCCGCGTCGGCGGGGAGGACGAGACCGAGGCCAAGGGACCGGCAGGGACCGGCGGAGCACCCCCGCGTCGGCGGGGAGGACAGCGTCCAGCGGCCGTCCACCTCGGCGTGGAACGGAGCACCCCCGCGTCGGCGGGGAGGACCACCGACATCGGGCCGATCGTCTCGTAGCTGACGGAGCACCCCCGCGTCGGCGGGGACGACGAGCCCCACCAGTCGGGCAGCCGCCTCCATAGCGGAGCACCCCCGCGTCGGCGGGGAGGACACCGGGCCGCCGACTCCGGAGTCTGCGAGCATCGGAGCACCCCCGCGTCGGCGGGGACAGCGCTGGCCGTGAGCTGCGTGTGTGGGTCGCCCACGGAGCACCTCCACGTCGGCGCACACGACATCGACTACCTCTTCGTCGACGAGATTCACAACGGAGCACCTCCACGTCGGCGGAGACGACGGCGACCGGTACCGCGGGGAGATCCTCCTCGTCGAAGCACCTTCGCGTCGGCGGAGAGGGGCAGCGTCGGTCACTGGGCACCATCCTGTCTGATCGGAGCACACCGCGTCGGCGGGGACGACGTCTGGAACCGCGTTGGCATCGCGCGATGATCGGAAGACCCCTGCGTCGGCGGGGAGGACGCCACGGTCATCAAGGCCGAGGTGTACCTGTACGGAGCACCCCCGCGACGGCGGGGAGGACCGCCATGGCCGGTTGTCCTTGTGGCCGGGCGTCGGAACATCCCCGCGTCGGCGGGGCGGGCGCCCTCGTCGTGCACGCCGAGCAGCGCCGCACCGGAACACCCCGTGTGGGCGGGGAGGACCGGACGGCGACCGCCTCGACCTGGAGCACCCTGAGTCGGCGGGGAGGGCGTGAGGACGTGAACTTCCGGAATCGCCACCACCGGAACACCCCCGCGTTGGCGGGGAGGACCCGACATGCCCGTCTTGGCCACCCTCACGTCCGCGATCGGAGCGCCGCTGCGTCGGTGGGGGGCCTTGCGGTGGCGGGGTTGCTTCTGCTCGCGTGGGGGCGGCGGCATCCGCTTGTAGCCAGGTATCTCGTCCTGCAGGGGTGTCCCCGGAATGTGTTCAGCCTGCGCCGGATCGTCTGCAAACAAGGGGTGACGGACCCCTTGGGGTCCGTCACCGTTGGCTCAGATGAGCCAGCTGACGAGTTCGCTGATCAGGGCGCGGATCACCGCGCTGACCACTACGCGTGAGGTCTCGAGGAGTACCTCGCGGCGCAGGACGAACTTATGCAGGAACCGGGACACTGTATCTCCAGAGCGCAGACTGGGCCGAGGTTGCGCCACATCCCTCGAGAGGGTCGTGCGTTCTGCTCGGCGTAGCCCCCGCCTTGGGGAGTCAATGCGGTTCCGCGCACCTCCCAGGGAGGCGTGCAGCGGTATGTACTCTACGGCGGAAACCCGTTCGTGGGGCGGTGCTTGACGCATTTACCCCCCGCCGGCCCTCAACGAGATGAAGCAGGATGAACGGGGGCTGCGGCCGGGTGTTTCTGCCGCGGCCCTTTTGAGGTGCACTTTCACTGGATCCGTGACGAGGAACAGCCCATGTCCCTGGACTCCCGCCTGTGGGGCAAGGCTGCCGGGCTGGGCAAAAACGCCGCCGGGGCTCACCGTACGCATCCTTTGATCTGTCATCTGCTGGATACGGCAGCTGTCGCGGAGGTCGTCTGGGATGAGTTGCTGACCTCGCGCCAGCGGAGCATGGTGGCCGGGGCGCTGCAGGTTCCGGACGGGGAGGCGCGGGCGCTCGCGGCGTTCTGGGCGGGACTGCACGACATCGGGAAGATCAGTGTGCCGTTCCAGCTGCACCGCAACGGCCCGAAGTACGCGGACGGGCAGCTGCTGGCGCAGGAGATGGGCGGTGAGGACGGGTACGGGTTCGCGGCTGGTGCCGCGCAGGACAGACAGTCGCATGAGGCGGCGGCGCACTGGTGGCTGGCGGGGGTCTTTGAGGAGATCGGCTATCCGTCGTCGAGGCGGCGTCCGCAGTCCCAGCTCAGTCACGCGGTGGCCCAGATGCTCGGTGGGCACGGCGGTCGCTACCACCCGGTCGTCTACGCCAAGGATTATCGGTGCCCTGCCGCCCGTCACCCCGGTCTGGGCACGGGCAGGTGGGAGGAGCAGCGGCGGGTTCACTTCGATGAGGTGCGCAGAGTGACGGGGGCGGCATCGGTCCCGCAGGGGCGGATGACGCCGGGAGCGGCTGTCGTCTTGACGGGGTTGGTGACCCTGTCGGACTGGCTGGCCAGCATCGACGAAGAGATTCGAGCCAGGCTCAGGGAGGAGGGATGGACCGGCACGCGGGAGGACTTGGACGGCTACTGGCAGGTTGCCCGGGCAGCGGCTCTGCGTCTGGTGGAGCAGAGCGATCTGGTCGGGACGGGGTTCGTCCGGCCAGAGCCGGTTCAGTGCGCGGGTGAGACCAGTCTTGTGGCCAGTGTGGGAGCCCAGTTGCCTGATCTGGTGTCCGCTCACGGGCCGGGCTTGGTGGTGGTGACGGCTCCGGCGTCGGAGGAGCGCACGCAGGCGGCTCTTCGTGCGGCGGCGGTCCTCGGGCATGCGGTGGACGCGCGCGGTCTGTTCTATGCGCTGCCGACCGGTTCAGCGGCCGACAGTCACATGGCGCAGCTGCATGCTTTTGCTGAGCAGGCTTTGACGGGCCCCTGGCGCTCGCTCCTGCTGCACAGTTCGTCGCGGTTGAAGCCGGCGGAAGCCGCGCAGCAGTGGGTGCATGCCCACGCGGCAGGTGACGTGAGTGCGGAGCCTGGTGAGGAGTGGGTTCTGGCAGCGAACAGCTGGCTCAATTCCCATCACCGGGCGCTCCTGGCTGCGCTGGGCACGGGGACGGTGGACGAACTTCTCCAGGCGGTCATGCCGGTGAAGTTCAACGTGATGCGGCTCTTTGCCTTCTCCGGCAAGGTCGTCGTGGTGGACGAGGCCCATGCCCGCGGTGCCTGGGGGCAGAAGCTGATGCTCCGGTTTCTGGAGTGGGCCGCTGCGCTGCAGATTCCTGTCGTCCTGGCCGCGATGTCTGCGGACAAGTCGGTGGACGCGATGCTGGCGGCCTATCGCCGTGGCGCTGGAGGCGGCAAGGAGACGACGGTGCAGCCTCGCCGGCTGCCGGCGTGGTCGTTCGTGGATGCTCAGTCCGGAAGGGGGCACCTGCCCCGGCAGCCCGCAGGGACCGTTGATGCTGCAACGCTCAGCGTCGAGGTCGTTGATGGTGGGCCGTACGACGGGATTCAGGCGGCGCTTGCCCCCTTGGCCGGGGCCGGCAAGGGACGGGCTGTCGTCTACCGGTCGACGCCTGCGGAAGCCATCCGTACGTTCCATCAGCTCTCGCATGACCTGCCCGGCATCGATGTGACCCTGGTCCATGAACAGATGCGCAACAAGGACCGATGGCAGCGTCTCGCGGCCTGCCGGAGCACCTTCTCTCCCGACGGCGTCGTCAGCGGCCCTTGCGTGCTGGTGACGACGCCGATGCTGCAACACGTCAGGGGTCTGCACTTCGATCTCGTCGTATCGGGCCCGGCACCGCTCGCCAGCCTGCTGGCCCGTGCGGCACAGAGCGCGGGTGACCAGCCGCGGCTCGTGGTGCTCCGAGCGGACAACAGGTCCGAACTGGACGACGTTGCCCTGGTGCGGCGTACTGACATAGTCCTGGGGGCCGGCAGGACGATTTCCATGCCTGAGGAAGTGCCCCTGCTGTTGGACGAGGTGTACGCCGACGAACTCGTCGACAGGCTGGAGGAGGCTGCGGCGCGTGAGCTTCAGCAGCTTGACAACCGGCGGACAGTCCGAGAACGAAGAGCCACCGGTACAGCGGGGTGGCTGCAGGTGCCGGGGCCGCGGGAGCTTGATGGCGACCTCGGCCTGCTGAGCCGCGACCACCCCGGTATGGAGCCCGGACTGCTTCCTTCCGTGCTCGGCGAGGAGATGGTGCATGTGGTGTGCCTGTATCCGGGGTCTCTCTTGGAGGACGGGGTCCTCGGGGAGAAGCTTGCGCGCGATTCCAAGCGCAGACCGAAGCCGGGCCAGCTTGTTCCCTACCTGATCCCAGTACCGCAGCGACTCGTCGACGGCGTGGCAGGCGATGCAAACAGTGTCTGGTGCGACATGGCTGCCCTCAAGTCTGTCCTCCGGCTGGACATGACCCGGGTGGACGGTACGTGGGTGCGAACCGGCGAGAGGCACCAATTCCGCGTAAGTGAACACGGCTTGATTGTCGATCAGTTGCCTTAACGGCCTACATCCTTCCCTGTTGTCCTTCTAGCCTCGATCTTTCGTGACGGTCTGCCGACGGAGTCGGCAGACCGTTTCGCGTTCCGTAGCTGCTGGTGGGCAGGGCAGTAGCCCGACTGTCGTGTCGGGTGAGCGCCGGGTTCCACTGTTCCGGAGACGATGGTGCTGTTTGCAGGGACGGGAAAGCTACTGCTCAGACCGGGTTGGGCAGTTGTTCGAGCCGTTCGAGTGCGCTGGTGACGGCATGGGTCCATGGCCAGTGGCGGGCGAGGCGGAGGATCTGGCGGCGGCCGGTGGTGACGAACTGGCCGGCCGAGCTGAACAGGCGGAGCCGCAGGCGGCGGGGCTCCCAGAGGCGGGTCTGGCCGCTCAGGGCAAGCATCGGCATCCAGGCCAACAGGTCGAGTGCGATCTGGACGATCTCCAGCCAGACCCTGTTCTGCGCGGTGTCGTGCAGGGGCAGGTTCCGCAGGCCGGTCGCGCGGGCGGCTCGGATGCGGTCCTCGGCCCGTGCCCGCAGGCGGTGGCGGAGTTCGAGTTCGGCGATGGGCCGGCTGGTGGTGTTGGTGGCGAAGCACGTGATCCGCATGCCGTCGGCGTCTGTGATCCTCAGCTGGGCACCGGGGTGCGGCCGTTCCTTTCGAACGATCAGCCGCATGCCCCTCGGCCACCCGTCGAGCATGCCGCCGGTGAGTTCGGCGGCCCAGGCCCCGTCGCGGATCTCTCCGTCCGGCTCGACGGCTGGCGTCCATGCCGCGGGCGGCACCTTGAGTACGGTCTGGTGGATTGCGTCGGTGATGGTCATGCCGACCGAGTACGACAGCCACCGGCCGCGTTTCGCGAGCCAGGCCACGAACTCGTGGGTGGCGCCCGCGGAGTCGGTGCGGATCAGCGTCCGGCGCCCGCGCCGATAGGACTGGGGCAGCTGAGTCAGGGCCAGTTGGGTGGCGGTGATGTGATCGGCGGCGGTGTTGCTGCCTGCGTTCCCGGGCCTGAGCAGAGCGGCCACCGGCTCGCCGGACCCGCCCGTCCCGTGGTCGACGAAGCCCATCAGCGGGTGGTGGCCAAAGGTCTTCTTCCAGGTCGCAGCCGTGTCTTCCTTGTCGGAGTGCGAGATCACCAGGACGCCGTCCAGGTCCACGGTCACCGTCCCGGTCGCATCCGGCGCGCTCTGCTGGGCCAGCTTCCATACACGCTGACGCACGTGGGACCGCGCGCTGCGGATCGCGTTCAAGGCGCGGTGGCCGCCCGCGGCGAGCGTGTCGATCAGCCGG
>NZ_BAABKC010000065.1:0-77671 GCF_039543625.1 Streptomyces similanensis | reverse complement strand
CCGCCCCGGCGCCCGCCGGGGCCGCCAGGCCGCCCGCCCCGGCCCTCGAACCGCCGCCCGCGCCGCCCGCGCCCGCTCCCGCCGCCCGCGCCCGCGCCTGCGCGCTCCGCTGCGCCTGCTCCTGCCCATGCTCGTGCTGGCCGTGCTGATGGCGATGCTGATGCTGCGCGGCTACGTGCACAGCGAGATCCTGGCCGACCACCGCGTCCAGCCCGAGGCCGCCACCGACCAGGTGCCGCAGGGCATCCTCGACGGCGGCCCGGTCATCGACACCCGCCACGGGCAGACCACCAGCCTGAACGTGCCCGACCACCGCCTCGTCCTCACCTTCGACGACGGCCCCGACCCGACGTGGACGCCGAAGGTGCTGGACGTGCTCAAGAAGCACCACGCGCACGCCGTCTTCTTCGTCACCGGCACCATGGCCTCGCGCTACCCGGACCTGGTCCGGCGCATGGTCGCCGAGGGCCACGAGGTGGGCGTGCACACCTTCAACCACCCCGACCTCTCCTACCAGTCCAAGAGCCGCATCGACTGGGAGCTGTCCCAGACCCAGCTGGCCATCACCGGCGCGGCCGGCGTGCGCACCTCGCTGTTCCGGCCGCCGTACTCCTCCTTCGCCGACGCCATGGACAACCGTTCCTGGCCGGTGACCCGGTACATCGGCGGCCGCGGCTACATCACCGTCGTCAACACCGCCGACAGCGAGGACTGGCGCAAGCCCGGCGTCGACCGGATCATCCGCAACGCCACCCCGAAGGACGGCGCGGGCGCGGTCGTCCTCATGCACGACTCCGGCGGCGACCGCCACCAGACGGTGCTGGCCCTCGACCGCTACCTGCCTGAACTCCAGGCGCGCGGCTACCGGTTCGACAACCTCACCGAGGCGCTCGGCGCGCCCAGCGCGCTCACCCCGGTCACCGGCGTCGGCCTGTGGAAGGGCAAGGCGTGGATCTTCCTCGTCCAGGCCGCCGACGGCCTCACCGACGGCCTCGGCGTCTGCCTCGCCCTGGTCGGCGGCCTGGTCATCGCCCGGTTCGCGCTGATGCTGCTGCTCTCCGGCGCGCACGCCCGCCGGGTGCGCCGCCCCGGCTTCCGCTGGGGAGCGCCGGTCACCGAGCCGGTCTCGGTGCTGGTGCCGGCGTACAACGAGGCCAAGTGCATCGAGAACACGGTCCGTTCGCTGATGGCCGGCGCGCACCCGGTCGAGGTGCTGGTCGTCGACGACGGCTCGGCCGACGGCACGGCGGACCTCGTGGAGGCGCTGGGCCTGCCCGGCGTACGGGTGGTGCGCCAGCGCAACGCGGGCAAGCCGGCCGCCCTCAACCGGGGCATCGCCCACGCCTCGCACGACCTGATCGTGATGATGGACGGCGACACCGTCTTCGAACCCACCACCGTCCACGAGCTGGTCCAGCCCTTCGGCGACCCGAGGGTCGGCGCGGTGGCCGGCAACGCCAAGGTGGGCAACCGCGATTCGCTGATCGGCGCCTGGCAGCACATCGAGTACGTGATGGGCTTCAACCTAGACCGCCGGATGTACGACGTGCTGCGCTGCATGCCGACGATCCCGGGCGCGGTCGGCGCGTTCCGGCGCTCGGCCCTCCGGCAGGTCGGCGGCATGAGCGAGGACACCCTCGCCGAGGACACCGACATCACCATGGCGCTGCACCGCGCCGGCTGGCACGTCGTCTACGCCGAGAACGCCCGCGCCTGGACAGAGGCCCCCGAGTCCGTCCAGCAGCTGTGGTCCCAGCGCTACCGCTGGTCCTACGGCACCATGCAGGCGATCTGGAAGCACCGCGGCGCGCTGCTGGACCGCGGCCCCTCCGGCCGCTTCGGCCGGGTCGGCCTGCCGCTGGTCTCCCTGTTCATGGTGGTGGCCCCGCTGCTCGCCCCGCTGATCGACGTGTTCCTGCTCTACGGCGTCGTGTTCGGCCCGACGCGGCGGACGATCGTGGCGTGGCTGGGCGTCCTCGCCCTCCAGGCGTTCTGCGCGGCGTACGCCTTCCGGCTGGACCGGGAGCGCATGACGCACCTGATCTCGCTGCCGTTGCAGCAGGTCCTCTACCGCCAGCTGATGTACGTCGTGCTGCTCCAGTCCTGGATCACCGCCCTGACCGGCGGCCGGCTGCGCTGGCAGAAGCTGCGCCGCACGGGCGTGGTGGAGGCGCCGGGCGGCCCGGCGCCACGCGAGCGGACGGGGGAGGGCGCGGAGACGGCCGCCGGTGTGACCGGTCGTCCGGCCGACGTGACCGGCCCGGTGGGCGACGGGAGGCCGGTGGCATGACCCAGGCACTCACCCGCGAGACCGGCGCCGAGCCCCGCGAACCGGCCGCCGGCCGCGACCGCTACCTGGACCTGCTGCGCGCCCTCGCGCTGGTCCGGGTGGTCGCCTACCACCTCTTCGGCTGGGGCTGGCTGACGCTGCTGTTCCCGTCCATGGGCGTGATGTTCGCGCTGGCCGGCTCCCTGATGGCCCGCTCGCTCAAACGCCCGGCGGTGAGCGTGATCAAGGGCAGGCTGCGCCGGCTGCTGCCTCCGCTGTGGGCGTTCGGCGCGGTCCTGCTGCCCCTGCTGCTGTGCGCCGGCTGGAACCCGCTGACGGACCCGGACCTCGGCGGCGTGCCCGGCCTGCCCAGGCTCCTGGAGTACGTCGTCCCGGTGGGCGCCCCGCCCTACCCCGCGCACCTGGGCTCCGACTCGGGCCTGCTGGACGCGACGTGGCCCGACGACGCGGCGGGACCGCTGTGGTACCTGCGCGCCTACCTGTGGTTCGTGGTGGCCTCGCCGCCGCTGCTGTGGGCGTTCCGGCGGGCCCCGTGGCCGACGCTGCTCGCGCCGCCGGTCCTGACGGCGGTCGTCGGCACCGGAGTGGTGACGCTGCCCGGCGAGACGGGCGACGCGGTGACGGACTTCGCCGTCTACGGCGGCTGCTGGGTGCTGGGCTTCGCCCACCACGACGGCGTGCTGCGGCGCGTCCCGCGCTACGCGGCGGTGTCGGGCGCGGCGCTGGTGATGGCCTTCGCCCTGTGGTGGGTCCAGGGCCACCCGGGCCCCGAGGGATGGGACCTCAACGACATCCCGCTCGCCCAGGCCACCTGGTCCTTCGGCGCGGTGGTGATCCTGCTCCAGTACGCGCCGTCCTGGCGCGAACTCCCGCCCCGCCTGCGCCGCTGGGACGGGCCGATCACCCTCGCCAACAACCGCGCGGTCACCGTCTACCTCTGGCACAACGCCCTGATCGCCGCCACGGTCCCACTGGTCGACCTGGCCTACGGCCTGCCCTTCCTGCGGAGCGACGCGGCGGCGTCGGTACTGGACTCCACCTACTCGGTGTGGATGTTCCTGCTGGTCTGGCCGCTGATCGCGCTGGCGATCCTGGCGTTCGGCTGGATCGAGGACGTGGCGGCGCGACGGCGGCCCCGGCTGTGGCCGAACGGAGGAGGGTGAGGAGTCGGCCGCCTCTCAGCTTCCCCCGCCCCGGGGTGAGGCCATCGTTCCGCCACGGTCACGCACCGGCACAGGGCGGAAACCCGGCGTCCCTAGCTTCGGTGACCGGTCGTTCGATGCACTGGGAGGCGGCGGCATGGCGGGCAGGCGTTGGATCGAGCACTGGGACCCGGAGGACGAGGCGTTCTGGGCGGGGACGGGGGAGCGGATCGCCCGCCGGAACCTGTTCTTCTCGGTGCTCTGCGAGCACATCGGCTTCTCGGTGTGGACCCTGTGGTCCGTGCTGGTGCTGTTCATGGGCCCCGAGTACGGGCTGAGCCCCGCCGACAAGTTCCTGCTCACCTCCGTGGTGACGCTGGTCGGCGCCGTCGTCCGGGTGCCGTACACCTTCGCCGTCGCCCTGTTCGGCGGACGCAACTGGACGATCGTGTCGGCGGGGCTGCTGCTGGTGCCGACCGTCGCCGCGTTCCTCGTCATGAAGCCCGGGACCTCCTTCGCCACGTTCCTGTGGGTCGGGCTGCTCGCCGGCGTCGGCGGCGGCAACTTCGCCTCCTCCATGACCAACATCAACGCCTTCTTCCCGATGCGGAAGAAGGGCTGGGCGCTCGGTCTGAACGCCGGCGGCGGCAACGTGGGCGTGCCGGTCGTCCAGCTCGCCGCCCTCGCCGTCATCGGCGCGCACGGCGGCCCGCGCGTGCTGCTCGGGATCTACATCCCGCTGATCGTCGCCGCCGCCGTCCTGGCCGCGCTGTTCATGGACAACCTCGCCGCCGTCCGCAACGACACCGGCGCCGCCGTGGACGCGGCCAGGGACCCGCACACCTGGATCCTGGCGTTCCTGTACGTGGGGACCTTCGGGTCGTTCATCGGCTACAGCTTCGCCTTCGGGCAGGTGCTGACCGGCCAGTTCGGCCGGACCCCGCTCCAGGCGGCCTGCCTCACCTTCATCGGGCCGCTGCTCGGCTCGCTGGTGCGGCCGGTGGGCGGCCGGCTCGCCGACCGGTACGGCGGCGCGCGGATCACCCTGGGGAACTTCGTCGCCATGGCCGCCGCGACCGCCGCTCTCGTCGCCGCCGGGATGCGCGGGTCGCTGCCGCTGTTCGTGGCCGTCTTCGTGGTGCTGTTCGTGCTCAGCGGGCTCGGCAACGGGTCGACGTACAAGATGGTGCCGGCCGTCTTCCAGGCCAGATCCCGTGCGCTGGGGCTCACCGGGGAGGCGGCCGCGGCGCGGGCACGGCGGCTGTCCGGGGCGGCGATGGGCCTCATCGGGGCGGTGGGCGCGCTCGGCGGCGTCGGCGTCAACCTGGCCTTCCGGCAGTCCTTCCTCACCCGCGGCACGGGGACCGCGGCGTTCGCCGCCTTCCTCGTCTTCTACGGCGCGGCCTTCGCGGTCACCTACGCCGTATACCTTCGCCGGCCGGACGGCGAGCGCGCGACGGCCGCTCCCGCCGACGTCGCGGCCGAGCCCCGGCTCAGTCCCGCCGACGTATGACGTAACACTGGTGACATGCCGGCGAACCGAGCCCGTCACGCGGCGTTGACAAGCTCGGCCGCCGGACGGACGGACGTACGACGAGACGTACGACGAGTCGAGCGCGGGACGAGAGCCATGGGTGAGGACGAGGAACAGCAGCCGGCCGAGCACGGGCCCCTGGCCGGGTTCGCCGTGGGGGTCACGGCCGCGCGCCGTGCCGACGAGCTGGGCGCGCTGCTGAAGCGACGCGGCGCGTCGGTCGTGCACGCGCCCGCCCTGCGCATCGTGCCGCTCGCCGACGACGGCGAACTCCTCGCCGCCACCGAGGAGATCATCGGCCGGACGCCCGACGTCGTGGTCGCCACCACCGCGATCGGCTTCCGGGGCTGGGTGGCGGCGGCGGACGGCTGGGGCCTCGGCGAGGCGCTGCTCGGCGGGCTGCGCGACGCCGAGCTGCTGGCGCGCGGGCCCAAGGTGAAGGGCGCGATCCGGGCGGCCGGGCTGACCGAGGAGTGGTCGCCGTCCTCGGAGTCGCTGGCCGAGGTGCTGGACCGGCTGCTGGAGCAGGGCGTCGAGGGACGGCGGGTGGCCGTGCAACTGCACGGGGAGCCGCTGCCGGGGTTCGTGGAGGCGCTGCGCGCCGGGGGAGCGGAGGTGGTGCCGGTGCCGGTGTACCGGTGGCTGCCGCCGGAGGACCCGGGGCCGCTGGACCGGCTGCTGGACGCGGCCGTCTCGCACGGCCTGGACGCGATCACCTTCACCAGCGCGCCGGCCGCCGCGTCGCTGCTGGCGCGGGCGGCGGAGCGGGGCCTGCTGGACGCGCTGCTGGCCGCGCTCGGCCGCGATGTGCTGCCCGCGTGCGTGGGTCCGGTCACCGCGGTGGCGTTGCAGGCGCGCGGGGTGACGACGGTCCAGCCCGAACGCTTCCGGCTCGGCCCGCTGGTGCAGCTGCTGTGCCAGGAACTGCCGTCCCGTGCGCGGGCGTTGCCGGTCGCCGGGCACCGGGTCGAGATCCGGGGGCACGCCGTCCTGGTGGACGGCGACCTCCGTCCGGTGCCGCCGGCCGGGATGGCGCTGCTGCGGACGCTGGCGCGGCGGCCGGGCTGGGTGGTCGCCCGCGCGGAACTGCTGCGCGCGCTGCCGGGCGCGGGCCGCGACGAACACGCCGTGGAGACGGCCATGGCCCGCCTCCGCACCGCCCTCGGCACCCCGAAACTGATCCAGACGGTGGTCAAACGCGGCTACCGCCTGGCTTTGGACCCGGCGAGCGACGCGAAGTACGCCGACGAGACCGCCTGAGTCGGCGGGCGGCCCGCCGGTCACGTACCCCTATGGCGTCCGCTGTGGTGGGGACACCGGTCAGAGGATCGGCGGACGGCCCAACCGGGTCATGCGCCACACCGTCCGCCACTTCATCGGCCGGCGTGGACCGCACTGCTTCCGCATGCCTTCGGCGAAGCCGCCCCACCATGCCTTCAGGCCCGTCAGGGAGCGGACGCGCGCCAGGGTGAGGCAGATCCACACGCCGAGGTAGACCGGGATCAGGAGGGCCGGAAGCCGACGACGTGCCAGCCACACACGATTCCTGGCCGTGAACCGGTAGTAGACGGCGTGCCGGGCCGGAGACGTCTTCGGGTGCTGGAGGACGAGCTCGGGTGCGTAGAGGATCCGCCAGCCCGCGTCGAGCGCACGCCATGCCAGGTCGGACTCCTCGTGCCCGAAGAAGAACTCCGCGGCCCACGGACCGATCTCGCCGAGCATGGGCATCGAGAGGGCGTGCCCGCCCCCGAGGAACGCGGTCACCGGGCCGCGGCGCATCGGATCGTCGGCGCGCAGCCGGGGCACCCAGCGCCGCTCGGTGCGTCCGTGTTCGTCAGCGACCCGGAACCCGACGATCCCCAGCTCCGGGTCCGCCGCGAACAACTCCTGGACCCTTCGGAACACATCCGTGTCGATGAGCAGGCCGTCGTCGTCCAGCTCGACGACGACGTCGACCTCGCCCGACGCGCGCAGCATCTCCAGGCCGACGTTGCGGCCTCCCGGACACCCCAGGTTTTCCCGGAGCGGGACCTTGGTCACGTTCGCCGCGACGTCCACGCCGGTCAGAGGCGTCGCGTTGCCGATCAGCATCACCCGCGTGGCCGGCACGTCCTGCTTCTCCACCGAGGCGAGCAGCGCCGCCAGTTCGCGAGGGCGAGTGCCCATCGTCACGATGACGACTCCGACGCGCGGCGATGACATGGCAGTGACCTTAGTGCTCGACGGAGAGGGGGATGCCGGTCACGGACCGGCATCCCCCTTACGAGGTTCGGCGTGTTCGCCGGTGCCCGAAGACGTCAGCCGATGACCTCGATGGTGCACCGCGCGACCATGCAACGGCTTAGTCGGGCGTCGCCCGTGACCAGCGGGCACGCGAACGCCTCGGCGGCCGCGATGTACGCGGCGTCGTAGCCGGAGACGTTCTGCCGCAGTTCCCACATGCGGGGCAGGAGCCGTTGCGCGTCGATCGTCTCCAGGGAGAGGGAAGCCAGCGCGGACACCGCGGCGTCGGCGCGGTCCTGGGTGATCTTCGCGCCCAGGCGGCGTCCCCGGATCGCGTGGAACGTCTCCACGACGAGATGTTCCGGGGCCGCCCAGTGGTTGTCCCGCATGAGGCGCGCGCGGGCGGCCTTGCCCGCCGTTCCGTCACCGGTCAGCGCCTCGGTGAGGACGGACGCGTCGACGACGATCACCTCAGGCGCTCCGTCCGGGCCGTCCCGATCTCGGCCACGGTCTCGTCCATGGTGCTGTCGGCGCCGTCGGTGCGGTCCTCGAAGGACTTCAGGAGCGTCAGGTTGTTCGCCCGCTCCGCCTCGCTCGTCACCAGGGCGAGGAGGTACGCCTGGAGCGACTGGCCCAGCTGCTGAGCCCGGTCGGCCAGTATGGCGCGGACTTCGTCCGGTACGTCACGGATCTGCAGAGCCACCATGCATGCATTGTGCATGCGCGATGCGGTGGCGTGCAAACGGTTACCGCGCCGACGCGCCGGGGCTTCCGGTCGCCGGTCACCTCCCGAGGAAGGTCACGGTCTCCGACAGGGCCGCCCGGTCGGTGCGCAGGCGGGGCACGCCGTCCTTCTCGTAGCCCACCGAGACACCGCAGAGCAGCACGAGGTCGTCACCGGCTCCGACCACCTGGCCGACGGTCTCGCGGAACATCGTCCACATCACCTGCGGACAGCTGTGCAGCCCCTCCGCCCTCAGCAGGAGCATGACCGTCTGCAAGTACATCCCCGCGTCCGCCCACTGCCCCGGCCCCATCGTCCGGTCGAGGTAGCAGAACAGCACGGCCGGCGCCCCGAACGCCTCCGAGTTCAGGGTGGCGATCTTCCTGGGCCGGTCGGGGTCGTCGCGCTCGATCCCCAGCGCCGCGTACCGCTGGGCGGCCGCGGCGTTGAAGCGGTCCAGGTACGGCGAGGCCAGTCCGGCCGGGTGCATCGGGTACTCCCGCTCGTCGCCCGGGTCCCCCGCCAGCGCCCTGGCCGTCGCGCGCCTCTTCAGCTCGGACAGGGGGTCGCCGGTCACGACGTACAGGTGCCAGGGCTGGAGGTTGCCGCTCGACGGAGCCCGCGTCGCCGCGGCCAGCACGCGTTCGAGCACCCCCTCGGGCACCGCCTCGTCACTGAACGCCCGCACGGCCCGACGACTGTCCACGGCCTAGTACACATCCACGCTCTCGTCCTCCGTCCGCTCTTCCGACGACGACCACGTGTCCGGCCGCGTCGGGTGCCGGATTCACCCCGACACCTCGAACCACAGCAGCTTTCCGGCCCCGCGGTCCAGCACTCCGTCCCCGAGGGCCATGCCGCCCCAGCGGTCGGCGTGCGCCTGCACGAGGTGCAGCCCGCGTCCTCCCTCGGCGTCCGGCGGGGCGGGGGACACGTGATCCTGGGGCGGCTCGCTGAACAGAGCCGGTACGCGTGGGTGGCTGTCCCACACCCCGACCCGCAGCCGCCCGTCCGCGAGGGCGGTCAGCCGCAGGGAGGCGGGGCCGCGGGTGTGCCGGTAGGCGTTGGTGACCAGCTCGGACGTCAACAGCTCGACGGCGTCCAGCACTTCGTGCCTGCCGTGCCCGTGCAGTACGGCCCGTACGGTCATACGTGCGACGCGTGCCGCGCGCGGATCATGAGGCAGACGAAGCGCGTACACCCAGGTGTCGGGCAGGGATACGGTGCTCATGGGTATCTCCGAGGAGAGAAGGGACTCGACTCGCTCAACTCCGTCGCCCCTGCGGTGGCTCTGCCTGGGGAGGTGCGCTTCCGGCTTGTGGGCGGGGGGAGTTGGACGGTAGAGGCACTACGGTAGGGGTTGCTGGGAGATTCATCTCCCATATTTGGTAAATGAGCCCGCGTTTACCTCGTGTGGGTTACGAGAGATCCGCCTCTCGCCCTGGAAGGACGTGTCTTGCCGCCCACTAACAACCCCACCTTGCGCCAGCGGCGTCTTGGTGCCGAGCTGCGCAAACTCCGCGAGCGGTCCGGCTTCACCGTCACTCAGGCAGCAGCGCATCTGGGCGTCAACCAGGGACGCGTCAGCATGATCGAGACCGGTCGCAGCGCCCTCAGTGCCGACCGTGTCCGGTCCCTGGCGTCTGCCTATGCCTGCTCGGACGAGTCCCTGGTCGACGCTTTGGTGGCCATGGCCGGACGCCGAACGCGTGGTTGGTGGGAGGGGTACCGGGAACACCTCCCCGCCGCGCTGGTCGACCTGGCCGAGGTCGAGCACCATACGACCGGGTTCCGGGTTGCCCTCGCGATGCACATTCCGGCACTGCTGCAGACCACGGATCACGCACGCGCTCTCTTCCGGGCGGTGGTCCCGTCCATGCGGCAGTACGAGATCGAGCACCGGCTCACGCACCGCATGAAGCGACAGGGCGTCTTGTACCGGGAGGAGCCGCCTCCCTATGCGGCGCTCATCCACGAGTCGGCTCTGCGTATGGGATTCGGCGGTCGCGAGGTGAAGCGCGGTCAACTCGGCCATCTCCTCGACATGAGCGAGTTGCCGCACGTCAGCGTCCGGGTGATTCCCTTCGAGGCGGAGTACTACCCGAGCACGGGCCAGTCCTTCGACTATCTCGAAGGTCCGGTTCCGCAGCTCGACACCGTGCAGTTGGACACCCACCATGGAGGGTGCGGATTCCTCGACGCGGAGGCCCAGCTGAGCAAGTACCGTGCCGTTCTGGATCACATGGAGTCGTGCGCGTTCGGCCAGGCCGAATCGCGTGACTTCATCCAGAACCTCCTCCGGGACAGCTGAAAGAGCGACTGTGCAGACACTTCATTGGCGGAAGTCCACTTACAGCGGCGACAGTTCCAACTGCGTCGAAATAGCCCCCACCCCCACAACGCTCCACATCCGCGACTCCAAAACCCCCACCGCCCCCCACCTCACCGTGGCCCCTGAAGCCTGGGCGGAGTTCCTCCCGCTCGCGCGCCGCGCCGCGTAGAAGTCCGTGCAAGTTCGTGGTGCCGGAGGCTCCTCCCGTCGCACGCTCTACCGCAGTGATCGTTCGTGGTCGGAGGAGGCTGGACATGGCGTTGCGCAGGCTGGGGAAGGACCCCGAGATCCCGGACGGCAAGTCGCCCACGGTGTATCTGGACGACGAGACGCGCCGATGCCCGAGGACTTCCGGCCGTACGCCGTGGCGGGCACTGTGGAAGGGGGCGCTTCTGACGGGCCCCCGACGGTTCCTGCCTAGGCGGTGACAGGCGCATGGCACTGGGTGCGGCCACGGTTCCCTACGAGCCCCGTATCGACACCGGGCGGATCTGCCTGGACCTCCTGTGCACCAGCCATCCCGGCGAGCGGCTGGACTCCCTGGAGCGGCTGCGGGCCTGGATCGCGACGTCGGGGCTGGTGCCGCCGGGCACCTCGCTGGCGCACGCCGACCCGTCCTGGCCCGCCGCCTTCCGTGAACTCAGGCAGGACGTGGGGCGGTTGGTGCGCGGTCACCTCGCGGCGGCGAGCGCGGGGGCGTACGCGGAAAGCGGGGCGCACCGCCTCGCGCTCGCCCGCGTCAACGACGTCGCCCGGCCCGCCCCGCCCGCCCCCTGTGCCGTGCCCGGTGCGGACGGGGGCCTGGTGCGGCGGCTGGCCGGGCCGCCCGGGTGTGCCGCGCTGCTCGCGGTCGTCGCCCGGGACGCGGTCGACCTGCTCACCGACCCCGCGGCCCGCGGCGCCCTGCGCGAGTGCGCGGGCGAGGACTGCCCGATCGTGTACCTGGACGCCTCCCGCGGCCGCCGCAGGCGCTGGTGCTCCAGCGAGGTCTGCGGCAACCGCGAACGGGTCGCCCGGCACCGCCGCCGCACGGCGGCCGGCGCCCGCACCCGCCCCGCCCGGCCGAGGTGAGGGACGCGCCGTTTTGCTGCCGTCTCCCTCCCCGCCGTGCGGGAGGAATGTGCCCCCATGTCCCGCCTCGTCACCCCGCCCCGCGGAATTCCGCCGTCCCCCTTTGAACGCACCGCACCCCACGTCCGTACCCGACGGCGAGCGACCGACTGGGGGATCCCCCGGACACCGGAGGTGGGCGTGCGCAAGGATGCGGCCGTGGCCAATGAACGTGGAGCGAGGGCCCGACATCGCATGTCCTCACAGCCCTCGGAACCCGACGAGGAGCTGATGCGTGCGCTGTACCGCGAGCACGCCGGACCCTTGCTCGCCTACGTTCTCAGGCTGGTCGCCGGTGACCGGCAGCGCGCCGAGGACGTGGTCCAGGAGACGCTCATCCGTGCCTGGAAGAACGCCGGCCAGCTCAATCGAGCGACCGGTTCGGTCCGCCCCTGGCTGGTGACGGTCGCCCGGCGCATCGTCATCGACGGCCACCGCAGCCGGCAGGCCCGGCCGCAGGAGGTCGATCCGTCGCCGCTGGAGGTCATCCCCGCGGAGGACGAGATCGACAAAGCGCTGTGGCTGATGACGCTGTCGGACGCACTCGACGACCTGACCCCGGCCCACCGGGAGGTGCTCGTCGAGACGTACTTCAAGGGGCGTACGGTCAATGAGGCGGCCGAGACGCTGGGCATACCCAGCGGCACCGTCCGCTCCCGGGTGTTCTACGCCCTGCGTTCGATGAAGCTGGCTCTGGAGGAGCGGGGGGTGACGGCGTGATGAGCGGGTACGGGGGGCATCAGGGATTCGGCACAGGTGGTTCGGGTATGTCTGGCTCCATGGGCTCCACGCAGGGATCACCGGCCCCGGACGAGCACGAGACCGTCGGCGCCTACGCCCTCGGAATCCTGGACGACGCCGAGGCGACCGCGTTCGAGGCCCATCTCGCCGGCTGCGAGTGGTGCGCCCAGCAGCTGGACGAACTCGCCGGCATGGAACCGATGCTGGCCGCGCTCGCCGACCTGCCCGGCGCCGGTACGCCCGCGATCGGCGAGTCCCTGTCGGCCAGACCGGGACCGCGGCTGGTGGAGAAACTCGTGGACGAGGTCTCCGAGCGGCGGGCGCGCAAGCGGCGCACGACGTTCTACCTGGTCGCGGCGGCAGCGGCGCTGATCATCGGCGGACCGCTGACGGTCTACGCCGTCGGCGGCGCGGACGGCGGCACAGGCAGCGCCACCGTCGCGGCGGCTCCCGCCAAGGCCGCCTTCCAGGCGATGACGGACAAGGTGACGGCGACCGACCCCGTCACCCACGCCACCGCCACCGTCGCCCTGGAGAAGAAGGACTGGGGCACCAACGCCGTGCTGGAGCTGAAGAACGTCACCGGCCCCGAGCGCTGCTCGCTCATCGCCGTCGGCAAGAACGGCGAACGCGAGACGATCACCTCCTGGTCCGTGCCGAACTGGGGCTACGGCCTGCCGAACGCCCGCACGGAGGAGGCCAAGAGCCCCCTGTACGTGCGCGGCGGCGCGGCCTTCGAACCCGGCCAGATCGACCACTTCGAGGTGATGACCTTCGACGGCCAGAAGGTCGTCCAGGTCAAGGCGTAGGACGGACGGCCAGAAGGTCGTCCAGGTCAAGGCGTAGGACAGACGGACGACCGGTTCGGCGGATTACGCCGGGCCGGCGGCCGGGAAGCCGGGTCGACTTCCCGCAGCGGGTTCCCTTCGCGTACGGTTGACGGCTGCCCAGCACGTCAGAAGGGGGCCCGGTGGCCGCTCAGGCTCAACAGGATTCCGCGGTCGAATCGGTTCACGAGGCGGCGCCCGGCGCGGTGCCCGACACGGTGCGCGCCCCGGTGCGCGACGCCGAGGCCGACTCCGTGCGCGACCGAGAGATCAGCGGGGAACAGGAACACCTGGACCGGGTGTACCGGCGGCTCGAGGAGAAGATCCACGAGGCCGAGTTCCTCATGCACGACGCGGCCCAGCGCGGCCACGTCGGCACGCCCGGCGCGCTGGCCGAGCGCGACGCCCAGGTCTTCCGGGCCGGCGTCCACCTCAACCGGCTGAACAACGAGTTCGAGGACTTCCTCTTCGGCCGGATCGACCTGCTGCTCGGCAAGGACGGCAAGAAGGGCCCCGACGGCGCGTACACCGCCGTCGAGCCGGCCGAGGGCGCGGTGCGCCCCGACGGCACCGCCGACATCGCCGAGACCCTGCACATCGGCCGGATCGGCGTCCTCGACGAGGAGTACGCCCCGCTGGTCATCGACTGGCGCGCGCCGGCCGCCGCCCCGTTCTACCGCTCCACCCCGGTCGACCCCGGCCGGGTCGTGCGCCGCCGGGTCATCCGCTCCAAGGGGCGGCGCGTCCTCGGCGTCGAGGACGACCTGATGCGCCCCGAGCTGACCGCCTTCCTGAACGGGCGGGAGCTGGCCGTGGTCGGCGACGGCGCGCTGATGGCCGCGCTCGGCCAGGCCCGCAGCCACACCATGCGCGACATCGTCGCCTCCATCCAGGCCGAGCAGGACCTCGTCATCCGCGCCCCCGCCTCCTCCGTGACGTACGTCGAGGGCGGGCCGGGCACCGGCAAGACGGCGGTCGCGCTGCACCGCGCCGCCTACCTGCTCTACCAGGACCGGCGCCGCTACTCCGGCGGCATCCTGATCGTCTCGCCGACCCCGCTGCTGGTCTCGTACACCGAGGGCGTGCTGCCCTCGCTCGGCGAGGAGGGCCAGGTCGCCATCCGGGCGATCGGCTCACTGGTCGACGGCGCCGAGGCCACCCTCTACGACGCCCCGTCCGTGGCCCGCGCCAAGGGCTCCTCGCGGATGCTGAAGGTGCTGCGCAAGGCGGCGCGCGGCGCGCTGGAGCTGGGAGCGGCAGCGGCCGCCGCGGGGCAGCTCGCCTTCGGCGAGGGCGACGGCGACGGCGACGACGGCGACGCGGTGCCGCAGGCGCCCTCCGGGCCGCCGGCCCGGCTGCGGGTGGTCGCCTTCGGGCGCCGGCTGGAGCTGGCGGGGCCGGAGCTGGACCACGTCCGGCGCACCGCCCTCGGCGGCACCGCGCCGGTCAACCTGCTGCGCCCGCGCGCCCGCAAGCTGCTGCTGGACGCCCTGTGGGCGAAGTCCGGCGCGGCCGGCCGGCACAGCGACCCGGAGCTGGCCGCCGAGCTGCGCTCCTCCTTCGACGAGGACGTGCTCGGCGAGGACTCCTTCACCGCCTTCCTCGACGCCTGGTGGCCGGAGCTGACCCCGCGGGGCGTGCTGGAGACCATGGCCGACGAGCGACGCCTGGGCCGCTGGGCGCGCCGGGTCCTGAACCCGGGCGAGGTGCGCAAGGTGGCCCGCTCGCTGAAGCGGGACGGCTACTCGGTGCACGACATCGCGATCCTGGACGAACTCCAGGCGATCCTGGGCGCCCCCGCCCGGCCCCGCAAGAAGCGCGAACTGGACCCGCTGGACCAGCTCACCGGTCTGGAGGAGCTGATGCCGGTGCGCGAGGAGACGCAGCGCGAGCGGGCCGAGCGGCTGGCCCAGGAGCGGGTGGAGTACGCGCACGTCATCGTGGACGAGGCGCAGGACCTCACGCCGCTCCAGTGGCGGATGGTCGGCCGCCGGGGCCGGCACGCCACCTGGACGGTGGTGGGCGACCCCGCCCAGTCCTCCTGGTCGGACCCGGACGAGGCGGCCGAGGCGCGCGACGAGGCGCTGGGCACCCGGCTGCCGGGCTCCGGGCACCCCGGCGCGGCGAGCCGTTCGTCCCGGGCCCGCCGCTTCGAGCTGACGGTGAACTACCGCAACCCGGCCGAGATCGCCGAGCTGGCCGCGAAGGTGCTGGCCCTGGCCATGCCGGGCGCGAAGTCGCCGTCGGCGGTGCGCTCCACGGGGCTCAAGCCGCGGTTCGCCTTGGTGGCGGGCTCGCTGGGCGCGACCGTGCGCGCGGAGGCCGAGGCGCTGCTGGAGCGGGTGGAGGGCACGGTCGGCGTGGTCGTCGCCATGAACCGGCGCGAGGAGGCAAAGCGCTGGCTCGCCGGGCTCGGCGGGGGCCGGGTGGTGGCGCTGGGCAGCCTGGAGGCCAAGGGCCTGGAGTACGACGCGACGCTCGTCGTCTCGCCGGCGGAGATCGCCGACGAGTCCCCGGCCGGCCTGCGCGTCCTCTACGTCGCCCTGACCCGCGCCACCCAGCAGCTGACGGTGGTGGCGGGCGAGCGCGACCAGCCGGACGCGAACGGGGTCCCGGACCTGCTGCGGGACTGAGCGCGGGGGCGTCCGCGCGGGCGTCGGTGCGGGCGTCCGCGCGGGCGGATTCCCGCGAACCCGGTCGCGGGGAATGGTGTTCCGCGATCCGTTTGTTAGCCTGGAGGAGACACCGGCTCGATCCAAGCCCCCGGGCCCAACCTTCGTCGCTACGAGCGACCACTTGCCGCGAGGCGAGCATGGCGGGCCGGTGTCACAGCCTCGAAGAGGCCCACGTCACATCCGATGTGACGTGGGCCTCTTTTCTTGCCTCCGCACCTACCGCCGCCCGCCCAACTCTCGTATGGTGGAATCAAATTTCCGAAAACGCCGCGTCCCGGTGAACGCAAAGACCGCAACCCGGGGCGACTACCACGTACTCGCTGGTAGGTGCGACGATCGGACGGCACAACTCGCGACACGGTGAAAGCAGAGGAAGTCGGCCATGGCAACGGCGCCCAGCGTCTCCTACTCGATGACCATCCGGCTGGAGGTGCCCGCGAGCGGAACCGCCGTCTCGCAGCTCACCACCGCCGTGGAGTCCTCCGGAGGCTCGGTGACCGGCCTCGACGTCACCGCGTCCGGCCACGAGAAGCTCCGTATCGACGTCACCATCGCGGCCACCTCCACCGCGCACGCCGACGAGATCGTCAGCAGGCTGCGCGGCATCGAGGGCGTCACGCTCGGCAAGGTCTCCGACCGTACGTTCCTGATGCACCTCGGCGGCAAGATCGAGATGGCGTCCAAGCACCCCATCCGCAACCGTGACGACCTCTCCATGGTCTACACGCCCGGCGTGGCCCGCGTCTGCATGGCCATCGCCGAGAACCCCGAGGACGCCCGCCGCCTCACGATCAAGCGCAACTCGGTTGCGGTCGTGACGGACGGCTCCGCGGTCCTCGGCCTGGGCAACATCGGCCCCAAGGCCGCGCTGCCGGTCATGGAGGGCAAGGCGGCCCTGTTCAAGCGGTTCGCCGGCATCGACGCCTGGCCGCTCTGCCTGGACACCCAGGACACCGACGCGATCGTGGAGATCGTCAAGGCGATCGCCCCCGGCTTCGCCGGCATCAACCTGGAGGACATCTCCGCGCCGCGCTGCTTCGAGATCGAGGCCCGGCTGCGCGAGGCCCTGGACATCCCCGTCTTCCACGACGACCAGCACGGCACCGCCATCGTCGTGCTCGCCTCCCTCACCAACGCGCTGCGCGTGGTCGGCAAGCCGATCGAGAACGTCCGGGTCGTGATGTCCGGCGCCGGCGCCGCCGGCACCGCCATCCTCAAGCTGCTGATCGCCGCGGGCGTGAAGAACGCCGTCGTCGCCGACATCCACGGCGTGGTGCACGCCGGCCGCGAGGACCTCGTCGACGCCGCCCCCGAGTCGGCGCTGCGCTGGATCGCCGACAACACCAACCCGGAGAACCTCACCGGCACGCTGAAGGAGGCCGTGCGCGGCGCGGACGTCTTCATCGGCGTCTCCGCCCCGAACGTGCTCGACGGCGACGACGTGGCCGCCATGGCGGACGGGGCCATCGTGTTCGCGCTCGCGAACCCCGACCCCGAGGTCGACCCGGCGATCGCCCGGCAGACGGCGGCAGTCGTGGCCACCGGCCGCTCCGACTTCCCCAACCAGATCAACAACGTGCTGGTCTTCCCGGGCGTCTTCCGCGGCCTGCTGGACGCGCAGTCGCGCACCGTCAACACCGAGATGATGCTCGCCGCCGCGCAGGCCCTGGCCGACGTGGTGACCGAGGACGAGCTGAACCCGAACTACATCATCCCGAGCGTCTTCAACGACAAGGTCGCCGGAGCCGTCGCCGGAGCGGTGCGCGACGCCGCCAAGGCGGCCGGCGCGTCGGCCGCCGGCAGCTCCTCCGGCGTGTGACCACCCGCCCCGGACGGGGCGGCGGACGACGGCCGTCGGGCGCGGTCGGGCGGCATCGGGCGCGGACGACCCGTGCCGGGTGCGCCGGGGCGTGAGCCCCCGGCGCGCCCGGCGCCCGCGCGGGGCGTGATGATCGCCACGGTGCGCCCGGACCCGGCGCGTCGGGGACGGCGCCGTCAGCGGCGCGCCCTATCGTGATCGGCCAGGCCCTGTCGTCGGATTCGGCCGTCGCCCACGGGGCAGGCGTAAGGGTGACGCCGGGCCCCGGGCGCAGGCCCCTTTTCGTGTGACTCCCAAGGGTGTTCTCACGACTCCTTGGGGTGCCGGATTGGCTTTCCCGCCGCAGGTGGGGGCAGGATGCCTCCCTGGGCGCGAGGGTCCGACGGGGGACCCGGGTCCGGGGACCCACCAGGACCCTGGCAGCATCGGCTTGGCTGGCCCAACACGCGGCTCAGCCGCGTGGCACGCCTCAATGGCAAGAAGAACACGGGAGTAAGAACATGAACCGCAGTGAGCTGGTGGCCGCGCTGGCCGACCGCGCCGAGGTGACCCGCAAGGACGCCGACGCCGTGCTGGCCGCGTTCGCCGACGTCGTCGGCGACATCGTCTCCAAGGGGGACGAGAAGGTCACCATCCCTGGTTTCCTCACCTTCGAGCGCACCCACCGTGCCGCTCGCACCGCCCGCAACCCGCAGACCGGCGAGCCGATCCAGATCCCGGCCGGCTACAGCGTGAAGGTCTCCGCGGGCAGCAAGCTCAAGGAAGCCGCCAAGGGCAAGTGACCTTGCCGTCCGTACGCCGCGCGACGGCGTACGGGGCCCGCTAGGGCCGACCACACGTCAATGGGGCGGCCCCCTTCCCGGGGGGCCGCCCCATCGACGTACGCGCCGTCACACGCCGTAGCGCCGCCACACGCCGCAGTGGCGCGGGCGGTAGCGGCGCCGGCCGGGCTAGCCCAGTGCTTGTCCCGGCAGCTCGACCTTCGCGCCCAGCTCCACGAGCTTCTCCATGAAGTTCTCGTAGCCGCGGTTGATCAGGTCGATGCCGTGGACGCGGGAGGTGCCCTGGGCCGCGAGGGCGGCGATCAGGTAGGAGAAGCCGCCGCGCAGGTCCGGGATGACCAGATCGGCGCCCTGGAGCCGGGTCGGGCCGGAGACGACCGCCGAGTGCAGGAAGTTGCGCTGGCCGAAGCGGCAGTCGGAGCCGCCCAGGCACTCGCGGTAGAGCTGGATGTGCGCGCCCATCTGGTTGAGCGCGGAGGTGAAGCCGAGCCGGGACTCGTAGACCGTCTCGTGGATGATCGACAGGCCGGTCGCCTGGGTGAGCGCGACCACCAGCGGCTGCTGCCAGTCGGTCTGGAAGCCGGGGTGCACGTCCGTCTCCAGCGCGATCGACTTCAGCTGGCCGCCGGGGTGCCAGAAGCGGATGCCCTCGTCGTCGATCCGGAACGCGCCGCCCACCTTCCGGTAGGTGTTCAGGAACGTCATCATGGAGCGCTGCTGCGCGCCGCGGACGTAGATGTCGCCCTCGGTGGCCAGCGCCGCCGACGCCCAGGACGCGGCCTCCAGACGGTCCGCCAGCGCGCGGTGGTCGTAGCCGCCGAGCTTGTCCACACCGGTGATGCGGATCGTGCGGTCGGTGTCCATCGCGATGATCGCGCCCATCTTCTGCAGTACGCAGATGAGGTCCTCGATCTCCGGCTCGACGGCCGCGTTGGACAGCTCCGTGACGCCCTCGGCCAGGACGGCCGTCAGCAGCACCTGCTCGGTCGCGCCGACCGACGGGTAGGGCAGCCGGATCTTCGTGCCGCGCAGCCGCTGCGGGGCCTCCAGGTACTGGCCGTCCGCCCGCTTCTCGATCGTCGCGCCGAACTGCCGCAGCACGTCGAAGTGGAAGTCGATGGGCCGGCCGCCGATGTCGCAGCCGCCCAGACCCGGGATGAAAGCGTGGCCGAGGCGGTGCAGCAGCGGGCCGCAGAAGAGGATCGGGATGCGGCTGGAGCCCGCGTGGGCATCGATGTCAGCCACATTGGCGCTCTCCACCCGGGTCGGGTCGAGCACCAGCTCGCCCGGCTCCTCGCCCGGCCGGACCGTCACGCCGTGCAGTTGCAGCAGGCCGCGCACCACACGGACGTCACGGATGTCCGGAACGTTGCGCAGTCTGCTTGGCTCGCTGCCCAGCAGAGCGGCGACCATGGCCTTCGGCACGAGGTTCTTCGCACCGCGGACACGGATCTCGCCCTCCAGCGGGGTTCCGCCATGGACAAGCAGGACATCGTCGTTGACGCTCATGTATCTCGCGTTCCGATGAGTTGGGCAGGGGCCGGCCGAGCACATAGGTCAGGGGCCGGAGAGACAGAGTAATCGCCGCGCACCCCCCGGAAGTAAGCCCGAGGACCGCCCGGCTGCGTCATGGGTGTGTCACAACACGAACCGTGCCAGACCGGACACATGGGGTCACCGCTCCGGCCGCGCGCCGCCCCACGCTCCCATACCCCCGTTCGCCGTCCTCACCCCGCCGGCCGGATTGGCCCCCCGCGCCGGCGGAAGATGCGGGATCATGTCTGGCATGACCGAGGTGTCCTCGCTCACAGGACGGCTGCTCGTGGCCGCACCCGCCCTGGCGGACCCGAACTTCGACCGAGCGGTGGTGCTCCTCCTCGACCACGACGAGGAGGGCTCCCTGGGCGTCGTCCTGAACCGGCCCACCCCGGTGGACGTGGGCGACATCCTGGAGGGCTGGGCGGACCTCGCCGGCGAGCCCGGCGTCGTCTTCCAGGGCGGCCCGGTGTCGCTGGACTCCGCGCTCGGCGTCGCCGTCATCCCCGGCGACGGCCCCGGCGAGCGCGCCCCGCTGGGCTGGCGCCGGGTGCACGGCGCGATCGGCCTCGTCGACCTGGAGGCCCCGCCCGAGCTGCTGGCCGACGCTCTCGGCTCCCTGCGCATCTTCGCCGGGTACGCCGGCTGGGGCCCGGGCCAGCTGGAGGACGAACTCGCCGAGGGCGCGTGGTACGTCGTCGACTCCGAGCCCGGCGACGTCTCCTCGCCGGCGCCCGAGCGGCTGTGGCGCGAGGTGCTGCGCCGCCAGCGCAGCGAACTGGCGATGGTCGCCACGTATCCGGACGACCCGTCGCTCAACTGATACGCGCCGGTTTCAGTACCCTTTCCGTATGAGCACTCTCGAGCCCGAGCGCGGGACTGGTACGGGGACCCTCGTAGAGCCGACGCCGCAGGTGTCCCACGGCGACGGCGACCACGAGCGCTTCGCCCACTACGTCCAGAAGGACAAGATCATGGCGAGCGCCCTGGACGGGACGCCCGTCGTGGCGCTGTGCGGCAAGGTGTGGGTGCCCGGCCGTGACCCGAAGAAGTACCCCGTGTGTCCGCTCTGCAAGGAGATCTACGAGTCCATGAGCGGCGGCGGCGACGAGGGCAAGGGCAAGGGCGGCGACAAGTAGCCGCAGGCGGGTCGACGGCGTCGTCCGGCGGAGCGGGCGCCGTCCGAAAGTGGTCCAGACCTTTTGGTCCAGACCTCTTGTGGGCGGCGTCGGCAGTCCCTAGGCTCCCCGCGTGGCCCAGGACGAGTTCAAGGACGATGTCATTCCGGCGCCGCGCGTCACCGCCGCACTGAACGACGGCACGGCGGTGCTCGACGCGGACACCACCCTGTGGGCCGGCCCCGGCACGGCCACCGCCGAACGCTGGCTGCGCGGCGCCCTCGGCGCCGCGCTCGGCCTCCCGCTGCCCCCCGCCGCCTCCCCGGACGCCCCGAACCGCGTACTCCTGCGCGTGGACGACGCGCTGGAGCCCGAGGAGTACCGGCTCCTCGCCACCGGGGCCGGCGTCGAGATCGCGGGCGGCGACGCGGCCGGCGTCTTCTGGGGCGCCCAGACGCTGCGCCAGCTGCTCGGCCCCGACGCCTTCCGCCGCGCCCCCGTACGGCCCGGCGCCGCCCACCGCGTCCCGCCCCGGGCCATCGGCGACGCGCCCCGCTTCCGCTGGCGCGGACTGCTGCTCGACGTGGCCCGGCACTTCCTGCCGAAGGACGGCGTGCTGCGCTACCTCGACCTGATGGCCGCGCACAAACTCAACGTGCTGCACCTCCACCTGACGGACGATCAGGGCTGGCGCATCGAGATCAGGCGCTACCCGGAACTGACCCGGACCGGCTCCTGGCGCTCCCGCAGCAAACTCGGCCACCGGCTGTCCTCGCGGTGGGAGGAGAAACCGCACGGCGGCCACTACACCCAGGACGACCTGCGCGAGATCGTCGCCTACGCCGCCGAACGGCACATCTCCGTCGTCCCGGAGATCGACCTGCCCGGCCACTCGCAGGCCGCCATCGCCGCCTACCCGGAACTCGGCAACACCGACGTCGTCGACACCGCCGCCCTCACCGTCTGGGACGACTGGGGCATCAACCCCAACGTGCTCGCCCCCACCGAGGACGTACTGCGCTTCTACGAAGGCGTCCTGGAGGAGGTCCTGGACGTCTTTCCGGCCGACGCGGGCGAGTTCGCGCCGTTCGTGCACATCGGCGGCGACGAGTGCCCCAAGGACCAGTGGCGCGCCTCGGCCACCGCGCAGGCCCGCGTCCGGGAACTCGGGGTGGCCGGCGAGGACGGGCTCCAGGCCTGGTTCATCGGCCACTTCGACGCCTGGCTGGCGGAGCGCGGACGCCGGCTCATCGGCTGGGACGAGATCCTGGAGGGCGGGCTCGCCAAGGGCGCCGCCGTGTCGTCCTGGCGCGGTTACGCGGGCGGCGTCGCCGCCGCGCGGGCCGGCCACGACGTCGTCATGTGCCCCGAGCAGCAGGTGTACTTGGACCACCGGCAGGCCCTGGGAGAGGACGAGCCGGTGCCCATCGGCTTCGTGCGCACCCTGGAGGACGTCTACCGGTTCGAGCCGGTTCCCGCCGGGCTCGACGCCGAGGCCGCCGCGCATGTGCTCGGCCCGCAGGCCAACCTGTGGAGCGAGGTGCTGGACAGCCAGGAGCGCGTGGACTACCAGGCGTTCCCCCGCCTGGCCGCCTTCGCCGAGGTCGCCTGGAGCGCGCTGCCCGCCCCGGGGGAGCGGGACTTCACCGGATTCGAACAGCGGATGACGGCCCACTACCGGCGCCTGGACGCCCTCGGCGTCGGTTACCGCCCGCCCGCCGGACCCCACCCCTGGCAGCGCCGGCCCGGCATCCTCGGCCGCCCCCTGGACGGACCGCCGCCGCAGCGGTGAGCCGTAGCGGTGCGTCGTGGCGGTGAGCCGTAGCGGTGAGCCGCAGCGGTGCGTCGTAGCGGTGACCACGGGCGGCGGGGTGCGGGCGGCCTCCGAGGAACGATTCTCCCCACCGCCGCCCGTACCGGCCCCACAGCGGACCGGCGTCGGACAAAGCCCCGCGGGAGTCAGCGAAGAGCGTCAATTCGCCCGCATCGGTGATGCCGTGCCAAAACGGGCCATGTCCCCGATGAGGTGGGCGATCGCCCCGTGTCGGACCCGTGTCCGCGAGCCCTGCGAAGATGTGCCAGAGTTGCCACGTCCGCCCTGTCAGGTCGTACCGTACGGCAACACAGGCGGGACCAGTGGGGCAGCGGGAAGGGGCAGCCGGTTTGACCACGCACGCACCGCGGACGGCGCAGGCCGTCACGTTGCCCACGACGCTGGACGAGGCCGTGGCGGCACTCACCGCCATGCCCGCCGCCGTGCCGGTGGCCGGCGGCACCGACCTCATGGCCGCCGTCAACTCCGGGCAGCTCAGGCCCGCCGCGCTGGTCGGCCTCGGCCGGATCAGCGAGATCCGCGGCTGGCAGTACCAGGACGGCCACGGACTGCTCGGCGCCGGCCTCACCCACGCCCGCATGGGCCGCCCCGACTTCGCCGCGCTGATCCCGGCGCTCGCCGCCGCCGCGCGCGCCGCCGGCCCGCCGCACATCCGCAACGCCGGCACCCTCGGCGGCAACATCGCCTCGGCCGCCCCGACCGGGGACGCGCTGCCGGTGCTGGCCGCCCTGGAGGCCACGGTGGTCATCGCGGGCCCCGGCGGCGCCCGCCGGGAGATCCCGGTCTCGCACCTGCTGGCCGGCGTGGAGATGCTGCGCGCGGGCGAACTCATCGGCTACGTGCGGGTACCGCTGCTGCACGCGCCCCAGGTCTTCCTGAAGGCGACCGGCCGCACCGGACCGGGCCGCGCGATCGCCTCCGTGGCGCTGGTCCTGGACCCGGCGCGGCGCGGGGTGCGCTGCGCGGTCGGGGCCATAGCGCCGATGCCGCTCAGGCCGCTGGACGCCGAGCAGTGGGTGGCGCAGCTCATCGACTGGGACAACAACCGGGCGATCGTCCCCGAGGCGCTGACCGCCTTCGGCGAGTACGTCGCCCAGGCGTGCATCCCCGACCCGGCCCCCGAGGCGGACGGCTCCGTGCAGCAGCTCCCGCCCGCCGTACTGCACCTGCGGCGCACCGTCGCCGCGCTGGCCCGACGAGCACTGGGGAGGGCGCTGTCGTGACCGACGACCAGCACGCGGAGGGCACGCCCGAGAACGGCGGCCGCTGGAACCCGCTGCCGCAGGGCGACTACGACGACGGCGCCACCGCGTTCGTCAAGCTCCCCGAGGGCGGCATCGACGCCCTCCTGGCCGCCGACAGCCCGCTGGCCGCGCCCGGCCACGGCTATGTGCCGCCGCGGATAACGGCCGCCTCCGCCCCGCCCGAGGCCGCCGACCCGGCGGCCACCGGCGCCTGGGCCGTGCCGGGCACGCCCGCCGAGGGCGCGCGCTGGCCCGAGGCGAACGCGCTGCCGCAGGACGGCGGCGACGGGGGCGGCGACCGGTTCACGTACCACCCGGGCGCCACCCAGCAGTGGAACTTCCAGGAGTCGCCGGGGCAGCACGACACCCAGGCCGGTCAGCCGGCGGCGCCCGGACACGATGTGACCGGACAGTGGTCGATCCCGGTCGCCGGGGGCGAACTCCCGGACGAGTCCGGCGAGTTCACCACCTCCTCGCTGGTCCAGCAGTGGGGCGGCACCCCGCCGGCCACGCTGCCCGGCGGCGCGGCCGCGCCGTGGGCGACCCAGCCGCCCGCCCAGCCGTGGGGCCGGCCGGGACAGGACGACCACGCCGAGGGCGCCTACGAGGACCGGCCCGCGGCGGAGGCGTACCGGGCGGACCCCTCGGTCGCCGACCCGCACGCGGAGGAGCCGGCGCACGCGCACGGCACGGACACGCCCGCACCGGGCGGCCACCAGGCCCCCGGCCACGACGACCACCCCGAGCCCGCCGCGCACCCGGAGCCCGCAGCGCACCCGGAGAGCCCCGGCCACCCGGAACCCGCCGGGCACCCCGGCCCCGCCGAGACCGCCGAGACCGCCGAGCACACGGAGCACGGCCGGCACGGCGAGCAGCACGGCGAGCACGCTCCGGCCGCGCCCGAGGCCGTACCGGAAGGCGACGGACACACCGTCCAGCCCCTGCGGGAGCACGCCGCCGAGCCCGCCGACGGGTACGCCGACGAGTATGCCGCCGAGCACACCGACGACTACGCCGCCGAGGCCGACCACGGACCCGAGCCCGACGCCGCCCACCGGCCCGACGACGCGCCCGAGTCCGCCCACCCGCACGACGACGCGCCCGAGTCCGGCCACGCGCCCGGCGACGCCCCCGAAGGCGCCGTAGCGGCCGCGGAAGGCACCGCCGAGCCGTCCGCCGGCCCCGCGGGCGCCGAGGACACCGCCCCCGGGCCCGGGGCCGCGGAAGCGGCCGCCACGCCTGCCGAGCCCGCCGCCGAGTCCGCACTTGAGGCCCCCGAGCCCGCCGCCGCGCCGGGCCTCGCGCACGACGACCCGCCCCCCGCCCCCCCGCAGGACGAACACCCGCTCGCCTCCTACGTGCTGAGCGTCAACGGCGCCGACCGGCCCGTCACCGACGCCTGGATCGGCGAGTCGCTGCTGTACGTGCTGCGCGAGCGGCTCGGCCTCGCGGGCGCCAAGGACGGCTGCTCGCAGGGCGAGTGCGGCGCCTGCAACGTCCAGGTCGACGGCCGGCTCGTCGCCTCCTGTCTGGTGCCCGCCGTCACCGCGGCCGGCAGCGAGGTCCGCACGGTCGAGGGCCTGGCCGCCGACGGGCAGCCCTCCGACGTGCAGCGGGCGCTCGCCCGGTGCGGCGCCGTGCAGTGCGGCTTCTGCGTGCCTGGCATGGCGATGACCGTGCACGACCTGCTGGAGGGCAACCCGGACCCGACCGAACTGGAGACGCGTCAGGCGCTGTGCGGCAACCTGTGCCGCTGCTCGGGCTACCGGGGCGTTCTGGACGCGGTCCGCGAGGTCGTCGCCGAGCGCGCCGCGGACACCGGGGAGGACGCGGTCGAACCGGACGGCGACGAGCCGCGTATTCCCCGTCAGGCGGGCCCGGGCGCCGGCGGCGTCCACCCCTCGGCGGCCTCGGTGTTCGACCCGCACCACGCGCAGCACGAGCAGCACGAGCAGCACCCGCACGACCCCTACGGCCAGGACGGAAACGGAGGCCAGGCGTGAGCAACGAAGCCGTCGCCGCTGCCGCACCGGAGAGCGCCCCCGCGCCCGAGCCGCTGCCGCACGGCATCGGCTCCTCGCTGCCGGCCGCCGACGCCCGCGCCAAGACGGAGGGCACCTTCCCGTACGCGGCCGACCTGTGGGCCGAGGGCTTGCTGTGGGCGGCGGTGCTGCGCTCCCCGCACCCGTACGCGCGCATCGTGTCCATCGACACCAGCCACGCGCGCGAGATGCCCGGCGTCCGCGCCGTCGTCACCCACGAGGACGTGCCCGGCAGTCCGCTGCACGGCCGCGGCCGGGCCGACCGCCCGGTGTTCGCCTCCGACGTGGTGCGCCACCACGGCGAGCCCATCGCGGCCGTCGCCGCCGACCACCCCGACACCGCGCGGATGGCCGCCGCCGCCGTGATCGTCGAGTACGAGGTGCTCGAACCGGTCACCGATCCCGAACATGCCTTCGAGGCCGAGCCGCTGCACCCGGACGGCAACCTGATCCGGCACATCCCGCTGCGGCACGGCGACCCGGAGGCGGCCGGCGAGGTCGTCGTGGAGGGCCTGTACCGCATCGGCCGCCAGGACCCGGCCCCCATCGGCGCCGAGGCCGGCCTCGCGGTGCCCCGCCCCGACGGCGGCGTCGAGCTGTACGTCGCCTCCACCGACCCGCACGCCGACCGCGACGCCCTCGCCGCCTGCTACGGCCTGGCGCCCGAGCACGTCAAGATCGTCGTCACCGGCGTGCCCGGCGCCACCGCCGACCGCGAGGACCAGAGCTTCCAGCTGCCCCTCGGCCTGCTGGCGCTGCGCACCGGCTGCCCGGTGAAGCTGACCGCCACCCGCGAGGAGTCCTTCCTCGGCCACGCGCACCGGCACCCGACCCTGCTGCGCTACCGCCACCACGCCGACGCCGAGGGCCGCCTCGTCAAGGTCGAGGCGCAGATCCTGCTGGACGCCGGCGCCTACGCCGACACCTCCGCCGAGGCGCTGGCCGCCGCCGTCTCCTTCGCCTGCGGTCCCTACGTCGTCCCGAACGCCTTCATCGAGGGCTGGGCGGTGCGCACCAACAACCCGCCCTCGGGCCATGTGCGCGGCGAGGGCGCCATGCAGGTCTGCGCCGCCTACGAGGCGCAGATGGACAAGCTGGCCAAGAAGCTCGGCGCCGACCCGGCCGAACTGCGGCTGCGCAACGTGCTGGCCACCGGCGACGTCCTGCCCACCGGGCAGACGGTCACCTGCCCGGCCCCGGTCGCCGAACTCCTCCAGGCCGTGCGCGAGCACCCGCTGCCGCCGCTGCCCAAGGACACCCCCGAGGACGAGTGGCTGCTGCCCGGCGGCCCCGAGGGCGCGGGCGAACCGGGCGCGGTGCGCCGGGGCGTGGGCTACGGCCTGGGCATGGTGCACATGCTGGGCGCGGAGGGCGCCGACGAGGTCTCCACGGCCACCGTGAAGGTGCACGACGGCGTCGCGACGGTGCTGTGCGCGGCGGTCGAGACCGGGCAGGGCTTCACCACGCTGGCCCGGCAGATCGTCCAGGAGACGCTGGGCGTCGACGAGGTGCACGTGGCCCCGGTCGACACCGACCAGCCCCCGGCGGGCGCGGGCTGCCGCGGCCGGCACACCTGGGTGTCGGGCGGCGCGGTGGAGCGGGCGGCGAAGATGGTCCGCACCCAGCTGCTCCAGCCGCTGGCCCACAAGTTCGGCATGTCCACCGAACTGCTCCAGATCACCGACGGCAAGATCACCTCCTACGACGGCGTGCTGTCGACCACGGTCACCGAGGCGCTGGACGGCAAGGAACTGTGGGCGACGGCGCAGTGCCGCCCGCACCCCACCGAACCGCTGGACGAGGCCGGCCAGGGCGACGCGTTCGTCGGCCTCGCCTTCTGCGCGATCCGCGCGGTGGTGGACGTCGACATCGAGATCGGCTCGGTGCGGGTGGTGGAGCTGACCGTCGCCCAGGACGTCGGCCGGATCCTGAACCCCGCGCAGCTGGTCTCCCGGATCGAGGGCGGGGTGACCCAGGGCGTGGGCCTCGCCCTCACCGAGAACCTGCGCGCCCCGCGCGGCCTGGTCCGCCACCCCGACCTCACGGGCTACGCCCTGCCCACCGCGCTGGACACCCCCGACATCCGGATCGTGAAGCTGGTCGAGGAGCGGGACGTGGTGGCGCCGTTCGGCGCGAAGGCGGTCAGCGCGGTGCCGGTGGTGACCTCGCCCGCGGCGATCGCCTCGGCGGTGCGCGCGGCCACCGGACGCCCCGTCAACCGCCTCCCGATCCGCCCGCAGGCCGCGGTGGTCACCGGCGCGTGACCGGCCGTTCCACCGGTGTTCCGCCAGGTCGGGGGCGTTGTCAGTGGTGCGGCGTAGTGTTCCGGTCAGTGGGGACGAGGGCCGGCCGAGGTCGGCCGGCGCGGCGTCCCCCGCCCGGGAGCGGCGTGGGCCCGGGCCCGTGAACCGATCCGCCCGGGGGACCGATGACCACGACGACCTGCACCACCACCGGGCCGACCACCGGGCCGACGGCCGGGCCGACCGCCGAGCTGACGGCCGCCCTCGACCCGTCCGGCCCCTACGGCCCGTGCCCCCGGTTCGCCCCGGGGACGGCCGGCGTCCCGGGCGCCGCCCGCCCGCTCGCACCGCCCCTGAAGAGACTGCTCGGCTTCGTGGCGGTCACCGAGGAACTGGCTTCCTTGCGCGCCCAGTTGGCGTCCCGCGCGGCCCACTGCGGCCCGGAGGCGGCAGCCGGGGCGACCCGCCTCCTCCTCGCGGCCTTCGCGGCGGACGCCGACGGTACGGCCCCGCAGTACCGCAAGGCGACGGCCCTGATCCGCCCGCTGTCCTTGTCCGCCCCCGACCCGGCCCCGCGCTCGGGCCTGACCGTCGACCTGGCGCACCGCCTCCTGGCGCGGGAGTTCGGCGCGGCGAACGTCATCCGCTTCGAGGACGTCGACCTCCCGCCCGCCCTCACCCACGAGCCGACCCGACGCTTCCTGCGCGAGACGGGCCTGCCGCAGACCGCCCCCCTGCCCGACCCGGACGACGACGCCCCCCTGCCGACGATCGCCGAGTCCCCCGCGCCCCACGGCCTCCCTTCCCACGCCCACCGGTTGATCCGCCTGGGCGGGCTGACGGAGGACACGGAGGCGGTGGTGGACGGCGCCACGGGCGAGGTATGGATCTGGACCGTCCCCGAGGCGACCCTGCACCCCCTGGCGAGGGACCTCTCCACCTTCACGTACGCCCTGTGGCTGCTGCACGACGACCATCAGACCCCGGACGCGTACGACCGCCTGGCACTCCTGCTGCTCCAGGCCCTCACCGCGATATCCCCGCCGCCCGCGGCCCCGGACACCGACTGGACCTTCTGGACCCGCCTGCTCGCCGACACTCCCTGACACGAGGAAGCGGACGGCACGCCCTGACACGACAGAGCGGACGGCACGCCCGAAGCGCACCGCCCGCTCTCCAGAGGCCGTGGCGGGAATTGAACCCGCGTGCCTCGCTTTGCAGGCGAGTCCCTAGGCCACTCGGGCACACGGCCGTGTCGGTGGGCTGTGGGCCCGGCCGAACTCGGTACGTCGACCGTAGGGCGCGGGGTCGGGGTGGCTCAAGGGAAGGGCGGGGGCCGCAACGGGACCGCCATACGCCGTTCATGAACGGGGCCGGGGGCGTACGACCAAGGTCGTAGCCGGGTGTGGACTCCCGACAGGGGTCAAAGTCGGCCGCGCCCCTTACTCTGGCGCTCATGACCGTGCTCGAACCACGCGACACCGACGTCGCGGCCGCCGCCCTGCCCGACGCCTCCGACCTGCGCGAGGCGCCCACCGACACCGTGCTCGGCCGTGCCTACCGGGCGCTCAGCGTCGGCATCGTCTCCGTCGTGCTGCTGATCGCCTTCGAGGCGACCGCCGTCGGCACGGCGATGCCGGTCGCGGCCCGCGAGCTGCACGGGGTGCCGCTGTACGCGTTCGCGTTCTCGGGCTACTTCACCACCAGCCTGTTCGGGATGGTCCTCGCCGGGCAGTGGGCGGACCGGCGCGGCCCGCTGGGCGCGCTCACCGCCGGGATCGCGGCGTTCGCGGCGGGGCTGCTGCTGGCCGGGACCGCGGGCACGATGTGGGTGTTCATCCTGGGGCGCGCCGTGCAGGGGCTCGGCGGCGGCCTGGTGATCGTCGCCCTCTACGTCGTCGTCGGCCGCGCCTACCCCGAGCGGCTGCGCCCGGCGATCATGGCGGCGTTCGCGGCGGCCTGGGTGGTGCCGTCGATCGTCGGCCCGCTCGCCGCCGGCGCGGTCACCGAGCACCTGGGCTGGCGCTGGGTCTTCATCGGCATCCCGGTGCTGGTGGTGTTCCCGCTGGCGATCGCCCTGCCGCAGATACGGCGGCGCGCGGCCGGCCCGGTGGGGGAGGACGCCGGGGAGCCGTTCGACGCGCGGCGCATCCGGCTCGCCCTCGGCATCTCGCTGGGCGCCGGGCTCCTCCAGTACGCGGCGCAGGACCTGCGCTGGATCTCCCTGCTGCCCGGAGCCGCGGGGGCCGCGCTGCTGGTGCCCGCGGTGCGGGGGCTGCTGCCGCGCGGCACCTACCGGGCGGCGCGCGGCCTGCCCTCGGTGGTGCTGCTGCGCGGGGTCGCGGCCGGTTCCTTCATCGCCGCCGAGTCCTTCGTGCCGCTGATGCTGGTCACCCAGCGCGGCCTCTCCCCGACGCTGGCCGGCTTCTCCCTCGCGGCCGGCGGGGCCACCTGGGCGCTGGGCTCCTGGGTGCAGTCGCGGCCGGCCGCGGCGCCCCACCGGGAGCGGCTGATGACGTTCGGGATGGTACTGGTGGCGGCGGCCATCGCCGCCGCGCCCAGTGTGCTGATCCACTCCGTTCCGGTCTGGACGGTCGCCGTCGCCTGGGGCTTCGGCTGCTTCGGGATGGGGCTGGTGATCGCCTCCACCAGCGTGCTGCTGCTCCAGTTGTCGGCGCCGCGGGAGGCCGGTGCGAACTCGGCGGCGCTCCAGATGTCCGACGCGCTGTCCAACGTCGTCCTGCTGGCGGTCGGCGGCGCGGCGTTCGCCGCGCTGGGCGGCGGCACGGTGGCGCACGCGACGGCCACCGCCGCCCCGGCCCACCCGGCCGCCTTCGCGGCGGTGTTCCTGCCGATGGCGGCGGTGGCGCTGGCGGGGGTCTGGGTGACGAGGCGGTTGCACGCCCAGCCGTGAGTGGTACCACTCTGGCCCCATCGCCTGGTACCGTTTTGGTATGGCTATGAACCTGCGTCTCCGCGACGACCAGACGGAAGCCCTGAAGGCGCGCGCCGAGCAGGAGGGCGTCAGCATGCACGCCATAGTGCTGCGGGCCGTGGACGACTACTTGGCCAGGACGGCACACGAGGCCCTGGTCCGGAAGGCCGCCAAGGAGCAGACCGCCAAGTGGGCCGAACTGCTGGAGCGGCTCAAGTGACATCCGTCTATCTGTCCGCCGAGGACGTCCTGGGCATCGCCGCGCTCGCCGTCGATGACCAGGACGTCGTCGTACGGGACGCCGGACTGCTGGAGTCCGCCGTGCACCGGCCCTCGGCCGCGATGTTCGGGCAGGAGGCGTACCCCGACCTGCTGGACAAGGCGGCGGCGCTCCTCCAGTCCCTGGCGATCAACCACCCCTTCGTCGACGGGAACAAGCGCACCGCCTGGACCTCCTGCGTGGTGTTCCTGGCCCTGAACGGCGTGCAGCTGCGACCCGACATCGACGCGGCGGAACGCCTGGTCATCGCGGTCGCGACCGGCTCGCTGGACGAGGTGAAGGCGATCGGCGAGGCGCTGCGGGAGCTCGTGGAGCGAGCTGTGTGAGCTGAGTCCCATCCCGGAGTCGCGCCGCGCTGTTCGCGCGTCGGCACCGCCGGGCCGCCGGTAGGGTGGCCCGGTTGTCATACGTAGCCGAGCCCTCAGTACTGCGAACCGGAGACCGTGACTACCACCGCCCCCTCCCACCACCTTTCGCCCGCCTTCCCCGGCCGTGCCCCCTGGGGCACCGCCAGCAAGCTGCGTGCCTGGCAGCAGGGCGCGATGGACAGGTACCTCCAGGAACAGCCGCGCGACTTCCTCGCGGTCGCCACCCCCGGCGCCGGAAAGACGACCTTCGCGCTGACCCTCGCCTCCTGGCTGCTGCACCACCACGTCGTCCAGCAGGTGACCGTGGTCGCGCCCACCGAGCACCTGAAGAAGCAGTGGGCCGAGGCCGCCGCCCGGGTCGGCATCAAGCTGGACCCGGAGTACAGCGCGGGCCCGCTGGGACGGGAGTACGACGGCGTCGCCGTGACGTACGCCGGCGTCGGCGTGCGCCCCATGCTGCACCGCAACCGCGTCGAGCAGCGCAAGACCCTCGTCATCCTCGACGAGATCCACCACGCCGGTGACTCCAAGTCGTGGGGCGAGGCCTGTCTGGAGGCGTTCGAGCCCGCCACCCGCCGGCTCGCCTTGACCGGCACCCCGTTCCGCTCGGACACCAACCCGATCCCGTTCGTGACGTACGAGGAGGGCCAGGACGGCATCCGGCGCTCCTCCGCCGACTACACCTACGGCTACGGCTCCGCCCTCTCCGACGGCGTCGTCCGCCCGGTCATCTTCCTCTCCTACAGCGGCAACATGCGCTGGCGCACCAAGGCCGGCGACGAGATCGAGGCCCGGCTCGGCGAGCCGATGACCAAGGACGCGGTCAGCCAGGCCTGGCGCACCGCGCTCGACGCGCGCGGCGAGTGGATGCCGGCCGTGCTGCGCGCCGCCGACCAGCGCCTCACCGAGGTCCGCAAGGCCATCCCGGACGCCGGCGCGCTCGTCATCGCCTCCGACCAGGACTCCGCCCGCTCCTACGCCAAGCTGATCCGCGAGATCACCGGCAAGGGGCCCACCGTCGTGCTGTCCGACGACGCCGGGGCGTCCCAGAAGATCGACGACTTCAGCGCCGGCGACGACCGCTGGATGGTCGCCGTGCGCATGGTGTCCGAGGGCGTCGACGTGCCCCGCCTCGCCGTCGGGGTGTACGCGACGACCATCTCCACCCCGCTGTTCTTCGCCCAGGCCGTCGGCCGTTTCGTACGGTCCAGGCGGCGCGGCGAGACCGCTTCCGTCTTCCTGCCGACCGTCCCCGACCTGCTCACCTTCGCCAACGAGATGGAGGTCGAGCGCGACCACGCCCTCGACAAGCCGAAGAAGGAGGGCGAGGAGGACCCGTACGCCGAGTCCGAGAAGGAGATGGAGGAGGCGAACAAGGAGCAGGACGAGGACACCGGCGAGCAGGACATGCTGCCCTTCGAGGCGCTGGAGTCCGACGCCGTCTTCGACCGGGTCCTCTACGACGGCGCCGAGTTCGGCATGCAGGCCCACCCGGGCAGCGAGGAGGAGCAGGACTACCTCGGCATCCCCGGACTGCTGGAGCCCGAGCAGGTGCAGATGCTGCTCCAGAAGCGGCAGGCGCGGCAGATCGCGCACAGCCGCAAGAAGCCGGACGACGAGGCCGATCTGCTCGAACTGCCCGCCGAGCGGCGGCCGGTGGTCACCCACAAGGAGATGATGGAGCTGCGCAAGCAGCTCAACACCATGGTCGGCGCCTACGTCCACCAGAGCGGCAAGCCGCACGGCGTGATCCACACCGAGCTGCGCCGGGTGTGCGGCGGCCCGCCGAGCGCGGAGGCGACGGCCGGGCAACTGCGCCAGCGCATCGCCAAGGTGCAGGAGTGGGCGACCCGGATGCGGTGAGGCCCCCGGCGCCCCGGGACACCGCCCTGAGAGCCCGTAAGGGTCCTGGGGCGGTTCCTTTTCGCCCCCGCGGTCACCCCCGCGGTCGCCCCGCGGTCGTCCCACGTTCGTTCCGTGCCGCCCGTCGGACCGTATGCGGACGAATGATGGCAGGCCGGGGCCGCCCCTGCCCGGATTCTGGACTGAGACTTCCGCTCAGCGAACCGGCTTCGCTACTGTCCGGCTACGCACACGCCCCGTGGCAGCGCCGCCGCGGAGCGCAGCCGTGAAGCGCGACCGAGTCCGGGACGGCCGGACCGCCGGCCGATCGGCGGCCTCTGTCGCGCGCGTCACTGACGGGACTCGGTGACGTGACCGCCGCGACGGTCGCCGCCGACCTCACCAATGAAGGAGTGGGCGTCGTGACCGCGGAGACCTCTCAGACGCTCGACCGGGGCCTCAGGGTCCTCAAACTGCTGGCCGACACCGACCACGGGCTGACCGTCACCGAGCTGTCCCTCAAGCTGGGCGTGAACCGTACCGTCGTGTACCGGCTCCTGGCCACCCTGGAACAGCACGCCCTGGTCCGCCGCGACCTCGGCGGCCGGGCCCGGGTCGGGCTCGGGGTGCTGCGGCTGGGCCGGCAGGTGCATCCGCTGGTGCGCGAGGCCGCGCTGCCCGCGCTGCGCTCGCTGGCCGAGGACATCGGCGCGACGGCCCACCTGACGCTGGTGGACGGGGCGGAGGCGCTGGCCGTCGCCGTGGTGGAGCCCACCTGGACCGACTATCACGTCGCCTACCGCGCCGGGTTCCGTCACTCGCTGGACCGGGGCGCCGCGGGCAAGGCGATACTGTCCGCCCGCCGCACGCCCCTGGCCGAGCCCGGCTACACCCTCACCCACGGCGAGCTGGAGGCCGGCGCGTGCGGCGCGGCGGCGCCCCTGCTGGGGGTGACCGGCGTCGAGGGCAGCGTGGGCGTGGTGATGCTCGCCGACTCCGTACCCGAGCGTGTGGGCCCGAGGGTGATGGACGCGGCCCGCGAGGTGGCCGAGGCGCTGCGCTGAGGCGGCGGCGAGGTGCGGCGGCCGGGGCGTTGAGGTGGCCGGGGAGTCGAGGTGGGTGCCGAGGGCCGGAGTGACCGAGTCGTCGCTCACGGTCGGCGCGGGGGCGTGAGCGGGGGTCGCGTAGATTGACCCCGTGCTCTCTCGCCTCACACGCCCCCAGGCCGTAGCCGTCTGCGCGCTGCCCGTCGTGGCCCTGATCGCCACGGCCGCCTTCGCGCCGCTGCCGTTCTCGGTGGCGCAGCCGGGGTCGACGGCGAACGTGCTCGGGTCGTTCAAGGGCAGCCAGGTGATCACCGTCTCCGGCACGCCCGTCCGGCACACCAGCGGGCAGCTGCGGATGACGACCATCGTGGCGACCGGCCCGGACGCGCACGTCTCGCTGACCGACGTGATCGACGGCTGGTTCGCCACCGACCGGGCGATCATGCCGCGCGACGCGGTCTATCCGAGCGGCGACACCGTCAAGGAGATCGAGCGGCACAACAGCGAGCAGATGAAGCAGTCCCAGGACGCGGCGACCGAGGCCGCGCTGAAGTACCTGGGCCGCAGCGGCGACAAGAACATCAAGGTGTCGCTGAAGCTCGCCGACATCGGCGGCCCCAGCGCGGGCCTGCTGTTCACCCTCGGCATCATCGACAAGCTGAACGGCGACGGCGCCGGCGGCGACCTCACCGGCGGCCGCACCATCGCCGGTACGGGCACGATCGACGCCGACGGCACGGTGGGCGCGGTCGGCGGCGTCGCCCTCAAGACGCAGGCCGCCCGCCGGGACGGCGCCACCGTCTTCGTGGTCCCGAAGGCCGAGTGCGCCGACGCCAAGGCGGAGCTGCCGAAGGGGCTGCGGCTGATTCCGGTGACCACCCTCAAAGGCGCCGTGAACGCCCTGACGGCCCTGGAGAAGGGCAAGGGCTCGATCCCGAGCTGCTGACTGACGGCCCTTACGGGTCCGGTACGGCTCTCAGGCGTGGGCGAGCGCCGGCTGCGGGGCGGTGGCCAGGCGCAGGCCGACCTCCACGAGGGTCCAGCCGAGGCGGGCACGCAGCTCACCCGCACGCCCGGCGTCCGCGGCCTGTCGGCGCGCGCGGGTCGCGGCGTGGAGTTCGGCGGCGCGGGCGTGGTGCAGGATCAGGTGGCTCTCGGGATGCATCGCGGGGCCTCTCAGTCCGTACGGGTGGGGAAGACGTGGGTGTGGACGCGGACTTGTTCGGTGTCCGCCGCGTCGGCCTCGGGGGCCCACGCGCGGTAGCTGTTGACCAGTTCGTGCATCTTCTGGATGAGGTCGACGGCCTGTTCGGGCGTGAGACGCAGCGTGAAGTCGCTCAGGTCCGAGGCGTGCCGCCAGTCCTCGGACCAGTCGTTCCGGTTGGCGAGCCAGGTGGCCAGTTCCTGGGTGCGGTTGCTCGCGGTCTCGTGCAGGAACAGGTCCGCGGCGCCCCGCACCTGGGGGTCGGGGTGTTCGAGCAGCCCCTCGTCGAAGCTCACGCCCCGCTGGGCCGCCCGCCACCAGCGTTCGCGTCCCTTGCCGTGCTCCGGCGCGTCCTCGACGAAGCCGTGCGCGGCGAGCTGGCGCAGGTGGTAGCTGGTCGCGCCGCTGGACTCGCCCAGCCTGGCGGCAAGTTGTGACGCGGTGGCGGGGCCGCCGTGGCGCAGCAGGGTCAGCAGCCGCATCCGCAGGGGATGGGCCAGACCGCGCAGTGAGTGGGCGTCGAGCGGGCGAACATCGGGGTGCTGGAACTCGTCCATGCATCCGAAGATAGCGTTGCAAAGCCTTCTTTGCAACGGAGTCTTTGTAACTTGGCCGCCGCCCCCTACCCCTCCTCCTCCGCCGCCTGCTCCACCAGCGGGATGATCCGCAGCGGCACCGGGTTCTCCATCACGATCGCCGTCGACGCGCGCACGATGCCCTCGATCCCCACCACCCGGTCGATCACCCGCTGGAGGTCCGCGTTGGAGCGGGCCACCAGCCGGCACAGCATGTCTCCGGTGCCGGTGGTGGTGTGCAGCTCCAGCACCTCCGGCACGGTCGCCAGATGGGCCCGTACGCCCGCCCCCTGGCCCTGCCGGATCTGGAGCGTGGCGAACGCCGTCACCGGATAGCCCAGCGCCGCCGGGTCCACCTCCGGACCGAAGCCGCGGACCACCCCGTTCGACTGGAGCCGGTCCATCCGCGCCTGCACCGTCCCGCGGGCGACCCCGAGCCGCCGGGACATCTCCAGCACGCCGATCCGCGGCTCGCGCGCCAGCAGCACGATGATGCGGCCGTCCAGGTGATCGATCGCCACCGGCCCGCCTCCTTGGGTGGTCATCCTGTACAGAAAGCCCGTCGGTACGGGTCGTTCACTGCGCATATTGCCCAGTGGATACGCGAACTATTGCGCACCTTGCGGGTCCGGGTGACCCTTCCGCTATGACGCAGACCACAGAGCACACTCCCGATGTGACCGCTCGGCAGGCCGACCCCTTCCCGGTCAAGGGAATGGACGCGGTCGTCTTCGCCGTGGGCAACGCCAAGCAGGCGGCGCACTACTACTCGACCGCCTTCGGCATGAGCCTGGTCGCCTACTCCGGACCGGAGAACGGCAGCCGGGAGACCGCGAGCTACGTCCTGGAGAGCGGCTCCGCCCGCTTCGTGTTCACCTCGGTGATCAAGCCCGCCACCCCCTGGGGCGAGTTCCTCGCCCAGCACGTGGCCGAGCACGGCGACGGCGTCGTGGACCTCGCCATCGAGGTGCCGGACGCGCGCGCCGCGTACGCCTACGCCGTCGAGCACGGGGCGCGCTCGGTGGCCGAGCCGTACGAGGTGAAGGACGAGCACGGCACGGTCGTCCTGGCCGCGATCGCCACCTACGGCGAGACCCGGCACACCCTCGTGGACCGCTCCGGCTACACCGGCCCGTACCTGCCCGGCTACGCCGCCGCCAAGCCGATCGTCGCGCCGCCCGCCAAGCGCTCCTTCCAGGCCGTCGACCACTGCGTCGGCAACGTCGAACTCGGCCGGATGAACGAGTGGGTGGAGTTCTACAACAAGGTCATGGGCTTCACGAACATGAAGGAGTTCGTGGGCGACGACATCGCGACCGAGTACAGCGCGCTGATGTCCAAGGTCGTGGCCGACGGCACGCTCAAGGTGAAGTTCCCGATCAACGAGCCGGCCATCGCCAAGAAGAAGTCCCAGATCGACGAGTACCTGGAGTTCTACGGCGGCGCCGGCGTCCAGCACATCGCGCTGAACACCAACGACATCGTGCAGACGGTGCGGCAGATGCGGGCGGCGGGCGTGGAGTTCCTCGACACGCCGGACAGCTACTACGACACGCTCGGCGAGTGGGTCGGCGACACCCGGGTGCCGATCGACACGCTGCGCGAGCAGAAGATCCTCGCGGACCGCGACGAGGACGGCTACCTGCTGCAGATCTTCACCAAGCCGGTCCAGGACCGCCCGACCGTCTTCTTCGAACTCATCGAGCGCCACGGCTCGATGGGCTTCGGCAAGGGCAACTTCAAGGCCCTCTTCGAGGCGATCGAGCGCGAGCAGGAGCGCCGCGGCAACCTCTGACGCCCCGGCGCCCGGCGCCCGGTGCGGGTCTCCTACGGAGTGCCCGCGCCGGGCGCGGGCGCTCCGGCTGTCCCGGCAGTACCTGCGGCTCCGGGCGTCCCGGCGGCCCCACCTGCTCCGGCGGGCCCACTTGCTCCAGCGGCCCCGCCCGCCCCGCCCGCCCCGCCCGCTCCAGCCGTCGGCCGCGGAGCCGCCAGTTCCACGCCCGCCGGGGCGTCCGTCAGGGACGGGTCGCCCAGGTCCGTCAGCGCCTCCCGCGCCGCCGGGGCCCACAGTGGCGAGAACGCCGGGTTGGTGCGCAGGGCCAGCTCCAGATGACGGCGGGCGGGGCCGGCCTGGTCCAGGGCCAGTTCGATCGCGCCCCGGTGGTACGCGTACAGCGCCGACCGCACCCCGCCCCCCTTCGCCGCGTCCGTCGCCGCCGTCGCGAACCGCAGCGCCTCTTCGTCCTGGCCGTCCCGGTGCAGCGCCCACCCCAGCGCGTCGGCCACCGCGGTCCCCGGCCGGCGCTCCCACTCCGCGCGCAGCCGCTCCACCGCCTCCGCCGCGTCGCCGTGGTCCGCCTCCAGCCGCCCGAGCGCCACCTCGTCGTCCACGCCGGCCGCCGCCTCCTGCCGGGCCCGCGCCCGCGCCAGCGCGTACTGCGCCGCCGCCTGCGCCTCCTCGCCCGCCGACTCGTACAACTCGCCCAGTTCCAGCAGGACATCGGGGCTCGGCCGGCTGCCGAGCGCGGTGCGGTAGGCCGCCCGCGCCTGCGCCGTACGCCCCAGCGAGGCGAGCGTGCGGGCCCGCCCGGCCAGCGCCTCCCGCTGCCCGCCGTCCAGCCGCAGCGCCGCCTCGTCGTACCGCAGCGCCTCGGCGAAGTCACCCCGCTCCCAGGCGATCCGCCCGGCCCGGGCGGCGTAGACGGCCCGCTCGGCCGGTTCGGCCGCCCGCTCCACCGCGTCCGCGGCCTGGACCGCCGCGTCCTCCCGCCAGCCGCGGTCCCAGTAGACGTCGGCGGCCCGCGCCGCGACCGCGGGGGAGCGGCGCAGCTTCAGCAGCTCGTCCAGGGCGCGCCGGGCGGCCCGGTAGTCGCCGAGCCCGCCGTAGGCGTCGATCAGCGGCGGATACGCCGTCCACCGCTTCGCATCCGGCTTCAGCGCCGCCTCGCCCCACTCCCGCGCGCCGCGGTAGTCCCGCCGCAGGTTCGCCAGCACCGCCAGACCGGTCAGCGCCTCCGTGTTGCGCCGCGGGCGCAGCCGCAGCGAGGTCCGCAGGGCGCCGTCGGCCTTCGGGAAGTCCGCCGTGTCGCCGCCGCGCCGCCCCCGCTCCGCGTAGGCGGCCCCGAGCACCGCCCACGCCCCCGCGTCCCCGGGCCGCGCGCGCACCAGCCGCTCCCGGTCGGCGATCAGCCGCGCGAGACCGAGCGGCGAGACCGGCGCACCCGCCGCCACCGCGCTCAGCGCCCCCGCCGCACCGACCCCCGCCGCAGCGGCCGCAGGCGGCGCCGGCCGCTGCGCGCGCCGCTGCGGCGCCTCCACGGGCCGCCACCACACCACGGCCGGCACCCCGGCCGCCCCGGCGACGACGAGCAGCACGCCCAGGGCGAGCAGTACCCTCGGCAGCAGCCGCGACCGCCGTCCGGACTCGGCCGTCAGGGGCGGGTCCGGACGGCGCAGACGCTTCTCCATGGCGCACACTGTGCGCCGCCGCCCGCCCCCGGGCGGCCCGCGACCCGGCGGCCGGGACGACCGCCACCCGGCAGGCGGAGGGGCGCGCGCGGCGGGGTTCACACGGATGGTCCCGAGTGCAAGGCTGTGATCATGAGCCGTATCCAAGCCGACGCCGACCCCCACGAGGGCGTCACCGCCCAGGGCGATCTCACGGTCCGGGGCGGCCCCACCGCACAGGGCGATCTCACGGTCCCGGGCGAGCCCCATGCCCGGGGCGAGCTCACCGACCGGCTCCTCGCGGGCCTGCCGGCCGAGGCGGTCCTCACCGATCCCGACGTCACCGCCTCCTACGCCAACGACATGGCGAGCTTCTGCCCCTCCGGCGCCCCCGCCGTCGTCGTGCTGCCGCGCACGGTGGAACAGGTCCAGCACGTCATGCGCACCGCCACCGCGCTGCGCGTCCCCGTCGTCCCGCAGGGCGCCCGCACCGGCCTGTCCGGCGCGGCCAACGCCTCCGACGGCTGCGTCGTCCTGTCCCTGACCAAGATGGACCGCATCCTGGAGATCAACCCGGTCGACCGGGTCGCGGTGGTCGAGCCCGGCGTCGTCAACGCCGCCCTGTCCCGCGCCGTGGGCGAGCACGGCCTGTACTACCCGCCGGACCCGTCCAGCTGGGAGACGTGCACCATCGGCGGCAACATCGGCACCGCCTCCGGCGGCCTGTGCTGCGTGAAGTACGGGGTCACCGCCGAGTACGTCCTCGGTCTCGACGTGGTGCTCGCCGACGGCCGCCTGATGTCCACCGGCCGCCGCACCGCCAAGGGCGTCGCCGGCTACGACCTCACCCGGCTGTTCGTCGGCTCCGAGGGCTCGCTCGGCATCGTCGTACGGGCCGTGCTCGCCCTGAAGCCGCAGCCGCCGCAGCAGCTCGTCCTCGCCGCCGAGTTCGCCTCCGCGGCCGACGCCTGCGAGGCGGTGTGCCGGATCATGGCCGGCGGCCACGTGCCCTCACTGCTCGAACTCATGGACCGTACGACGGTCAAGGCCGTCAACGACCTCGCCCACATGGGCCTGCCCGAGACCACCGAGGCGCTGCTGCTCGCCGCCTTCGACACCCCGGACCCGGCCGCCGACCTGGCCGCCGTCGGCGCGCTGTGCGAGGCGGCCGGCGCCACCCAGGTCGTCCCCGCCGACGACGCCGCCGAGTCCGAACTGCTGCTCCAGGCCCGGCGTCTGTCGCTGACCGCGCTGGAGGCGGTCAAGGGCACGACGATGATCGACGACGTGTGCGTGCCGCGCTCCCGGCTCGGCGAGATGCTGGAGGGCATCGAGCGGATCGCCGAGAAGTACCGGCTCACCATCGGCGTCTGCGCGCACGCCGGGGACGGCAACACCCACCCGACCGTCTGCTTCGACGCCCAGGACGCGGACGAGTCCCGGCGCGCCCGCGAGTCCTTCGACGAGATCATGGCCCTCGGGCTGCGCCTGGGCGGCACGATCACCGGCGAGCACGGCGTGGGCGTGCTGAAGAAGGAGTGGCTGGCGCGCGAGATCGGCCCGGTGGGCGTCGAGATGCAGCGCGCGGTCAAGCAGGTGTTCGACCCGCTCGGCATCCTCAACCCGGGCAAGCTGTTCTGAACCCCGGGCAGCGGCCCCCGAACTCCGGGCGGCGGCCCCCGGACCCCTGCCTCCGGTCCCGTGGGACCAACCCCGTCGGGCGGTCCCGGATTACGCCGCCCGACGGATCTTTGCCCACCCTTTTCCACCGGCGTCCCCCTGCTTACGCCGATGCGAAGTACGTGCCCGAGGTTGCCCGGAAAGGAGTGGGTCCGGCGGGACTGGCGCTGCGGGGTGCGCGGGTCTGATAGATGTGGAGGCCCCCAAGACGGCCCCCGAGCAGATACGGGACGACGGACATGAGCGCCCCAACCCCGGCACCAGGTGACGACAGGCCCCGCGAGGGGTACTACCCGGACCCGTCCATCCCCGGCTACGTCCGGTACTGGGACGGCGCCTCCTGGGTGCCGGGCACCAGCCGGCCGGCGCCCGCCGACGGCGAGCCGCTCAGCCCGCCGCCCGGGGTGCGACCCGCGCGTCCCGCGGCCCCGGCGCTGGAGGAGACCGGCCCGCACTTCTTCGACGAGGACCCGGTCGAGGAGCCGGAACCGTCCGGACCGGCCGGTCAGGGCGGGGGAGCCCGTCCCGAACCGGCGGCGGCCTGGGGCGCCGACCGGTCCCGGCAGTCCGGCTTCGGCGGCGACCAGGACCGCCGGGTCTCCTGGGGCGAGCCCGACCCCGCGGCCGACCCGCGGCTCCCGCGCGGCGACGGTCCGGCGCTCGCGCCCGAGGCGCGGGCCGACGTGCCGGGCCACACCCTGCCGCACGGTCAGGACGCGTCAGCGCCCGGGCAGTCGGAGCCCGGCACCTTCGTGTTCCGCCGTCCCACGGACGACGACGCGCCGGGCGGGACCGCCTCCGCACACGGCATCCCGGGCCCGGCGGGGCCCCGCGCCGACGACGGCACCATGACCTTCCGCCCGGTGCCCGGCCCGGCCCGGCACGGCGGTCCGGCCGGTGCCGGGTCGCCGTCCGTGCCCGCCCAGGGGTCGCCCCGGCCGGCGGGCACCGCCCCGCAGGGTCCGGTGGGCGCGCCCGAGCTGCCCGCGGCCCCCGGCTTCGGCGCCGGGAAGGCCGCCGCCGCCCGCGCCTCGGCCGCGCCGGGCCAGGTCCCGGGCCAGACCCCGCACCACCCGCACCACCCGCAGGGCCCCGCCCAGGGACAGGGCCAGGGACACCCGCAGGGGCAGCCGCCCGCCGCCCTGCACTCCGCGCCGCCCGGACCGTCCCTCCCCTCCGCGCCGTCGGCCCCCGCGCTGCCCCACCAGTCCGGCCTGCCTCAACCCGGTCTGCCCCAGTCCGCCCCGGCCGCCGCCGTACCCGCGCCCGTGACCAGTGGCCCCGGCGGCGGGCAGGCGTCCTGGGCGCAGCAGGTGCACCAGCTCGCCGGGACGGGGGAGGACCAGCCGGTCGCGCCCTGGAAGCCGCCGGTCGAGGACGTGTTCCAGGCGGCGGCGCGCCGGCAGGCGGAGGCCCGGCCGGCCGGTCTCGGCAGACGGCTGGCCGCCCGGCTGGTCGACTCGCTCGTCCTCGGCGCCGTCACCGCCGTGGCCGCCGTACCGCTCGGCGCCAAGGCGGTCGACCACGTCGACGCGAAGCTCGACGCGGCCAGGCTCTCCGGACAGACGGTCACCGTCTGGCTGCTGGACGGCACGACGGCGACGTGTCTCGGCGTCGTGCTGGCCGTGCTGCTGCTCTCCGGCGTGGTCTGCGAGGCGCTGCCCACCGCCAAGTGGGGCCGCACCCTGGGCAAGAAGCTGTGCGGCCTCCAGGTGCGCGACATCGAGGCGCACGAGCCGCCCTCGTTCGGGGCCGCGCTGCGCCGCTGGCTCGTCTACAGCGTGCCCGGACTGCTCGGGATCGGGCTGCTGGGCGTCCTGTGGTGCCTGTTCGACCGGCCGTGGCACCAGTGCTGGCACGACAAGGCGGCGCACACGTTCGTCGCGGCGTGACCCGTACCGGTACCGGTACGGGCTAGGGGCGTCGTCCGGGTCATCCGTACGGGTGCTCGCCGGATGCGGTGCGGGCGTCTTCGAGATCCACTCGGCGCATGAGCACCGAACCGCCCCCCGGCTCCGAACCACCCCGCGGCTCCGGAACCCCGCCCCCGCACCGGGGCGGCGGCAACCCGTACGACGAGCCGCCGCACGGCGGCGGCCAGGGCGACGGCGGCGCCGGTCCGGGCGGCGGCAACCCGTACGAGGGCGGCGGCAGCCCGTACGAGAGCGGCGGCAGCCCGTACGAGAGCGGTGGCCCCTACGGGGGAGGCGCCCCGGGCGGCGGTGGCCCGTACGACGGCGGCGGTGGCCCGTACGGGGGCGGCGGAGGTCCGTACGGCGGCGGTGGCCCGTACCCCGGTGATCCCCTCGCCGGCATGCCCCCGCTCGCGGACAGCGGCCGCCGCACCCTCGCCCGGATCATCGACCTGATCATCATCGGCGTGATCGCCTGGCTGCTCACCTGGGCCCTGCACGTCAACGAGTACGCGATGAACGCCGACCAGATCGAGGTCGGCAGGTCCCTCGGCCAGTCGGCGGTCGGCCTGGTGCTGTACCTCGCCTACGACACCTTCATGACGGCCCGGTCGGGGCAGACCCTCGGCAAGAAGTGGCTCGGGATGCGGGTGGCGAACCTGTCGGACGGCTCCACGCCGTCCGTCGCGACCTCACTCGCGCGCGCCGCCGTGCTCTGGATCCCGTTCTGGTTCTGCTGCGCCTGTCTGTGGCTGGCGGTCTGCGGCGGCTGGAGCTTCTTCGACCGGCCCTACAAGCAGGGCCTGCACGACAAGGCGGCGAAGACGGTGGTGGTCAGCACCGAGTGACGCGCCGAGGGCGGAGGAGTCCGGGGACGGCGTTGCCTCAGGACGCCGAGGTCCGCCGCCGTCCCGCGTCCGCGCCCGCGGAGACGGCCTCCCGCCGCTGCGGCGCCCGCTCCCGCCCGGCGGCCGCCCCGGCCCCGGCGGTCCCCGGAGCCGCGCCCGCCCCCGCGGTCCCCGCGGCCGCCCCGGCCCCCGCCGTCCCGGCCGCCGTCTCCGGCGCCTTCGGCAGCGGTACCGTCAGGGCGACCAGGAGTCCCAGGGCGAGGGCCGCCAGGGCGATGACGGCGATCCCCACGCCCGACTCCGTCTGCGACAGCAGCAGCATGGCGAGCGTCGACAGGATCACGGTGCAGGAACCGTAGGCGAGCTGTGCGGCGGTCGGACGAGGCATGGCAATCGTGTCCTCGGAAGGGGTTCGGAGTACGACGGGCTGACCGGGATGACCAGGACCACGGCGACGGCCTGGCGTTCCGCCGGTTCCGGGCGTCCGACCGTCGACTCTATTCGCCTCCATGCCCGAGCGGAGCGGGCGGTAAGCGTGACCTAACCCACGGTGCCGGTGCACAGGGGGCGCACGGAGTCACGCCGCGCCCCCCACGGGCCCGTCCGTGCCGCGTCCGCGTCCGTAAAGCGAACGTCGGCTCCGCATAGTGCACTTGATCTGTTCAAGTCAAGGTCTGTCTTTTCTCGTAAACCTCTAGTCAAATAGCGTCACTTGGCTAAACGCGTTGATCGCGCGCGGACTCGCACCTCACCCCATCCCCCCTTCCGCGCGGACGGACACGCGTCAGGGGAGGACATCAAGTGACAAGCAGAACCTGGACGTTCAGAGCGGCCGCGATCGGCGTCGCGCTCGCGTCGGCCACCGCCGCGTTCTCGACGTTCGCCGTCGCGGAGGCCGCCACCACGGACGCCGCCGCCTCCGTGCACCGGCACGACCCGCAGCCGGAGAAGCAGCAGGAGCACGACCTCGACGGTCCGCTGAGCAAGACGCAGGACGCCCAGCGCCAGGAGGCCCTGAACCAGGTCATCGACGGCCGCAGCAAGGTCCAGGACCGCAACGGCTCCAAGGTCGTCCAGCTCAAGGGCAAGAAGGGCGACTCCAAGTACGTCGAGCTGGGCCGGGAGAAGACCGACAAGATCTTCACCATCCTGGTGGAGTTCGGGGACAAGACCGACCCCAAGTTCGGCGGCACCGCCGGCCCCCTGCACAACCAGATAGCCGCGCCGGACCGCAAGACGGACAACTCGACGGCCTGGCAGAAGGACTACAACCAGAAGCACTTCCAGGACCTGTACTTCGGCACCGGCAAGAAGACCGAGTCGGTCAAGAAGTACTACGAGACGCAGTCCTCGGGCCGCTACTCGGTCGACGGCGAGGTCGCCGACTGGGTCAAGGTGCCTTACAACGAGGCCCGTTACGGCAACAACGCCTGCGGCTCGACCAACTGCCCCAGCGTGTGGAACGTCGTCAGCGACGGTCTGAACGCCTACGTCGCCCAGCAGAAGGCGGCCGGCAAGTCCGACGCCGACATCAAGGCGGACCTGGCCAAGTACGACCAGTGGGACCGCTACGACTACGACGGCGACGGCAACTTCAACGAGCCCGACGGCTACGTCGACCACTTCCAGATCGTGCACGCCGGTGAGGACGAGTCCGCGGGCGGCGGCGTCCAGGGCACCGACGCGATCTGGGCGCACCGCTGGTACGCCTTCGGCACCGACGCCGGCGCCACCGGCCCGAGCGACAACAAGCTCGGCGGCGCCCAGGTCGGCGACACCGGTATCTGGGTCGGCGACTACACCATCCAGCCGGAGAACGGCGGACTCGGCGTCTACGCCCACGAGTACGGCCACGACCTCGGCCTGCCCGACGAGTACGACACCGCGGGCGGCGAGAACTCCACCGGCTTCTGGACCCTGATGTCCTCCGGTTCCTGGCTCGGCCGCGGCGAGGACGCCATCGGCGACCTGCCCGGCGACATGAACGCCTGGGACAAGCTCCAGCTCGGCTGGCTGAACTACGACACCGCCAAGGCGGGCGTCAGCTCCTGGCACAAGCTGGGCGTGTCCGAGTACAACACCAAGTACAAGCAGGCGCTGGTCGTCTCGCTGCCGGACAAGGCGGTCACCACCGAGGTCGTCGCCCCCGCGCAGGGTTCCACCCAGTGGTGGAGCGGCAGCGCCAACGACCTGAAGAACACGCTGACCCGGTCCGTGGACCTCACCGGCAAGAAGTCGGCCGCCCTCACGCTCGACGGCTGGTACGACATCGAGGCCAACTACGACTACCTCTACACCGAGGTCTCCACCGACGGCGGCGCCAACTGGACCGCCCTGGACGGCACCGCGAACGGCCAGCCGATCCCGCGTGACGCCAGCGGCACCCCGGCCCTGACCGGCTCGGCGGACGCCTACCAGAAGCTGTCGTACGACCTGAACGCCTACGCCGGGCAGAAGTTCCAGCTCCGCTTCCGCTACCAGACGGACGGCGGCGTGGCGCTCAAGGGCTTCGCGGCCGACGAGATCACGCTGACCGCGGACGGCGCGACCGTCTTCGCCGACGACGCCGAGAGCGCGGACGCGGCCTGGACGGCGAACGGCTTCTCCCGCATCGGCGCGTCCTTCACCAAGGACTACAAGCAGTACTACATCGCCGAGAACCGCCAGTACGTCTCGTACGACACCACGCTGAAGACCGGCCCGTACAACTTCGGCTCGGCCAAGCGCCCCGACTGGGTGGAGCACTACCCGTACCAGAACGGCCTGCTGATCTGGAAGTGGGACACCTCCCAGGTGGACAACAACACCGGCACCCACCCGGGCTCCGGTCTGATCCTGCCGATCGACTCGCACCCGAACCTGCTGAAGTGGACCGACGGCACCCTGATGCGCAACCGCGTCCAGGCCTACGACTCCCCGTTCAGCACCTTCGCCACCGACGGCATCACGCTGCACAAGGCGGACGTCGCGACGAAGATCAAGTCGTCCAAGGGCGTGTCGGTCTTCAACGACCACACCAGCTCCTACTACGACGCCGCGAACCCGGCGGCCGGGGTCAAGGTCACTGACACCAACACCAAGATCAAGATCACCAAGGAGGCCAAGAACGGCTCCACGATCGAGCTCGAGGTCGGCCGCGCGGTCAAGTAGTCAATAAAACCGCAGGTCACAGACGTATCGGCGGCAACCCCCTGGCGGGTTGCCGCCGATCGTGTTTAGGTGCCTGCTGTGACTCGCTTATTGACACCGACCGGAACGGGGACGTGACCGCATGGCCGCAGGAGGTTTCTGCAAGCTGCCGAACGGCCGGGTGGTGGTGGCCCTGAACCTGCCCGGCACCGCCCCCGACGGCGCCGGCGGCGTCCGGGTGCTGGTGCACGCCCACAACCGCGCCCGCGCCCTGACCCGGCTGCGCAACCTCGGCCTGCGCGCGGTCTACCTGCGCGGCAACGGCGCCCCGCCCACCCCGGACGAGATCACCGCGGTCCTGCACCACCCCGACGGCCTGATATGGCGCACCGCCCAGGACGGCGCGGTCGGCGCCTGCGCCGGCCCGCCGCAGCTGTGGCAGCCGATCAGGGCACTGCTGCGCCGGCCCGCACCGGCCGGCGCCGGGGCGTGAGCGGCCACGCGCCGCACGCGGTCCGGGTGTGATCCGGGCGGGCGCCGCTACGCGAGGACCGGCTTGCCGGTGAGCTCGACGCCGGCCTCGCGCAGCTCCTCCAGCGCCCGCTCGGTGGTCGCGGCGGACACCCCGGCGGTGAGGTCCAGCAGCACCTGGGTGCGGAAGCCCTCGCGGGCCGCGTCCAGGGCGGTGGCCCGCACGCAGTGGTCGGTGGCGATGCCCACCACGTCCACCTCGTCGATCTCCCGGTCCCGCAGCCAGTCGGCCAGCGACACGCCGTTCTCGTCGGCGCCCTCGAAGCCGCTGTAGGCCGCAGAGTAGGCGCCCTTGTCGAAGACGGCGTCGATCGCGCCGGAGGCGACGGCGGGCGCGAAGTTCGGGTGGAAGCCCACGCCCTCGGTGCCCGCCACGCAGTGCGCGGGCCAGGAGCGCACGTAGTCGGGGTCGTCCGCGAAGTGCCCGCCGGGCGCGATGTGGTGGTCGCGGGTGGCCACCACGTGCCGGTAGCCGGCCGGCGCCTGCCCGATCAGCTCGGTGATCGCGGCGGCGACGTCGGAGCCGCCGGACACCGCGAGGCTGCCTCCCTCGCAGAAGTCGTTCTGCACATCGACGACGATCAGTGCGCGGCGCATGGTGGGTGTCCTTCGGCTGTCGGGTCAGGGCTGTCGGGGCCGGCGCGGGCCGGACGGAGGGGTACGGACGGGCACCCGCTTTAGTTACCCGAGCCCTCGGTCGCGTACTCCGTCGGAAGGACGGGTTCCCCGCGCGAGAGCTGCGTCGCGGACAGCGGCAGGGCGGCGCGGGCGGCGGCGTGCCGCTCCCGGGCGGCGTCCAGCGGCTCGCGCCCGACGACCTCGCCGCCCTTGACCAGCTCGACCAGCAGCTGCCGGCCGGCCAGCTCGGCGGGGACCGGTCCGGTGCCGACCACCTCGGCCTCGGCGATCCCGTCCGCGTCCAGCCGGCGGGCCGCCCACTTGCGGCCGCCGATGGAGGTCTTGCCGCCGCTGGACTTCTTCGCCACCGCCTTGAGCGGCGCCCTCGGGTCGGCGGACTCGGCGCGGGCGACCAGCTTGTAGACCATGGAGGCGGTCGGGTGGCCGGAGCCGGTGACCAGCTGGGTGCCGACGCCGTAGGCGTCCACGGGCGCCGCCGCCAGGGAGGCGATGGCGTACTCGTCCAGGTCCGAGGTGACGACGATCTTCGTGTCGCGGGCGCCCAGCTCGTCCAGCTGCTGGCGCACCCGGTGGGCGACCAGCAGCAGGTCGCCGGAGTCGATGCGCACGGCGCCCAGTTCGGGACCGGCCACCTCGACCGCGGTGCGCACCGCCTCGGTGACGTCGTAGGTGTCCACCAGCAGCGTCGTGTCCCGGCCGAGCGAGTCGACCTGGGCCTGGAAGGCGTCGCGCTCGCGGTCGTGCAGCAGGGTGAAGGCGTGCGCGGAGGTGCCGACGGTGGGGATGTTGTAGCGGAAGCCGGCCGCGAGGTCGGAGGTGGAGGTGAAGCCGCCGACGTAGGCGGCGCGGGAGGCGGCCACCGCGGCCAGCTCGTGGGTGCGCCGGGCGCCCATCTCGATCAGCGGACGGCCGCCGGCGGCCGAGGCCATCCGGGAGGCGGCGGCGGCGATCGCCGAGTCGTGGTTGAGGATGGAGAGGATCACCGTCTCCAGCAGCACGCACTCGCCGAAGGAGCCCTCCACCCGCAGGATCGGCGAGCCCGGGAAGTACACCTCGCCCTCGGGGTAGCCCCAGATGTCGCCGCTGAAGCGGTAGTCGGCCAGCCACTGGAGGGTCGGCTCGTCCACCACCCGCCGTTCGCGCAGGTAGCCGAGGACGCCGGCGTCGAAGCGGAAGTTCTCCACCGCGTCCAGCACCCGCCCGGTCCCGGCCACCACGCCGTAGCGGCGCCCGTGCGGCAGCCGCCGGGTGAACACCTCGAAGACCCCGCGCCGCTCGGCCGTCCCGGCCTTCAGGGCGGCCTGCAGCATGGTCAGCTCGTAGTGATCGGTGAAGAGCGCCGTCGAGGGAACATCGACCGGCAGCCCAAGGTCCGCTACGCCCACCAAACTCTCCTAGCCGTGAAACTGCGGTTCTCCGGCGCCGCGCGCCTGTCCTCCGGGGGTCGGTCCCCGGTGTGTGCAGCCTGGCGAAGGATCGTACTCCCATTTCGTCAGTCTGACGATTTGGGGTCGCGGGGCCTGCTCGTTTGTGCTCCTACCCCCCTGTGGTGGCAGCATGGGCCATGTGACGGCAGCCGCACCCATCGAGATCGAGAAGACCGAGTCGGCTCAGGAGGTCTTCGCCGTACCCGAGCCCGACGTCCCCTGGGTGACGATCGTCCACAACGACCCCGTCAACCTGATGAGCTACGTGACGTATGTCTTCCAGACGTACTTCGGCTACTCCAAGGACAAGGCCACCAAGCTCATGCTCGACGTCCACCAGAAGGGGCGGGCGGTCGTCTCCAGCGGGAGTCGCGAGGAGATGGAACGGGATGTGCAGGCCATGCACGGCTACGGTCTGTGGGCCACCCTCCAGCAGGACCGCAAGTAGCCCGCCCGACCGCCCGGACCCGGAAGTAGCGACCCCCTCCATGCCAGGACACTTCGAACCGCTTCCCGGCGGCGGCGCGGCCGTCGCCCTCGACGACGTAGAGATCTCCATCATCCGCTCGCTGGCCGTGCAGCTCCTGGAGCTGATCGGCCCGGGGCCGGCCGAGGACGCCCCGGCCGATCCGCTGGCCGAGCTGTTCGCCGAGGGCCCCAGCGAGCCGCCCGCCGACCCGGTGCTGCGGCGCCTGTTCCCGGACGCCTACGGCGACCCCGGGCAGCCGGCGGCCGACCCCGAGCGGGCCGCCGAGCAACGCGACCACTCCGCCGAGTTCCGCCGCTACACCGAGAACGACCTCAGGGCCGGCAAGCGGGAGAGCGCCCTCGCGGTGATCCGCTCGCTGGACGAGCTGTCCGCGGGCGGCGGGGGAGCGGCGGTGCTGAAGCTGTCGCCGGAGCAGTCCAGGAGCTGGCTCGGCGCGCTGAACGACCTGCGCCTGGCCATCGCGGCGCGGCTGGAGATCACCGACGAGGACGACGCCGACGTGCTGTACGGGCTGCCCGACGAGGACCCGCGCAAGCCGATGGTGATGGCCTATCTGTGGCTGGGCGGGCTCCAGGAGACGCTGGTCTCCACATTGCTGCCCTGACATCCGCCGGTTTATGCCGATTGAGTGTTCGCTCAGAGGACGCTCAAATCCGGATAACGATCCCGTCACCTTTGTGACCAGTATGGTCACATTGTGGCGGGTATTGTCCGTTTCATTCCGTGCCGTGCGTCACATTCGGCACCTGCGATCAGCGGTCCGGGCGTGGTACATCTTCACGACGCCCGGCGAACACCACCCACGTTCGGCCGGGTGCGCCACCGAGCCGGCGACCGCCGGCCAGGCATGACTCCATCATCCGGGGGGATCGAAACCCGATCCGCGGCCGACGAACGGTCCGGGTCGGCATGGAGAAAGGCGCACCACGCATGACCTCAGCGCAGGTCAAACAAGCACAATCCGGCGAAGAGGCCGTGCAGGACGGCGAGGGCTACCACCGCGGTCTCGGCGCCCGGCAGATCCAGATGATCGCCATCGGCGGCGCCATCGGCACCGGCCTGTTCCTCGGCGCGGGCAAGGGCATCTCCAAGGCGGGCCCCAGCCTGATCCTGGCGTACGCCGTCGCCGGCTTCGTCATCTTCCTCATCATGCGGGCGCTCGGCGAGCTGCTGATGTACCGCCCGGTCTCCGGTTCCTTCTCGGAGTACGCGCGCGAGTTCATCGGCCCCTTCGCGGGCTTCGTGACCGGCTGGACGTACTGGCTGTTCTGGGTGGTCACCGGCATCACCGAGGTCACCGCGGCCGCCGCCTACATGACGTACTGGTTCGACATCCCGCAGTGGGTGTCCGCGCTGATCTTCACCGTCGTGCTCTACGCCGCCAACCTGATCTCCGTGAAGCTCTTCGGCGAGCTGGAGTTCTGGTTCTCCATGGTCAAGGTCACCGCCATCATCGGCATGATCCTGATCTGCGCCGGCATCCTCACCATCGGCTTCTCCGACGCCGGCGACACCGCCTCCATGACCCACCTGTGGAGCGACGGCGGCTTCTTCCCGCACGGCGTCGGCAACACGCTGATGACGCTCCAGATGGTCATGTTCGCCTTCCTCGCCGTCGAGCTGGTCGGCGTCACCGCGGGCGAGTCCAAGGACCCCAAGACCGTGCTGCCCCGCGCGATCAACACCGTGCCGTGGCGCATCGCCGTCTTCTACGTCGGCGCGCTGATCATGATCCTGTCCGTCGTGCCGTGGACGAGCTTCCACGCCGGCGCGAGCCCCTTCGTGGTCGCCTTCGAGAAGATGGGCCTGCCCGCGGGCGCCGGCATCGTGAACTTCGTGGTGCTCACCGCCGCGCTGTCCTCCTGCAACTCGGGCATGTACTCCACCGGCCGGATGCTGCGCGACCTCGCGCTCAACAGCCAGGGCCCGCAGTTCTTCACCAAGCTGACCCGCAGCGGCACCCCGCTGGTGGGCACCACGTTCTCCGCCGCGCTGATGCTGGTCGGCGTCTGGATCAACTACCAGTGGCCGGGCAAGGCGTTCGACTACGTCGTCTCCTTCGCCACCATCTCCGGCATGTGGGCGTGGATCGTCATCCTGGTCTGCCAGATCCGGTACCGCGCCAAGTCCGACCGCGGCGAGCTGCCCAAGTCGGAGTTCCGCGCCCCCGGCGCCCCGTTCGCCAGCTGGTTCGCGCTCGCCTTCATCGCCATGGTCATCGTGCTGATGGGCATCGACAAGGACGCCCGCGTCTCGCTGTACTGCGCGCCGCTGTGGGGCCTGATCCTCGGCGTCTCCTATCTGGTGCTCAAGCGCCGCAACCCGGAGGCCGCCGCCTTCAACCGGCGGTAGCCCCCGCGCGGACGTCCGGCGGGAGCGGACACTCGTGGACGCCGCTCCCGCCGCCGCTCAGGACGTCCGCGATACGGGCCGTTCCGTACCACTCCCCGGTACGGAGCGGCCCTCTGTCTATTCTGTGGCCCATGCTCACCATCACCCAGTCGCTCCACGACCAGATCGTCGCGCACGCGCGCGCGGACCACCCCGACGAGGCGTGCGGCGTGGTCGCCGGGCCCGTGGGCGCCGGCCGGCCCGAGCGGTTCATCCCGATGCTGAACGCGGCCCGCTCGCCCACCTTCTACGAGTTCGACTCGCAGGACCTGCTCAAGCTCTACCGCGAGATGGACGACCGCGACGAGGAGCCGGTGGTCATCTACCACTCCCACACCGCGACCGAGGCCTACCCCTCGCGCACCGACATCTCCTACGCCAACGAGCCCGGCGCCCACTACGTCCTGGTCTCCACCGCCGACGCCGACGGCGCGGGCGAGTTCCAGTTCCGCTCGTTCCGCATCGTGGAGGGCGAGGTCACCGAGGAGGAGGTCGAGGTCGTCGCGGACCGCTGAGGAAGCGCCGGTCTCGCCGGTCGGACGGAAACTGTCCGAGGGGCGAGATCACACTCCGGGGCGAGGCCCGGGAATCGTTACGATGAGCGCATGGTTCTGAACGACGTGAGCGACGAGATCCCGGGCACGCTGCTCGTGGCGCGGCTGCACGTCGACCTGTGCAGGTTGAACAGCGCCATCTGTTGACGTTCCCTGCCGCCGTACGGCCCCGCGCCGCGGCGCCCCGCCCGGCGCCCGACGGCCGGGAGCCCCCACGCGCGTCCACCCGAACCGACGACATCCTTCCTGACAGGAGCCCGCCACCATGGCCATCGAGGTCCGCATCCCGACCATCCTCCGCACCTACACCGACGGCCAGAAGGCGGTGGAGGCCAACGGGGAGACGCTCGCCGCGCTCTTCGCCGACCTCGAGACCCGGCACCCGGGCATCCAGGCCCGCATCGTCGACGGCGACCAGCTGCGCCGCTTCGTCAACGTCTACCTGAACGACGAGGACGTCCGCTTCCTGGACGGCATCAACACCAAGCTCGGCGACGGCGACAACGTGACGATCCTGCCGGCCGTGGCCGGCGGCATGCGCTGATCGGCCGCTGAGCAGCGATGCGCTACGACTCCCCGCTGGCCGCGGTGGGCAACACCCCTCTGGTGCGCCTGCCGCGGCTCTCGCCGTCCGCCGACGTCCGGATCTGGGCGAAGCTGGAGGACCGCAACCCCACCGGCTCGGTCAAGGACCGCCCCGCCCTGCACATGATCGAGCAGGCGGAGAAGGACGGCCGGCTCACCCCGGGCTGCACGATCCTGGAGCCCACCTCCGGCAACACCGGCATCTCGCTGGCCATGGCGGCCAAGCTCAAGGGCTACCGCATGGTGTGCGTGATGCCCGAGAACACCTCGCAGGAGCGCCGGGACCTGCTCGGCATGTGGGGCGCCGAGATCATCCCCTCGCCGGCCGCCGGCGGCTCCAACACCGCCGTACGGGTGGCCAAGGAGCTGTCCGCCGAGCACCCGGACTGGGTGATGCTCTACCAGTACGGCAACCCGGACAACGCCGGCGCCCACTACGCCACCACCGGCCCCGAGATCCTCGCCGACCTGCCCTCCATCACGCACTTCGTCGCGGGCCTGGGCACCACCGGCACCCTGATGGGCGTCGGCCGCTATCTGCGCGAGCACAAGCCGGGCGTCCGGATCGTCGCCGCCGAGCCGCGCTACGACGACCTGGTCTACGGCCTGCGCAACCTCGACGAGGGCTTCGTCCCCGAGCTGTACGACGCCTCCGTGCTCACCACCCGCTTCTCGGTCGGCTCGGCCGACGCGGTCACCCGCACCCGTGAACTCCTCCAGCAGGAGGGCATCTTCGCGGGCGTCTCCACGGGCGCCGCGCTGCACGCGGCGATCGGCGTCGGCCAGAAGGCGGTCAAGGCGGGGGAGAGCGCGGACATCGCGTTCGTCGTCGCCGACGGCGGCTGGAAGTACCTCTCCACCGGCGTCTACACCGCGGCCACCACCGAGGAGGCCATCGAGACGCTCCAGGGCCAGCTGTGGGCCTGAGGCCGGCCGGGCCCCCGCCGGGGCGCCGGACCGGGCCGGCCGGACGTCCGGCCGGGCGCTGAATCAAGCACGCGCCAGCCCCCTCCCACGAGGGGGCCAACCGCATCCTATGGAGGGGCAAAGAATTCCCTCCGCCCCTGCCGGTCCCCGTCGGGCCGGGGCTACGTTCCTTCCGCACCTGTCATGTCACGCTCATCGGCATGACGGGGGCCTGAAGTGTCATGCTCATGACTGCGCGGTCTCGCCGCCGCTACGCGCGTCACGGGCCTGCCCCAAACAGAGCGAAACCCCACTTCCCGATGGAGGCAGCACCCCATGCGTGAGTCACGCCCGAGCGCGCCCAGACGGAGCCTGCCCAGGCTCCTCGCCCTCGCCTTCCCCGCGCTCGCCCTCACCGTCGCCGGGTTCGCGGCGGCGCCCACCGCCGGCGCCCAGACCGCGGCCGCGGCCGCTCCCGCGCACCAGACCTCCCGCGTCACGCAGAACGCCAAGGCCCTGACCGCACCCGAGCGGCAGACCTTCCACACCACCGGCACGGCCGGCCAGAAGGTGCCCACCCAGCACCTGTGCGCCACCGCCGAGCCCGGACACGCGTCCTGCTTCGCCCAGCGCCGCACCGACATCAAGCAGCGGCTCGCCGCGGCCGTGGCCGCCGCCGCGCCCTCCGGCCTCTCCCCGGCCAACCTGCACAGCGCCTACAACCTGCCCAGCACCGGCGGCTCCGGCCTGACCGTCGCGGTGGTCGACGCCTACAACGACCCCAACGCCGAGTCCGACCTCGCCACCTACCGCTCGCAGTTCGGCCTGTCCGCGTGCACCAAGGCCAACGGCTGCTTCAAGCAGGTCAGCCAGACCGGCTCCACCACCTCGCTGCCGACCAACGACAGCGGCTGGGCCGGCGAAGAGGCGCTCGACGTCGACATGGTCAGCGCCGTCTGCCCGAACTGCAGCATCATCCTGGTCGAGGCCAACTCCGCCAACGACACCGACCTCGGCATCGCCGAGAACGAGGCGGTCTCCCTCGGCGCCAAGTTCGTCTCCAACAGCTGGGGCGGCGACGAGGCGTCCAACCAGACCACCGAGGACACCCAGTACTTCAAGCACCCCGGCGTCGCCATCACCGTCTCCGCGGGCGACTCCGGCTACGGCGCCGAGTACCCGGCCACCTCGCAGTACGTGACCGCCGTCGGCGGCACCGCGCTCACCACCTCCTCCGGCTCCCGCGGCTGGAGCGAGTCGGTGTGGAACACCAACTCCACCGAGGGCACCGGCTCCGGCTGCTCGGCCTACGACCCCAAGCCGAGCTGGCAGACCGACACCGGCTGCTCCAAGCGCATGGAGGCCGACGTCTCCGCGGTCGCCGACCCGGCCACCGGCGTGGCGGTCTACGACACCTACGGCGGCTCCGGCTGGGCGGTCTACGGCGGCACCAGCGCCTCCGCCCCGATCATCGCCGGCGTCTACGCCCTCGCGGGCACCCCGGGCAGCGCCGACTACCCGGCGAAGTACCCCTACAGCCACACCGGCAACCTGTACGACGTCACCAGCGGCTCCAACGGCTCCTGCTCCACCTCGTACTTCTGCAAGGCGACCACCGGCTACGACGGCCCGACCGGCTGGGGCACCCCGAACGGCACCGCCGCGTTCACCTCGGGCGGCGGCGGCACCGGCAACACGGTGACCGTCACCAACCCCGGCAGCCAGTCGACCACCACCGGCGGCTCGGCCAGCCTCCAGATCAAGGCCGCCGACAGCGCCGGCGCGGCCCTCACCTACAGCGCCACCGGCCTGCCCACCGGCCTGTCCATCAACAGCTCCACCGGCCTGATCACCGGCACCGCCACCACCGCCGGCACCTACCAGGTCACCGTCACCGCCAAGGACTCCACCGGCGCCACCGGCTCCACCTCCTTCACCTGGACCGTCGGTTCCGGCGGCGGCGGCACCTGCTCCGCCACCCAGCTGCTCGCCAACCCGGGCTTCGAGTCCGGCAGCACCGGCTGGACCGGCACCAGCGGCGTCATCACCAACGACAGCGGTGAGGCCGCGCACGGCGGCTCCTACAAGGCCTGGCTCGACGGCTACGGCTCCACCCACACCGACACGCTGTCCCAGTCGGTGACCATCCCGGCCGGCTGCAAGGCCACGCTCACCTTCTACCTGCACGTCGACACCGCCGAGACCGGCAGCACCGCGTACGACAAGCTGACGGTCACCGCCGGATCGACCACCCTGGCGACCTACTCCAACCTCAACAAGGCCACCGGGTACGCGCAGAAGACCTTCGACCTGTCCTCGCTGGCGGGCCAGACGGTCACCCTGAAGTTCAACGGCGTCGAGGACTCCTCGCTCCAGACCAGCTTCGTCGTGGACGACACCGCCCTGACGACCAGCTGATCCACGCCTCGCACGACCCGCACCACGCGGGCAGGGGCCCCGGCCGGCACAGCGGCCGGGGCCCCGGCGTGCGCCGGGGGAGGGATCCTGATGTGCTGGAGGAACGTCACACCGGCATCAGGGCACTGGACACCCGACGACCGGGTCGACGAAAGGCGGACGCCCCATGCGCCGTACGACGCTCTCCACGCGCACGCACCACCGCGGCACCCTCGCCGCCACGGCGGCGGCAGCCGTCGCCGCGGCCCTGCTGCTCGCCGGCTGCGGCACGCAGGACGACGACGGCAAGGGCGGCGGTCCAGGGGCGTCGAGCGGCGCGGCGTCCGCGCCGGCCTCCGGATCGCCGTCCGCCTCCCCCACGGCCTCGGCTTCCCCCACGGCCTCCGGCTCCCCGTCCGACTGCGTGCGGCACGTCGAGCTGACCGCCGCCGACTCCGGGCGGACCGTGTGCCTGACCGCCGGCGGGTCGGTGCGGATGAACCTGGACGGCACCAAGGAACGCCCCTGGAGCCCGGTCCGGGCCGACGGCGGCATCCTCAAGGGAACCAACGCCGGCATCGTGATCCTGCCCGGCGACGCCCTCGCCGCGTTCACCGCGCCCACCCCCGGCACCGCCCGCCTGTCCGCCTCCCGCCCGCTGTGCGCGACCGGCCCCGGCAAGATCTCCTGCAAGGGCATCCAGGAGTGGACGGTCACCGTGAAGGTGACCCGGCCATGAGCGCCGTACCCGCGGCCCCCGGGCCGCGGTTCAGCCGGCCAGGTAGCGCACCTGGTCCCACAGGACCGGGTCCACGACCCCCACCCGGCGCCGGAAGTCCCACACCGGCACCTCGCGCACCTCGTCGGTCTCCAGGAAGCTGGTCCGCCCCTGTCCGTCCCCCACCGAGCCGGGCGGCAGGGGGATCACCCCGGCCCGCTCGTCATGGAACTTGCTGGTGATCTTGGCGACCCGGGCCCGCTTGCCGTGCACCGACAGCACCAGGCACGGCCGGTCCTTGGAGCCGGGACCGTCCTCGTAGGGCACGTTGGCCCACCAGATCTCCGCCGGGCGCGGCCGCGCCGCGGCCGCCCGGCCCTCCGGCCGCCCCGGCGGGCGCGTTCTGCGGCCCGCGGGCCGGCGGCCCCGCCCCCACCCGTCGACGAGCGTGGCGACGAGCGCCAACAGCACCACCGCCGCGAGCGCCAGCCACCAGGACGTGTCCATAAGGACGACGTTACCGGCGCGCGAGACTCGGCGCGCGCCCTCTCGCGTACCTCATGCGCCCCACGTCCAGCCGAACCGGTGACACCGCAGGTGAGTTCGCCCACAACCGCCCTTGCCGGAGGAGCGACCAGCCGTTTCGCGCCTTACGCTCGACGGACCGCACGACCCCCGTCACCTTCTGTATCCATCCCGCCAGCGGAGGTTTCTGCTTCATGAAGCTCACCGTCGTCGGCTGCTCGGGGTCGTTCCCGTCCGCGGAATCGGCCTGTTCGAGCTACCTCGTAGAGGCCGACGGCTTCCGGCTGCTCCTCGACATGGGCAACGGCGCCCTGGGCGAGTTGCAGCGCCACTGCGGTCTCTACGACCTCGACGCCGTCTTCCTGAGCCATCTGCACGCCGACCATTGCATCGACATGTGCGTCTACTTCGTCGCGCGCTACTACCGCCACGAGGGCGGCCGTTGCGACCCGCTCCCGGTCTACGGCCCCGAGGGCACCGAGCACCGCCTGACCACCGCCTACGCCGACACCCCCTCCGCCTCCTCCATGAGCGAGGTCTTCGACTTCCACACGGTCAAGCCGGGCACGTTCGAGATCGGCCCCTTCACCGTGCACACCGAGCGGGTGGCCCACCCGGTGGAGGCGTACGCCATCCGCATCGAGCACGGCGGCCGGACGCTGACGTACTCGGGCGACACCGGCGTCAGCGAGGCCCTGGACGAACTCGCCCGCGAGGCGGACCTGTTCCTGTGCGAGGCCGCCTTCACGGACGGCAAGGAGGACATCCCCGACCTCCACCTCAACGGCCGCGAGGCCGGCGAGGCCGCCGCCCGCGCCGGGGTGCGCAGCCTGGTCCTCACCCACATCCCCCCGTGGACCGACCCGCAGATCAACCTGGACCACGCCCGCGCCGCCTACCCCGGTCCGGTGGCGCTGGCGGCGCCGGGAGCGACGTACGAGATCTGAGTCCGCGCGGGCCGTGCGACGACGGTACGACGAGGCCCCCCGAGCGGTTTCTCCGGCTCGGGGGGCCTCGTCACGCTGCGGCGGGACTCACGCCTTGGTGAGGTCCTCGACCTCCTCGTCGGGCTCACGGCCCGGGGTCTTCAGGTTGAACTTGACGATCGCGAAGCGGAACACCACGTAGTAGATCGCTCCGAAGACCAAGCCGATCGGGATGATCAGCCATGGCCTGGTGTCCAACTTCCAGTAGAGGGCGTAGTCGATCAGTCCGCCGGAGAAGTTGAAGCCCGCATGGACACCGAGACCCCACGTCACCGCGAGGGACACGGCGGCGAGCACCGCGTGGATCACGTACAGGATCGGGGCGATGAACATGAAGGAGAACTCGATCGGCTCCGTGACACCGGTGACGAACGAGGTCAGGGCCAGGGACGTCATCATGCCCAGCACTGCCTTGCGGCGCTCCGGACGAGCGGTGTGCGCCATGGCGAGCGCGGCGGCCGGCAGGCCGAACATCATGATCGGGAAGAAGCCCGACATGAACATGCCCGCAGAGGGGTCGCCGGCCAGGAAGCGTCCGTAGTCGCCGTGCACGATCTGGCCGGTGGCGTCCTTGAAGTCGCCGAGCTGGAACCAGGCCACGGTGTTCACGAACTGGTGCATGCCGATCGGGATCAGGCCGCGGTTGATCAGGCCGAAGAGCGCGGCGCCGACGGAACCGAGGCCGGTCATCCACTCGCCGAAGTTGCTGATGCCCTCACCGATGGGCTTCCAGACCAGGCCGAAGAAGACACCCACCACGATGCCGACGAAGGCCATGATGATCGGCACCAGCCGGCGGCCGTTGAAGAAGCCGAGCCAGTCCACCAGCTTGGTGCGGTGGAACCGCTGCCACAGCACGGCCGCCAGCAGACCCATGATGATGCCGCCGAGGACACCCGGGTCGTTGTAGGTCGCGACTATGTCCGCGCCGCTCTGGACCTTCGCCTCCGTCACCGGGAACGACTGGAGGACCTTGCTGTAGACAAGGAAGCCCACCAGGGCGGCGAGCGCGGTGGAGCCGTCGGCCTTCTTGGCGAAGCCGATGGCGACACCTATGCAGAAGAGGATCGGGAGGCTGCCGGTGATGGCACTGCCCGCGTTGGCGAAGACGGACGCCACCTTGTCCCAGCCGAGGCCGTCGGCCCCGAAGACATCCGGCTGACCGAGCCGAACCATCAGGCCCGCCGCCGGCAGCACGGCGATCGGCAGCTGCAGGCTCCGGCCGATCTTCTGCAGGCCCTGGAACAGGCCTGAACCCCGCTTCTTCGCGGGCGCCGCCTTCTGTTCGGCGGTGGCGGTGCTCATAACGTCCGTCCTCCATCGGGTGGTGGTCTACACCACTCAGTGGTGTAGACCTGTTGTAGCACGATGAAGGTGGCGTAAGGAACCCGCGAATCCGCTACGGAATCACTACGCGGCGTACGGGTCCGCGCGGGCGGTCACCGCCCGGTGTCGGGGCGATCGCGGACCGGTCTCGGACCCCGCCGGACGACCGGTGCTCACGCCTTCGTGGTGTCCTCGACCTCGTCCTCCGGCTCACGCCCCGGAGTCCGCAGATCGAACCGCGTGATCGCGAACCGGAAGACCGCGTAGTACACCGCGGCGAAGCACAGCCCGATCGGAATGATCCCCCACGGCCGGGTCGCCAGGTTCCAGTTGATGACGTAGTCGATCAGCCCCGCCGAGAAGCTGAACCCGTCGTGCACCCCCAGCGCCCACGTCACCGCCATCGACGCCCCCGTCAGCACCGCGTGCACCGCATACAGCACCGGCGCGATGAAGAGGAACGAGTACTCCAGCGGCTCCGTGATCCCCGTGACGAACGACGTGAGCGCCACCGACAGCATCAGCCCGCCCACCTCCTTGCGCCGCTCCGGCCGCGCGGTGTGCGTGATCGCCAGCGCCGCCGCGGGCAGCGCGAACATCATGATCGGGAAGAAACCCGAGGTGAACTGCCCCGCGTGCGGATCGCCCGCCAGGAACATGTTGATGTCACCGTGCACCACCGACCCGTCCGGCTTCGTGTAACTGCCGAACTGGAACCAGATGGGCACGTTCAGGAACTGGTGCAGCCCGATCACCAGCAGCGCCCGGTTCGCCAGCCCGAAGATCCCCGCGCCCCACGCCCCCGCGTCGCTCAGCCAGTCGCTGAAACTCTCCAGACCGCGCCCCACCGGCGGCCACACCCACAGACACAGCGCCGCGAACAGGATCGCCACGAACGCCATGACGATCGGCACCAGCCGGCGCCCGTTGAAGAAGCCCAGCCAGTCCACCAGCCGCGTCCGGTGGAACCGCCGCCAGAAGTAGGCCGCCAGCAGCCCCATCACGATCCCGCCGAACACCCCCGGATTCTGGTACGTGAACGGCGTCGCCGTCCCGTCCGCCGCCTGGCACCCCGTCGCGATCACCCGCGCGCCCGCCGGACAGTCCACCGGGAACTGGCGCAGCACGTTGTAGTAGACGAGGAAACCCGCCACCGCCGCCAGCGCCGTCGAACCGTCCGCCTTCTTCGCCATCCCGATGGCCACGCCCACGCAGAACAGCAACGGCAGCCCCAGCTGACCGTCCAGCAGCGCGCCACCCGCCCCCGCCATCACCTTCGACACGGCGGTCCAGCCCAGACCGTCCTTCCCGAACACGTCCGGCTGCCCCAGCCGGTTCAGGATGCCCGCCGCCGGCAGCACCGCGATCGGCAACTGCAAGCTGCGGCCCATCTTCTGCAAGCCCTGGAACAGCGTGTTCCAGCGCGTCCGCAGCGAAGAAGGCCCGATCTCCGCGCCGCCGGCACTCATGGACGTCCTCCCCGCACCGCGTTTGGCCACCGCACCGACGGTGGTGTAGACCAGTCGGCGGACGGTTCCGCCGTCGTGAACGCCATCATCGGCACACCCACGGCGCGACCGCTCGCGAAGATGGGCCAACTGTGGGTTACTGCGACCAAGCGGTTCGGATCAGGGAGAAGGAACATGGCCAGCAAGGCTGAGAAGATCGTCGCCGGACTCGGCGGCATCGACAACATCGACGAGATCGAGGGCTGCATCACCCGCCTGCGCACCGAGGTCCACGACCCCTCGCTGGTCGACGACGCCGCCCTCAAGGCCGCCGGCGCCCACGGCGTCGTCAAGATGGGCAGCGCCATCCAGGTCGTCATCGGCACCGACGCCGACCCCATCGCGGCCGAGATCGAAGACATGATGTGAATCCGTGAACCGCGCACCGCGGTTCACTCGCAAGGGGCTCTTCCCACCGCGGGAGGAGCCCCTCGCGCACGGGAGGCTAGGCTCGGCGCCATGTCTCGAATCGACGGCCGCACCCCCGAACAACTCCGCCCGGTCACCATCGAACGCGGCTGGAGCAAGCACGCAGAGGGCTCCGTCCTCGTCTCCTTCGGCGACACCAAGGTCCTGTGCACCGCCACCGTCACCGAAGGCGTCCCGCGCTGGCGCAAGGGCAGCGGCGAAGGCTGGGTCACCGCCGAGTACGCCATGCTGCCCCGCGCCACCAACACCCGCGGCGACCGCGAGTCCGTCAAGGGCCGCATCGGCGGCCGCACCCACGAGATCAGCCGCCTCATCGGCCGCTCGCTGCGCGCCGTCATCGACTACAAGGCCCTCGGCGAGAACACCGTCGTCCTGGACTGCGACGTCCTCCAGGCCGACGGCGGCACCCGCACCGCCGCCATCACCGGCGCCTACGTCGCCCTCGCCGACGCCGTCGCCTGGGCCCAGGGCAAGAAGCTGATCAAGGCCGGCCGCCAGCCCCTCACCGGCACCGTCAGCGCCGTCTCCGTCGGCATCGTCGGCGGCGTCCCGCTCCTCGACCTCCGCTACGAGGAGGACGTCCGCGCCGACACCGACATGAACGTCGTCTGCACCGGCGACGGCCGCTTCGTCGAGGTCCAGGGCACCGCCGAGGCCGAGCCCTTCGCCCGCGACGAACTCAACGCCCTGCTCGACCTCGCCGTCGCCGGCTGCACCGACCTCGCCGCGTTCCAGCGGGCCGCGCTCGAACCGCTCGAAAAGTAAAGGGCGCCCCAAGAAGGGCGTCCGCCGGGGGCAACCCGCGGACGCCCTCCCCGCGTCCCTGTGGATACGGGCGCACGGCACACCGCCGTACGCCCGGCCACGACACGGGGAGGGAACCCACGCATGGCCGCGAGCCGCCACCGACGCCTGGGCCGCAGTACCGCCATCGCCGCCACCACGGCCGCCGTCGCCCTCACACTCTCCGCCCTGACCGGCTGCGACGCGATGAACAAGGCCCTGGACTGCGTCCAGAGCGCCGACTCCATCGCCGACAGCGTCACCGACCTCCAGCAGGCGGTGCGGAACGCGGCGGACGACCCCGCCCGGACCGACCAGGCCCTGCGGTCGATCGAGCGGAACCTGAAGAGCATCGGCGACAAGACCGACGACACGGACGTCAACAAGGCGGTCGACGACCTCGGCACGGCGGTGGAGAACGTCCGCACGGCCCTCGCCGACGGCGACCGCACCCCCGACGTCGGCCCCGTCACCGACGCCGCCGGCGAACTCACCAAGGTCTGCACCCCCTGAGCGCACCGGGCGCAAGCAGGAGACCGGCGGGCGGGCGTCGATACTGGTGGGCATGACCCGCCTGATCCTCGCCACCCGCAACGCCGGAAAGATCACCGAACTCCGGGCGATCCTCACCGACGCCGGCCTGCCCCACGAACTCGTCGGCACCGACGCCTACCCCGAAGTGCCCGACGTCAAGGAGACCGGCGTCACCTTCGCCGAGAACGCCCTGCTCAAGGCACACGCCCTGGCCCAGGCCACCGGACTCCCGGCGGTCGCCGACGACTCCGGCCTCTGCGTCGACGTCCTCGGCGGCGCGCCCGGCATCTTCTCGGCCCGCTGGGCGGGCCGTCACGGCGACGACCGGGCCAACCTGGACCTGCTGCTGGCCCAGCTCTCCGACATCGCCGAGGAGCACCGCGCCGCCCACTTCGCCTGCGCCGCGGCCCTCGCCCTCCCGGACGGCACGGAACGGGTCGTGGAGGGCCGCCTGCCCGGCACCCTGCGCCACACGCCCGCCGGCGCCCACGGCTTCGGCTACGACCCGATCCTCCAGCCGGCCGGCGAGACCCGCACCTGCGCGGAACTGACCCCCCAGGAGAAGAACGCCATCAGCCACCGCGGCAAGGCCTTCCGCGAACTGGTCCCGGTGGTACGGGAACTGCTGGGCTGAACCCACCAAAAGGGGCCGCCCATCCGGACGGCCCCTTCCCCTGCGTGTGCGTGCGGCCGGAGGGACTCGAACCCTCACGGGAGTTACCCCACTGGGACCTAAACCCAGCGTGACTGCCAGTTCCACCACGGCCGCCCGGCGCTGCCCGGCCATGCTACTGGCCGGGCAGACGCCTCAGACGCCCAAATCCTTGATGATCTTGGCCACGTGGCCCGTGGCCTTGACGTTGTAGAGGGCGCGTTCGACCTTGCCGTTCTCGTCCACGACGACCGTGGAGCGGATGACGCCGGTGACCGTCTTGCCGTAGAGCTTCTTCTCGCCGAAGGCGCCGTAGGCCGCCAGGACCTTCTTGTCGGGGTCGGCGAGGAGGGTGACCTTCAGGGACTCCGTCTCGCGGAACTTCGCCAGCTTCTCCGGCTTGTCGGGGGAGACGCCGATGACGTCGTAGCCGGCGCCGGCCAGCAGGTCGAGGTTGTCGGTGAAGTCGCACGCCTGCTTGGTGCAGCCGGGGGTGAGCGCGGCCGGGTAGAAGTAGACGATGACCTTTCGGCCCTTGTGGTCGGCCAGCGACACCTCGTTGCCGTCGGCGTCGGGGAGGGTGAAGGCGGGGGCCGCGTCCCCGGGCTGGAGTCGCTCGGTCATCGAAGTTCGTCTCCTCGTCGTGCCAATACCGTGTCGGTCCGAGGGTAACCGGGGGTGCCGACCGTGCGGTCGCGGCAAGAGCTGACAGACTGTCCACAACAGGCAGCAGTTGACATCGGAGGCGGTACGGTGGCGGACACGGCGGACACCAGGACCCCGGCTGAGATCGAGGCCGACATCAGGCGCCGGCGCGAGGTACTGGCCGAGACGCTCGACGAGATCGGCGTGCGGGTGCACCCCAAGACGCTCGTCGGAGACGCCAGGGCCAAGGTCGCCGCCAACGTCGACCACACCCTCGGACGGGCCTATGTGCAGGTCAACCGGGTGGTCAGTGATGTACGGGCGCAGTTCGTGGACACCGAGGGCGCGCCCCGTCTCGAGCGGATCGTGCCGGTCGCGCTGCTGGCCGTCGGCGTGGTCGGGCTGCTCACCCTGAGCAGTCGCAGGCGCCGGGGCTGACCCACCGCGTACGGACGTGCTGAAGGCAGGTAGGTTCGAGGCGTGAGCGCCAACAGAAACGAGCACAGCACCCACGACGACAAGCTGCCCATCCGGATGCTGCACGACCGGGTGCTGGTCCGGCAGGACACGAGCGAGGGCGAGCGGCGTTCGGGCGGCGGCATCCTGATCCCCGCGACGGCCGCGGTGGGCCGCCGCCTGGCCTGGGCGGAAGTCGTCGCGGTCGGGCAGAACGTACGGACCGTGGAGCCGGGCGACCGGGTGCTGTACGACCCGGAGGACCGGGCCGAGGTGGAGGTGCGGGGCACGGCGTACGTGCTCATGCGCGAGCGTGATCTGCACGCGGTGGCCGCGGACCGGTTCGAGGGGTCGGAGGACTCCACGGGGCTGTACCTGTAGCCGGTACGTGCGGCGAGTGAGCGTCCGAAGGGGCCGGTGACCATCGTCACCGGCCTCTTCGGCGTGGTTTTGCTAGCCTCGGAAGGGAGCCCGACGAGACGCGCCGTACCGGGATGCAGGCAAAGACGACGCACCCGTTGTCCGGCAGCGGTCGGCCCGAGCGGCCGGCCGCCGTGGTTGTCTCGGAGGTGCCCGTCGTGGCCTGGGTTCTGCTCGTCGTCGCCGGTCTGCTCGAAGTGGGCTGGTCCATCGGCATGAAGTACAGCGAGGGTTTCACCCGGCTGGTGCCCAGTGTGCTCACCGGCGCCGGGATCGTCGCCAGCATGCTGCTGCTGTCCTACGCCGCCCGTTCCCTGCCCATCGGCACCGCCTACGGCGTGTGGGTGGGCATCGGGGCGGCCGGTGCGGCGGTGCTCGGCATGGTGGTGCTGGGGGAGCCGGTGACCGCCGCCCGGATCTTCTTCGTGTGCCTGCTGCTGGTGGCCGTGGTGGGGCTGAAGGCCACCTCGGGCCACTAGATCACCGGGTCACTGGATCGACCAGGTCACCAGGTCACAGGGGGCCCGAGGCGGTGGCCCGGGGGCTAGAGGGCTCCCGGGCCGGCGCCCGTCGTCGTCGCGCCGTCGCCGGTCGTGCCGCCGGCCCCGTCGGCGCCGCCCGTGGTGGGGGTCCCGCCGGGGTTGCCGCCCGCGCCGCGCCCGCCGCCCCCGCCTCCGGCGTCGCCCGTGCCGCCGTCACCGCCGCCGGTGGGCGGGGTGCCGCCCGTGCCGCCCGCGCCCCCGGCGCCCGTCCCGCCGTCCGTGCCCGGGGTGCCGCCACCGGCGCCGCCGGTGGTCGGGGTGGGAGAGGTGGAGCCCGTGGTGCCGCCCTGGCCCGCGGTCTGCCCCTGCGTCCCGCCCTGGTCGCCCTGGCCCTGGGTGTCCTGGCCGGCGCCCGTGCTCGGGCTGGCGCCGTCGTCCTGGCCGTCGTCGCCCGGCGTCGTCGCGGCGCCGCTCGGCGGGGCCTGACTGGCGTCCGCGCCGGGCTGGAGCTGGAGGTCGAAGTCGTCGGCCTGGGTGCCCTTGAGGGCGTCGCCCATGAACTGCGCCCAGATGCTGCCGGGCGCGCCGCTGCCGTTGACGCGGTCCAGTCCCATCGCCCCGTACAGCGACTTGTGGGCGGCCGTCACCGGGTCCTGGCCCATCACGGAGACCACGGTGGCGAGGTTCGGGGTGTAGCCGGCGAACCAGGCCGCGGTGTCCTCCTCGGCGGTGCCGGTCTTGGCGGCGGCCGGGCGGCCGATCGCCTGGGCCGGGGCGCCGGTGCCGTTCTGGACGACGCTCTGCAGCACCGAGGTGGTGGTGTCGGCGGCCTGCCGGCTGACGGCCTGGGTCTCGGTGTCCTGGGGCAGCTTCACGGCGTTGGCGCCGTCCTTGGTAATCTTCTTGATCATCGTGAAGACGCCGTGCTTGCCGTGGTTGGCGAGGGTGGCGTACGCCTGCGCCATGTCGACCACGCTGGCCCGGGCCACGCCGAGCGCGATGGACGGGCTGCTGACCAGCTCCGGGGTGTCGCCCGGGACGCCGAGGTCGATGGCGGTCTTCTTCACCTTGTCGGAGCCGACGTCCACGGCCATCTGCGCGTACACCGCGTTGACCGACTTGTCGGTGGCCTCACGGACGGTGATGTCGCCGTAGGAGCGCTGGTCCTCGTTCTCGGGGGCGTAGGAGCCGCCGATCCAGCCCTGGACGGGGCGCTTGTTGGTGCCGTCGTAGAGGGTGTTGGGGGTGATGGTGCGGCCGTCCGTGGTCCGGGCCTCGTTCTGGACGGCGGCGGTGAACACGAACGGCTTGAAGGTGGAGCCGGCCTGGAAGTCCCGGCGGGTGGCGTTGTTGGTGAACTGCTTGAGGTAGTCGATGCCGCCGTACATGGCCACGAGTTCGCCGGTCTTCGGGTCGACGGCGGCGCCGCCCGCGCGGACGTAGGTGTCGACCTTGCGGTTCTTCTTGTCCAGCTTGCTCATCAGCTGGTCGTCGACGGCCTTCACGAACGCGTCCTGCTTGCTCTTCTGGATCGTCGTCGTGATCCGGTAGCCGCCCGCGGACAGTTCGTCCTCGGTGAGGATCTTGTTCTGCGCGAGGTAGTCCTTCACCGCGCGCACGAGGTAGCCGCGCTGTCCGGACATGCCGGTGGGCACCGTGGCGTCCTTCGGGCTCGGGAACTTCATCCCGGCCCGCTCGGAGGCGCCCAGCCAGCCCTGCTTGACCATGCCGTCCAGGACGTAGTTCCAGCGGGCCAGCGCGGCCGACTTGTTCTCCGGGTGGGCGACGACGTCGTACTCGCTGGGCGCGTTGACCAGCGCGGCGAGGTAGGCGGCGCGGGCCGGGTCGAGGTCCTTGGCCTTGACGCCGTAGTACGCCTGCGCGGCGGCCTGGATGCCGTAGGCGTTGCGGCCGAAGTAGCTGGTGTTGAGGTAGCCGCCCAGGATCTCGTCCTTGGACTCCGTGCGGTCCAGCTTGACCGAGATGAAGAACTCCTTCACCTTGCGGGTGACGGTCTGCTCCTGGCCCAGGTAGTAGTTCTTCACGTACTGCTGGGTGATGGTGGAGCCGGACTGCTTGCCCTTGCCGGTCGCGGTGTTCCAGCCGGCCCGCAGCATCGCCTTCGGGTCGACGGCGGACTCGGTGTAGAAGTCGCGGTCCTCGGCGGCCAGTACGGCGTGCTGGGCGTCCTTGGAGACCTGGTCGAGCGCGACGTTCTCCCGGTTGATGTCGCCGTCGCGGGCGATCTCGGTGCCGTCCGCGTACAGGTAGACGTTGGCCTGCTTCATCGCCAGGGCGTTGGCGGGCGGGATCTTGACCAGGGAGTAGCCGACGAAGAACGCGCCGATGATCAGCAGTGCGACGGTGAGGACGCCGCCGAGCACCATCCGCCAGGTCGGCAGCAGCCGCCGCCACCCGGTCCGCTTCCGCTTGGCCTTCTTGGCGGCCTTCTTGTCCTTCTTGGACTGAGCCTTCGACTGGCCGGACTGGCCGGACTGGCCGCCGTCGGCGGCGGCCTCGGGGGAGGCGGTGGTGCGCACGGCCGCGGCGGGCCGCGAGGCGGCGGCCAGCTGGGTGGTGGGATGGTCGGTGGGGCCGCTGGGGCCGCTGGGCCCGCTGGGGCCATCGGGGCTGGAGGAGCGGGTGGGCCCGTTGGGGCCGGTGGTGTGGGCTCCGCTGCCGTGGGCGGTACGACCGGCCGGTCCGGCACCCGAGGGTCCGGCGCCCGCGCCGGCGGCGCTCGCCGCGCCGGCCGCGCCCGTGGCGCCCGCCGCGCGTCCCGCCGGGTTGCCCGGGGCGCGTCCCGCCGGGTTGCCCGGGGCGCGTCCCGCCGGGCCCCGGCCGCCGGAGGTGTTCGTGCCCCAGGTGATGCCTCCGGTCGCGGCCCGGGTGCCGGGACCGCCGGCGGTGTCCGCGTCCGGCGTACGCGCGTCCGGCGTACGCGGTTCAGGCGTACCCGAGTCCGGCGTACCGGAGCCGGCGCCCCGCGCCGGTCGCGGCTTCCGCTGGGGCAACTGCGCCTTGCCCTGATCCTGACCCTTGTCCTGGCTCGGCCCCTTCGGGCGGTCCTGGGCCCGGGGGACGGCCTTCGTCCCGGCCTCCCCCTCGTCCCGCGCGGCGGGCCGGTCCCCGGCGCGCTCCGCCGCCGACGGCGCTTCCCGCTCCGCCCGGCCCTCGGCCGAGCCCTCCGCCCGGCCCCGGTCACGGCTCTCGCCCCGGTCGCCGTTCCGCCGACCGGATCCCTGGCCCTCGCCCTGGCCGTCACCCTGGTCCCGAGCCTCCGGCTCGGATCGCGGCTGCGGCTGCGGCTGCGCCTCGGCCTCGGGCTGTGCCTTGGCCTTCGGCTGCGGCTCGTCGCTCATGTCGTGCACGGACTCCTGTTTTCACGTCGTACGTCGCGGTACGCCCTCATGCGCTTCTGCGCCCCCGGATGAAGACTCACGCACCACGCGTTCCGTTCCCGTTCCCGGGCATGTGGTCCGGAAAATGCGTGGCACGTCACGCCGCGCGCGCACTACGCTCCTGCGCTTCGTGTCGACGGACCTTGTGGAGGCGTGACGTGGGCGCTGGGCGGTTGTACGCGGCCGTCGCGGCGGGGGGATTCAGACGGTACGCGACCTATCGTGCGGCCACGTTGGCCGGGGTGTTCACCAACACCGTGTTCGGCCTGATCCTGGTGTACACCTACCTCGCGCTGTGGGACGAGCGGCCGCATCTGGGCGGTTACGACAGCGCGCAGGCCGTCACCTTCGTCTGGCTGGGGCAGGCGTTCCTCTCGACGCTCGCGCTCGGCGGGGGCGGCGTCGAGGACGAGCTGATGGAGCGCATCCGTACGGGTGACATCGCCGTCGATCTGTACCGGCCGGCCGACCTCCAGCTGTGGTGGCTCTCGGCCGATCTGGGCCGGGCGGTGTTCCAGCTGGTGGGGCGCGGGGTGGTGCCGTTCCTGTTCGGGGTGCTGTGCTTCCCCGCCGCGCTGCCCGCGGACCCGGTGACCTGGCTGGCGTTCGCCGGCACGCTGCCGCCGGCGATGCTGGTGAGCTTCGGCATCCGGTACCTGGTGGCGCTGAGCGCGTTCTGGCTGCTGGACGGGGCGGGCGTGGTGCAGATGGCGTGGCTGGCCGGGTTCTTCTGCTCCGGGATGCTGCTGCCGCTGAACGTCTTCCCGGGCGTCCTGGGCGAGACGGTGCGGGCGCTGCCGTGGTCGTCGCTGCTCCAGGCCCCGGCCGACGTGCTGCTGGGCCACGCGGACCCGCTGGGTACGTACGCCTTCCAGGGCGCGTGGGCGGTGGCGCTGCTGGCGGCCGGGCGGCTGGTGCAGTCGCTGGCGACCCGGCGGGTGGTGGTGCAGGGTGGCTGACCCCGTCGACGTCACCGGCCCCGCCGTAGGGGCGGGCCTCACCCGTACGGAGCAGCGCGGCCGGCTGCGTGAGGGCCTGCGGGCCTACCGCCTGATCGCCGGCATGTGGATCCGCTCCACGATGGCCTACCGGACCTCGTTCGCGCTGACCACGCTCGGGAACTTCGTGGCGTCCGCGCTCGACTTCGTGGCGATCCTGCTGATGTTCTCCCGGGTGGACGCGCTCGGCGGCTACCGCCTGCCCGAGGTGGCGTTCCTGTACGGGCTGAGCACCCTCTCCTTCGGGCTGGCCGACCTGGCGATCGGCTCGATGGACCGGCTGGGCCGGCGGGTGCGCGACGGCACGCTGGACACGCTGCTGGTCCGTCCGGCGCCGGTGCTCGCGCAGGTCGCCGCCGACCGGTTCGCGCTGCGCCGACTGGGCCGGGTGACCCAGGGCCTGCTGGTGACGGGCTACGCGCTGGCCGGGCTCGACCTGCACTGGACGCCGCTCAAGCTGCTGCTGATGCCGGTGATGGCGCTGAGCGGCGGCGGGATCTTCTGCGCGGTGTTCGTCGCGGGCGCGGCCTTCCAGTTCGCCGCCCAGGACGCCTCCGAGGTGCAGAACGCGTTCACGTACGGCGGGACCACGCTGTTGCAGTACCCGCCGACCGTGTTCGCCACGGAGCTGGTGCGCGGGGTGACGTACGTCCTGCCGCTGGCGTTCGTCAACTGGCTGCCCGCCGCGTACGTGCTCGGGCGGCCGTATCCGCTGGGGCTGCCGGGCTGGACGGCGTTCGCCTCGCCGCTGGTCGCGATGGTCTGCTGCGCGCTCGCGGGCGTCGCCTGGCGGGCGGGGCTGCGGTCGTACCGGAGCACGGGGAGCTGAGGGGAGTCGGAGGGACGTATGGCGAGGGAAGAGCGGGACGGCGGCCTCGCGGGGGACGGCCCCGGCGGGGCGCCCGGCGGGGCGTTCATCGAGGTCGACCGGGTCGAGAAGGTCTTCGATGTGCGCAAGCGGACCGGGTTCCTCAGGAGCGAGCGGCGGCGGGTGCGGGCGGTCGACGCGCTCTCGTTCACCGTGGCGCGCGGCGAGATGGTCGGCTACATCGGCCCGAACGGCGCGGGCAAGTCCACGACGATCAAGATGCTCACCGGCATCCTCACCCCGACCGGCGGCCGGCTGCGGGTCGCGGGCATCGATCCGGCCCGCGAGCGCACCCGGCTCGCCCAGCGCATCGGGGTGGTGTTCGGGCAGCGTACGACGCTGTGGTGGGACCTGCCGCTGATCGACTCCTACCGGCTGACGCACCGCATGTACCGCATCCCCGACGCCCGTTACCGGGAGAACCTCGACCGCTGCGTCCGGCTGCTGGAACTGGGCGACCTGCTGGACGTGCCGGTGCGGCAGCTCTCGCTGGGCCAGCGGATGCGCGGCGACATCGCGGCGGCCCTGCTGCACGACCCGGAGGTGCTCTACCTCGACGAGCCGACCATCGGCCTGGACGTGATCAGCAAGGCCAAGGTGCGGGAGTTCCTGCGCGAGTTGAACGCCGAGCGCGGCACGACGGTGCTGCTCACCACCCACGACCTCCAGGACATCGAGCAGTTGTGCTCGCGGGTGATGGTCATCGACCACGGGCGCATGATGTACGAGGGCCCGCTGGCCGGGCTGCACGAGGCGGGCGAGAGCGAACGGACCCTGGTGGTGGACCTGGAGCGGGAGCTGCCGCCGATCGAGCTGCCGTCGGCGCGGGTGGTGCGGGTGGAGGGGCCGCGGCAGTGGCTGGCCTTCCCGGCGGGGAAGTCGGCGGCGCCGCTGGTGGCGCGGATCGCGGAGCGCTACCCGCTGGTGGACCTGTCGGTGCGCGAGCCGGACATCGAGGCGGTGATCGCCCGGATGTACGGGCGGCCGGGGCCGGGGGCGGCGGAGGGCGCTCCCGGCGGTGCTCCTGAGGGGGCGGAAGGCGCGGTCTCGGCGGGGGACGCGGCGGAAGGCGCGGTCTCGTAGCCTCCGGCGCGCCGAACTCGTAGGCTGCTGTACATGACCGACGCCGTGTCCTTCGAGGGAAACGACCAGCAGCGGCCGGCGCCGCGGGCCGCGCGTCCCGACGCGCGGCAGTTGCGCGCCTCCGACGCCGACCGGGAACGGGTCGCCGAGGTCCTGCGGGACGCGCTCGCCGAAGGACGCCTGGACATGGCGGAGTTCGAGGAGCGGCTGGAGGCCACCTACAGCGCGCGTACGTACGGCGACCTGGAGCCGATCACCCGCGACCTGCCGGACGCCGGCACCGCGGCGGCGCCCGCCGCGCCCTCGGCGCCGCCGGTCTCGCTGCACAAGGAGCCGGTGCGGGACGGGAGTTGGCTGAGCCGGATCACCGGCGGCGAGGGGTCGTCGTCCTGGGCGGTCGCGGTGATGTCCGGGTTCCAGCGCAAGGGCGCCTGGACGGTGCCCCGGCAGTTCAACTGCTTCGCCTTCTGGGGCGGCGGCGAGATCGATCTGCGCGAGGCGAACTTCGCCGACCGCGAGGTCGTGATCAACTGCGTGGCGATCATGGGCGGGATGAACGTGATCGTGCCGCCCGGCGTCGAGGTGGTCGTGCGCGGCATCGGCATCATGGGCGGGTTCGACCACCGCGAGGAGGGCGTCCCGGGCGCGCCGGGCGCGCCGCGCGTGATCGTCTCCGGGTTCGCGTTCTGGGGCGGTGTCGGGGTCGAGCGCAAGCTCACCCGTGCGGAGCGGCAGGCGCAGAAGGAGGCGCGCCGCCAAGAGAAGCTGGAGCGCAGGGCGGAGCGCCGCGAACTGCACGCCGCGCGCCACGAGGACCGCTGGGAGCGGCACCGCGAACGCCTTGAGGACCACCTCGAGGAGCACCGCGAGCGCATCGAGGAGCATCTGGAGCAGCAGCGCGAGCGGCGCGAGGAGCGGCAGGAGCGGCACCGGGAGCGGCGCGAGCGGCAGCGGGACCGCTGGGAGGACCGCGGCCGCCGCTTCTAGCTCCGCTTCCTCCTCCCGTTCCCCCTCCTTGTCCGCCTTCGTGTCTGCCGTCGCGACTGTCCTCGTGTCCGCCTTCGTGTCCGGCTTCATGTCACCTTGTGTCCCTTCTTGTGCCTCTTCCGGGTGATGTCGGGAACTCCTGTTCCGTTCCGGGCGTAGGCCAGGAGGGGACAATCGGGCGCAGACGTACGCGGGACGTGTGCGGGAACGCGGAACGGGTGGAGCGGATGGAACGAAGGACACAGGCGGGCCCCGGCCGCGGCTCCGGCCCCGGCCCGGACCCGGCGGGGGCCGGGCGGAGTGCGGGGACCGGGCGGCGCACCGGGGCGAGCGCCGTGCCGGCGCCGGAGTCCGGCCCGCGCGCGGCGGACGCCGTCGCCGCCCGCCGCGCGATGAACGTGTTCAGCCCCGCCGACGAGGAGCGCCGGCGCGGGGTGCGCCGGATGAAGCTGACCGCGACCGGGCTGCTGCTGTTCGTGGCGGTGGTCTACGTCCTCGCCAAGGTGGCCCAGGACGGCGGCGCCGGCGCCTGGGCGGGCTATGTCGCGGCGGCGGCCGAGGCGGGCATGGTGGGCGCGCTGGCCGACTGGTTCGCGGTCACCGCCCTCTTCCGCCATCCGCTCGGCCTGCCCATCCCGCACACCGCGATCATCCCGACCAAGAAGGACCAGCTCGGGGTGTCGCTGGGCGAGTTCGTCGGCGAGAACTTCCTCTCCGAGGACGTCGTGCGCCAGCGGCTGCGCGCGGTCGGCATCGGCGGCCGGCTGGGCGCCTGGCTGGCCCGCCCGGAGCACGCCGAGAGGGTGACGGCGGAGCTGGCCACGGCGCTGCGCGGCGCGCTGACGGTGCTGCGGGACTCCGACGTGCAGGCGGTGGTCGGCGAGGCGATCACCCGCCGGGCGGCGGTGCAGGAGATCGCGCCGGGCCTCGGCAAGATGCTGGAGCGGATCGTCGCCGACGGCGGCCACCGGCGCGTGGTGGACCTGGTGGTCTCCCGCGCGCACGACTGGCTGGTGCTGCACGGCGACTCCGTGATGGACGCGGTGCAGGGCGGGGCGCCCGGCTGGACGCCGAGGTTCGTGGACCGGAAGGTGGGCGAGCGGGTCTACCGGGAGCTGCTGCGCTTCGTCACCGAGATGCGGGACATGCCGGGCCACCCCGCGCGCGGCGCCCTCGACCGCTTCCTCGCCGACTTCGCCGCCGACCTCCAGTCCGACACCGACACGCGGGCGCGGGTCGAGCGGCTCAAGAGCGAGGTGCTGGGGCGCGGCGAGGTCCAGGACCTGATCGCCTCCGCCTGGACGGCCGTGCGGTCGATGATCGTCGCGGCGGCGGAGGACGAGCACAGCGAGCTGCGGCAGCGGGTGCGGGCCTCGCTGCTGTCGCTGGGCCACCGGACGGCCGAGGACCCCAAGGCGCAGGGCAAGGTCGACCGCTGGGTGGAGGGCGCGGCGGTGTACGTGGTGACGACGTACCGCCGGGAGATCACCTCCCTGATCACGGACACGGTGGCGGGCTGGGACGCCGAGCACACCACCCGCAAGATCGAGGCGCACATCGGCCGCGACCTCCAGTTCATCCGGATCAACGGCACGGTGGTGGGCTCGCTGGCCGGACTGCTGATCTACACGGTGTCGCGGCTGCTGGGGGCGTAGGGCTGCGGCTGGGGGCGTTGGGCTGCGGCTGGTGGGCGTTGGGCGGCTGCTGGGGGTGTTGGACGTCTGCCGGGGGTGCTGGGCGGCTGCCGGGGGCGTCGGGCGATCGCCGGGCGGGCGTGATCCGGCGGCTTCGGGGGCACTCGCATGGCGTTCCGCTCGACGAGGAGGGAGCCCATGGCCACTGCTGAGGCCGCTACCGGCCGTACTGTGACCACGAACATTCCCGCCAGACTCGACCGCCTGCCGTGGTCGCGCTGGCACTGGACGATCGTCGTGGGTCTCGGCACGGTGTGGATCCTGGACGGTCTGGAGGTCACGGTCGTCGGCAACATCGCCAGCCGGCTGTCGGAGCCCGGCAGCGGTCTGTCGATCAGCTCCGGGCAGGTCACGGGCGTCGCCGCCGCGCTGTACGTGGCGGGCGCCTGCGTCGGCGCCCTGTTCTGGGGCCGGATGACCGACCGCTACGGCCGCAAGAAGCTGTTCATGATCACGCTGGCGGTGTACCTGGCCGCCACGGCCCTCACCGCGATCTCCTTCGACGCCTGGTGGTTCTTCCTCTTCCGCTTCCTGACCGGCTTCGGCATCGGCGGCGAGTACGCGGCGATCAACTCCGCGATCGACGAGCTGATCCCGGCGCAGCACCGCGGCCGGGTCGACCTGATCATCAACGGCAGCTTCTGGGTGGGCGCGGTCGGCGGTTCGCTGCTGTCGATCCTCGCGCTGAACACCGACTTCCTGGCCGCGGACGTGGGCTGGCGGCTGACGTTCGCGCTCGGCACCGTCCTCGCGCTGGTGATCCTGCTGGTGCGCCGGCACGTCCCGGAGAGCCCGCGGTGGCTGCTGATCCACGGCCGGGACCAGGAGGCCGAGGAAGTGGTCTCCGGCATCGAACGCGAGATCGAGCGGGAGCAGGGCGAGCCGCTGCCCGAGCCGCACGGCGAGCTGACCATCCACCAGCGCGGCAGCGTCTCCTTCCTGGAGATCGGCCGCACCGTCTTCGCCAAGTACCGCAAGCGCGCGGTGCTCGGCTTCTCCCTCTTCATCGGCCAGGCCTTCCTCTACAACGCCATCACCTTCGGCTTCGGCGCGATCCTGACCAAGTTCTTCGACGTGCCCTCCGGCCACACCGGCTACTACTTCGCCGTGATCGCGGTCGGCAACTTCCTGGGCCCGCTGCTGCTCGGCAAGCTGTTCGACACGGTGGGCCGCCGGGTGATGATCTCGTCCACGTATCTGCTCTCCGGCCTGCTGCTCTTCGGCACGGCCTGGCTGTTCGACCGCGGCTCGCTGAACGCGACGACGCTGACGGCGTGCTGGTGCGCGGTGCTGTTCTTCGCCTCGGCGGGCGCGTCCAGCGCGTACCTGACGGTCTCGGAGATCTTCCCGATGGAGACCAGGGCGATGTCGATCGCCTTCTTCTACGCCCTGGGCACCGCGGCCGGCGGCATCAGCGGCCCGATGCTCTTCGCCGACCTCACCGGCACCGGCAAGGTCGGCGACACGGTCCTCGCCTTCCAGATCGGCGCGGCCCTGATGTGCGCGGCGGGACTGGTGGCCGCGTTCCTCGCGGTCAACGCGGAACGCCGCTCGCTGGAGGACATCGCCGCACCGCTCACGGCGGTGACGGGAAAGACGGGCGTCACACCGCCGTCGTCCAGCGCGGTGTAGCCGTCCGGGGCGGTGTTGTCGTCAGGGTCGGCGCAGTCGGCCGGCGCGGTGTTGTCGTCCGGGGCGGTGTACCCGTCCAGCGCGGTGTTGTCGTCCGGCGCGGTGTGAAGGGGCCGGGGCGCGGTGTCCGGACTCCCGCGG
>NZ_BAABKC010000064.1:0-107347 GCF_039543625.1 Streptomyces similanensis | reverse complement strand
TGCATGTGTTAAGCACGCCGCCAGCGTTCGTCCTGAGCCAGGATCAAACTCTCCGTGAATGTTTTCCCGTAATCGGGACGACACCACGAGAGCGGAACAGTCGAGCGGAATAGGCTCGACCGTTCACAGCGTCCTCGCTGTGTTTTTTCAAAGGAACCTCGTCCCAGCTGATGCTGGAGACGGGGTATCAACATATCTGGCGTTGACTTTTGGCACGCTGTTGAGTTCTCAAGGAACGGACGCTTCCTTTGTACTCACCCTCTCGGGCTTTCCTCCGGGCTTTTCCCTTCGGTCTTGCGTTTCCGACTCTATCAGATCTCTCCGATCCGACTTCCTCGGTGCTTTCCAGGTTCCCGCTTCCGCGTTTCCCTTTCCGGCGGTTCCGACTCTATCAGAACTTTTCTGTTCCGATTCCCGGCCGGCGGGTTGTCTTCGGCTTTTCGGCTTTCGCCTGTCGGCCTTTCGACATTCACTACGCTAGCCGATTCCCGTTCCGATTCATAATCGGTGTTCCGCGGGTTCGAATGCGGACGTGCGAGCACGTCACTATCGGCCCCGCGAAGGGGCTGTCAGTAGGTAGTGGAGTGGCCGCTCCGGCTGCAGGCGATCGCCGTACCCGGTTCAGCGGCTCGGGCTACCTTACGCACTTCGCCCAGCAGAGTCAACTCCGACGCCGCCGGGGCACATGCGCGCGATACGGGCTCACGGTCGGGTCGTCGGCGACCCAGTAGCGCCACGGATGGGCGTCGCCGTCGCCGCCCTCGCCGGCCACCCCGGTGCGCGGGCCGTTGCGCACCTGGTCGGCGGGGACCGGTGTGCCGCTCACGATCCGGATCTCGGTGTCGTCGGCGGCGCAGGCGTCGGCTCCGTCGAGAGCGCGGTCGACGCCGAGGGCGGTGGCGAGGCGGGCCGGGCCCTTGGCCAGTTCCTTGTCGTTGCGGGCCGAGACCCGGCGCAGCCGGGCCAGCTCGGCTCCCTCGACGATCTCGCCGGCGCGGAGCAGGACTCCGCTCGCCTCTCCCTCCGGTCCGCACACCAGGTTCATGCAGTGCCACATGCCGTACGTGAAATAGACGTAGACATGGCCGGGGGGACCGAACATCACGCCGTTGCGGGTGGTGCGGCCCCGGTAGGCGTGGGAGCCGGGGTCGTTCGGGCCGTCGTAGGCCTCCACCTCGGTCAGGCGCAGGGCGATCGGGCCGTCCGGGGTCGTACGGATGAGGACGCGGCCCAGGAGATCGGGGGCGACCTCCAGAACGGGGCGGTCGAAGAACTCTCTGGGCAGGGACGTACGGTCCGAGGGCGCGATCATGCCTGACGAGCGTAGTCCAGACGGGTGGGTTTCAAGGACTGGTCAAAGATCCTCGGACTTGCCAGGGTGTGGACGCGGAACCGGTCGCGGCCGGGTCGCGTTTGTAGGTAGGGCAGGAGCCCACTGCGTAGAAGGAGTGTCATGGCGTTCAAGAAGCTGCTGGCGAGTCTCGGGGCCGGCGGGGCGTCCGTCGAGACGGAGCTGCACGAGGTCAACGTCGTGCCGGGCGGGGTGGTCCAGGGCGAGGTGCGGATCCAGGGCGGGTCCGTGAACCAGCGGATCGAGGGGCTCTCGGTCGGCCTGCAGGCCAAGGTCGAGGTGGAGAGCGGCGACGAGGAGTACAAGCAGAACATCGAGTTCACCAAGGTGCAGCTCGGCGGCGCCTTCGAGCTCCAGGCGGGCGCGGTGCACGCGGTGCCGTTCGGGCTGGAGATCCCGTGGGAGACGCCGATCACGATGATCGACGGCCACGCGCTGCGCGGCATGAACATCGGGGTGACCACGGAGCTGGCGATCGCGCGTGCGGTGGACTCCGGCGATCTGGACCCGGTCAACGTGCACCCGATGCCGGCGCAGAAGGCGATCCTGGACGCCTTCATCCAGCTGGGCTTCCGCTTCAAGCACGCGGACATGGAGCGGGGTCACATCCGCGGGACGCGGCAGCTGCTGCCCTTCTACCAGGAGATCGAGTTCTACCCGCCGTCGGAGTACCGCGGTCTCAACGAGGTCGAGTTGAGCTTCGTGGCCGACGAGCAGGCGATGGACGTGGTGCTGGAGATGGACAAGAAGCCCGGTCTGTTCAGCGAGGGCAGCGACACCTACCGCTGCTTCCAGGTCTCTCTGCACGACTACCAGGCGACCGACTGGGCGGCGTACCTGCACCAGTGGATCTCCGCGGTCGGCAGCAAGCGCAGTTGGTTCTAGGCTCGGGTCCGGGGAACCCTGTGCGGGGTCCCGACGCAACCGATGCAGGAGGTACCGAGGTGTCCGAGCTGAAGCGGCGACCGCTCCCCCACGACTTCCATCCGCCCGTGCCGTCGTTCACGGTCACGAGCGACGACGTCCGGGAAGGGGCGGCGCTCCAGGACGCCCAGGTCCAGGCGGCGGGGAACACCTCGCCGCAGCTGCGCTGGGAGGGTTTCCCGCCCGGGACGAAGAGCTTCGCCGTCACCTGCTACGACCCGGACGCCCCGACGGGCAGCGGGTTCTGGCACTGGGTGCTGTTCGACATCCCGGCCTCGGTGACGGAGCTGCCGGCCGGTGCGGGCGGCGGGAAGTTCGAGGGGCTGCCCGAGGGCGCGGTGCACGCGCGCAACGACTACGGGTCCAAGGACTTCGGCGGCGCCGCGCCGCCGCCCGGCGACGGCCCGCACCGGTACGTGTTCACCGTGTACGCCGTCGACCAGGACAAGCTCGGTCCGGACTCGGACGCCTCTCCCGCGGTGGTGGGCTTCAACCTGCGGTTCCACACGCTGGGGCGCGCCCAGCTGATCGGTGAGTACGAGATTCCCGCCGAGGGCTGACTCGGCCTTTCTCCCGGTTCGGTGTTCACCGGACGTTTGCCCGCCTTCGGTCTTGGAAGTGATCGGAGGCGGGCAGTTTTATTGCGTTGTCCATCTCGGCGTGCCCGTCCAGAGTTGATCCGGGCCCGCCAGGGGGTGGGCAGGTGCACACGGGAGGTGGGCCGGATGCGGGACACGCTGGTGCTGAACGCGAGCTTCGAGCCGCTGTCGACGGTGACGCTGAACCGAGCCGTCGTGCTGGTGCTGCAGGACAAGGCCGTCGTGGAGCAGGCCCACCCCGAACTGCGGATGCGGGGCGCCGAGGTCGACATACCGGCGCCCCGGGTCATACGGCTGTGCCGGTACGTGCGGGTGCCGTTCCGAAGACAAGCGCCGTGGTCGAGGCGGGGTGTGCTGGTACGGGACCGGCACCGGTGCGCGTACTGCGGGGGGCGGGCGACGACCGTGGACCACGTGGTGCCGCGGTCGCGGGGCGGGCAGGACACCTGGCTGAACACGGTGGCCTCCTGCGCGGTCGACAATCACCGCAAGGCGGACCGGACTCCGGAGCAGGCGGGGATGCCGTTGTTGCGGGAGCCGTTCGAGCCGACGCCGGCGGACGCGATGCTGTTCGCCCTGGGAGCGGATGATCTTGCTGGGCTGCCGGAGTGGTTGGTGCGGGAGGCGGCCTGAGGTTGCGCCGGGGGCGGTGTTCGTCGGTCGGTGCGGGTCGGTTGGGGCTTGTCGCGCAGTTCCCCGCGCCCCTTGGGCAGTGGGGGGCTGGGGTCCGTTGTCGGGTGCGGGTCGTTCTGGGTTGAGCGCGCAGTTCCCCGCGCCCCTTGGGGGGTGCGGGGAACGGGGTTCTCAGTCGATGCGGGGCTTCTCGCGGCGTTCGGTGGGGTTGTTCCTGCCGTCGTTCTGCGGGGGGACCGTGGCGCCGCCGCCGTTGCCGCCCGAATTGCCGCCGAAGGAACCGAAGTTGCCCATCGCGCCGGAGAGGCCCTTGAGGGCGTCGCCGATCTCGCTGGGGACGATCCAGAGCTTGTTGGCGTCGCCCTCGGCGATCTTCGGGAGCATCTGGAGGTACTGGTAGGACAGCAGCTTCTGGTCCGGGTCGCCGGCGTGGATGGCCTCGAAGACCGTGCGCACGGCCTGGGCCTCGCCCTCGGCGCGCAGGGCGGCGGCCTTGGCCTCACCCTCGGCACGCAGGATCTGGGACTGCTTCTCGCCCTCGGCGCGCAGGATCTCGGACTGCCGGACACCTTCGGCCTGGAGGATCGCGGCGCGCTTGTCGCGGTCGGCGCGCATCTGCTTCTCCATCGAGTCCTGGATGGAGGTCGGGGGCTCGATCGCCTTCAGCTCGACGCGGTTGACGCGGATGCCCCACTTGCCGGTGGCCTCGTCGAGGACGCCGCGCAGGGCGGCGTTGATCTCCTCGCGGGAGGTGAGGGTGCGCTCAAGGTCCATGCCGCCGATGATGTTGCGCAGGGTGGTGACGGTGAGCTGCTCGATGGCCTGGATGTAGCTGGCGACCTCGTAGGTGGCGGCCCGGGCGTCGGTCACCTGGTAATAGATGACGGTGTCGATGTTGACGACCAGGTTGTCCTGGGTGATCACCGGCTGCGGCGGGAACGGCACGACCTGTTCGCGCAGGTCGATGCGGTTGCGGATGGTGTCGATGAACGGGACGACGATGTTGAGGCCCGCGTTCAGGGTCCGCGTGTAGCGGCCGAATCGCTCCACGATGGCAGCGCTGGCCTGCGGGATGACTTGGATCGTCTTGATCAGGGCGATGAAGACCAACACCACCAGAACGATCAGGACGATGATGACCGGTGCCATCGTTGCTTCCCGTACCCTTCTCCGCCTCGGCGCTTTCGGAAGATCTTATGGGCTGACGGCCGTTGAAGATCTTTCTGTCGAGTCTGACAGACCCTCACGTGCCGTGGGGGGTGTTCGAGCCAGGTCACATGACGATGGCGGTCGCCCCCTCGATGTCCACGACGTCGACCTCCGCGCCCACGTCGTAGGCGTGGCCGGTGTCGAGCGAGCGGGCCGACCAGATCTCCCCGGCGAGCTTGATCCGGCCGCCGGAGCCGTCGACGCGTTCGAGCACGACCGCCTGCCTGCCCTTCAACGCGTCGACGCCGGTGGCCAGTCGGGGCCGCTGCCGGTCGTGCCGGGCGGCGATGGGCCGTACGACGGCGATGAGCGCGACGGAGACGACGACGAAGGCGAGCACCTGGGCGACGACGCCGAAGCCGAGGCCGGCGACGACCGCGGCGGCCACGGCGCCGACGGCGAACATGCCGAACTCCGGCATCGCGGTCACCACGAGCGGGATTCCGAGCGCGGCCGCGCCGACGAGCCACCACACCCATGCGTCGATGTCGTTCACATGGTCATGGTAGGACCGCGGGCCCCGCGACGGACAGGGCGCACGGGGAGCGGCTCGCGGCGAAGGGCCGTCCCGGGGTGGGGAGTTCGGCCCCGGCGGTCAGGACAGCGGGAGGCCCTGGGCGGTCCAGCGCTCGCCGAGCTGCTCGACGACGAGCGGGAGGCCGAAGCAGAGGGAGAGGTTGCGGGAGGTGAGTTCCAGCTCCAGCGGGCCGGCGGCCAGGACCTTGCCCTGACGGATCATCAGGACGTGCGTGAAGCCGGGGGCGATCTCCTCGACGTGGTGCGTGACCATGATCATGGAGGGGGCGATGGGGTCGCGGGCGAGGCGGCCGAGGCGGCGGACCAGGTCCTCGCGGCCGCCGAGGTCGAGGCCGGCGGCGGGCTCGTCCAGGAGCAGCAGCTCGGGGTCGGTCATCAGGGCGCGGGCGATCAGGGTGCGCTTGCGCTCGCCCTCGGACAGGGTGCCGAAGCGGCGGTCGAGGTACTCGGTCATGCCGAGGCGGTCGAGGAAGGCGCGGGCGCGCTGCTCGTCGACGTCCTCGTACTCCTCCTGCCAGCCGGCGGTCATGCCGTAGGCGGCGGTGAGCACGGTCTGCAGGACGGTCTGGCGCTTGGGGAGCTTCTCGGCCATGGCGATGCCGGCCATGCCGATGCGGGGGCGCAGCTCGAAGACGTCGGTGCCGGGCCTGCCGAGGGTCTCGCCGAGGATGGTGGCGGTGCCCTTGCTGGGGTAGAGGTAGCTGGAGGCGACGTTCAGGAGGGTGGTCTTGCCGGCGCCGTTCGGGCCGAGGATGACCCAGCGCTCGCCCTCCTTGACCGACCAGGAGACCTGGTCCACCAGAGCCCGGTCCTCGCGGACCACGGATACGTCCTGAAGCTCCAGAACATCGCTCATGAGCGCGTTGTCTCCCCTTGCAGTGTGCCGCCGGTCTCGGCTGTCGCGTACGCCTGTGGCTCGGTCCGCCGCGCCGGTGGGCGCAGCCCCCACCGAATCTACGCCACGAGACGGGCGGGCCGTTCCATCGGTCGGTCCTTAGGGTGGGGGCATGCTCACGGAACCGCGCTCTGGACGCCTCGCCGCTTGGGGAAATGCCTTTCTTGCCGGACTTGTCTCACCGGACGACGCGGTGCTCGCCGTCGTGGGTGAGGACGCCGTCCACCGGGTGGTGGGGCTGCCCGGGGAGCCGGAGCCCGTCGGGCTGACGCTCGCGCTGGGGCGGCTGCGGGGGCTGGGGGCGGGCGCGCTGCGGGTGGCGCTGCCCGCGCCGGGGCATCCGCTGGGGCTGAGCGGGCCGCCGGAGTTCAACGCGCGGGCGCTGGAGGCGGAGGAGGCGGTGATCTGTCACGGCGCCGCGTGGGGGCTGGTGCCGGAGGTGTCGGAGGCCGGCCCTGCGGGTGATGTGCACGTGAAGGTGGTGTGGCGGGCGCTGCCGGTGCGGGAGGCGCCGCCGGCCGACGTGCCGTCGCTGGGTGAGGCGGAGCGAGAGCTGGCGGAGGCGCTGCGGGAGGCGACTGAGGTGCTGGCGCGGCTGGACGTCGCCGGGTCGGGGCCGGTGGCGGAGGCGGCGATCGACGCGTACCGGGCTCGGGCGGAGCGGGGGCGGGAGGTGTTGGCGCCCGGGTATCCGCCGCGGGCGGTGCGGGTGCTGGAGCTGGCGCAGCGGGTGGGGTTGCTGGTGTCGCTGGCGTACGGGAACGGGCACGGGGGTGCGGTGAGCGCGTCCGAGATGGCGGCGCGGGGGGCCGCGTTGCGGCCGGTGGAGCGGACGGCTCGGCGGGCGCAGGTCGCCGCGTACAACTCCGTTGTGGAGGAGCGGGAGAAAAAGGTGCGGTGAGTAAGGGGTGTACGGGGGTGTCGGTCGGGGCGGTGTCCGGCGCTGAGGGTTCCTCCGGTGGGCGCCGGTTGTCCTGGCGCCCGGCGGTGTGCTGCGGGGGTGGGATGCGCGGCCCGGCGTGTGCGGGGCGCCGCCCGCGCCCACCCGTGCCGCCCCGGGCGGCACGCATGCCCGCGGGATGGGATGAGGGGCGAGGTGCGCTGGCGCGCGCGGCTGCGGGTTGGTGGAGAGGGGTGCGGCGGGGCGGTACGCGCGCCGGCGGGATGACGGGCGAGGCGAGAGGGGTACGCGCGCCTGTGCGGTGACGGGGAGGGCAGGCGCAGTACGCATGCCCTGGGATGACGGGCCGGGTGGGGGCCGTACGGGTGCCCGGGCGGTGACGGGGGTGGGGAGGGTGGGAGACGTGGGCTCGCTCGTGTGATGGCGGGAGGGCTGGGGCCTCCCGGGGGGAGCCGGGAGGCCCGGGGGGTCAGTGGTTGAGGCCGAGGTTGCCGAAGGCGGGGTTCAGGACGCCGATGACGTTGACGCTGTTGCCGACGGCGTTGACCGGGACGTGGACCGGGGCCTGGATGACGTTGCCCGAGACGACGCCCGGGGAGCCGTGGGCGGCGCCGCCGGCGGCGGAGGAGGCGGAGGCCATTCCGGCGCCCGCGGCCACGAGCCCGCCGGCCACCATCGTCACGGCCGCTGCCTTCTTCAGGTTCTTCACTTCTGAGCCTTCCTGGTGATCGCCGCGGCAGTCGCCGCGGCACGCACTGGAGAACGGCCGGGCCTCGTGAAGGTTGCGCCATCCGGGGGACATTCCCACGACGGTATGAATCTCAGCCCGGTGGGGCCGCAGCGGCCGGAGGGGTCCGGTCAGTCGGTCACGCCGTGGCGTACGGCCCACAGCGCCGCCTGGGTGCGGTCCGCCAGGTCGAGCTTCATCAGGATGTTCGACACGTGTGTCTTGACCGTCTTCTCCGACAGCACCAGCGCCCGGGCGATCTCCCGGTTGGAGCGGCCGTCCGCTATCAGGCCGAGGACCTCGCGCTCCCGCTCCGTGAGGGAGCCGCCGCGCCCCTGCCCGGACTGGGCCTCCTCCTGGGACAGCAGCGCCCCGGCGACCTCCGGCTGGAGCAGGATGTGCCCGGCGTGCACGGAGCGGATGGCGCCGGCCAGCGCGTCCGGGTCCACGTCCTTGTAGACGTACCCGGCGGCGCCCGCCCGCAGGGCCGGGACCACCGTGCGCTGCTCGGTGAAGCTGGTCACGATCAGCACCCGCGCCCCGTTGCCCAGCTCGCGCAGCCGGCGCAGCGCCTCGACGCCGTCCATGACCGGCATCTTCACGTCCATGAGGACGACGTCGGGGCGCAGCTCCTGCGCGCGGGCGACGCCCTCCGCGCCGTCCGCGGCCTCGCCGACCACCTCGATGTCGTCCTGCACCTCCAGGAAGGTGCGCAGGCCCCGGCGGACCACTTGGTGGTCGTCGACGACCAGCACCTTGATCGCTTCAGCCACCGGGCGCCTCCATCTCGATCGTGGTGCCCTTGCCGGGCGCCGATTCCACGGTCAGCGTGCCGCCGGCCCCGCTCGCCCGGTCACGCATCGACACCAGCCCCAGATGGCGGCCCGCGCCGCGCACCGCCTGCTGGTCGAAGCCGCTGCCGTCGTCGGTGACGCGCAGCACGGCGCCGCAGCCGCGGCGCTCCAGGGTGACGTCCACGTGCCGCGCGCCCGAGTGCCGCAGCGCGTTGTGCAGGGCCTCCTGGGCGACGCGCAGCACGGCCTCCTCCTGTGCGGCGGGCAGCGCGCGCAGGCCCTGCGCGGTGAAGGTGACGCGGGCGGTGTGGGCGCGGTCGAGGACCTGTATCTGGGTGCGCAGGGTGGCGACGAGGCCGTCCTCGTCGAGTGCCGCGGGGCGCAGCTCCACGACGGCGGCGCGCAGCTCGTCGGCGGCCTCGGCGGCCAGCGCGGCCACCTGCTGGAGTTCGCCCTTGGCGCGGACCGGGTCGCGGTCGACCAGGGCGGCGGCGGCCTGGGCGGTCAGGCGCAGCGAGAACAGCTTCTGGCTGACCGCGTCGTGCAGCTCGTGGGCGAGGCGGGAGCGCTCCTCGGCGATGGTCAGCTCGCGGCTGCGCTCGTAGAGGCGGGCGTTGGTGAGGGCGATGGCGGCGTGCTGGGCGAGGAGGGCGAGCAGGTCCTCGTCCTCCTGGGTGAAGCCGCAGCCGCCGGCCGGCTTCGGGCAGCGCTTGTTGGCGAGGAACAGCGCCCCGATGACCTCGTCGCCGTCGCGGATCGGCAGGCCCAGGAAGTCGGACATGTCGGGGTGGGCGGCCGGCCAGCCCTCGAAGCGCGGGTCCTGGCGGACGTCGGCCAGCCGCTCGGCCTCCGCCTGGTGCAGCATCGCGGCGAGGATGCCGTGCTGGCGCGGGAGCGGGCCGATGGCGCGCCACTGCTCCTCGCTGATCCCGTCGACCACGAACTGGGCGAAGCCGCCGTGGTCGTCCGGCACGCCGAGGGCGGCGTACTGCGCGTCGAGCAGTTCACGGGCGGAGGCGACGATCGTCTTGAGGACGTCGCGCACCTCCAGGTGCCTGCTCATCGCCAGCAGCGCGGAGCTGACCGCGGCGAGGCCGGACCGGGGGCCATGACTCATGCCCTCAAGGTACCGGCGGGGTCCGGCAGCGCGGATCGGCCCTGGGGCGGCGCCGTCCGGGGCCGCTGGACCTAGGTCCCGGGGCCCGGTGCCGAGGGCTGTCCGAACCTTCCCGGAAACCCCCGAAATCCGCTCACCGAATGCATTGCGGCAGCAACTTTCAGTAAGGGCGAACCGCCCCCGATGTGAGGACCCACATAGGGCGCACGTCACGTACGAACGGGCATAGGAGACATAGAGCCCCGGATGAACGGGACAGATGGCCCAGTCTGTCCCGTTTTGCGTGTTCCTGATCCACTACCCGGCTTCGTACGTCACACCTTTGCCAGCGGATTTTGCGGCAGCTAAGAATTGCTCTCGTCGCTCAGCGCCGCGGGTTTCCGCTCGTGGCGTTCGTGTGGGTAGGACCCCCTCCCGCAGTCCGGAGAGCGACCTCCGCGCTACTCGAAGAGGTCCATTTCGTATGTCTGCCAACTTCCGCTTCATCCGTAAGAGTCGTGCCCTGACCAAGACCCAGAAGTTCGCCGTCGCCGGTGTCACCACGCTCGGCGCCGCCGCCATCGCCGTCTCCGCCGCCGTGCCCGGCGAGGCCACGACCGTCGCCGCCGACACCGCGGCTCCGGCCACCGTCGCCTCGCAGCCGGTCAAGGGCGTCAAGGCCAGCGTGACCGACCGCCTCGCCGGTGACAGCCTCAAGGTCCAGGCCATCGCGGCCAAGCAGCAGGCCGTCGCCAAGGAGAAGGCCGCCGTCGCCGCAAAGAAGACCGCCGCCGAGCGCAAGGCCGTCGCCGGGCGCCACGCCCAGCAGGCCACCGCCCGCGCCGCGCAGCGTCCGCAGATGCAGACCGTCGCCGCGTCCAAGACCTACGGCAACGACCTGAACGGCTGGATCCGGCAGTCGCTGGACATCATGAAGCAGCACAACATCCCCGGCTCCTACAGCGGCCTGCACCGCAACATCCTGCGGGAGTCCTCGGGCAACCCGCGCGCGATCAACGACTGGGACATCAACGCCATCAACGGCATCCCCTCGAAGGGTCTGCTCCAGGTCATCGACCCGACCTTCCGGACCTACCACGTCCCGGGCACCTCGTGGAACATCTACGACCCGGTCGCCAACATCACCGCCGCCTGCAACTACGCCGCCCACCGGTACGGCTCGATGGACAACGTCAACAGCGCGTACTGAGGTCGGCGCGGACCTCTGACAGACGCGGAAGGGCGGCACCCCGACGGGGTGCCGCCCTCGGCGTACCAGGGGACGTCGGGGTGACCGGCGTTACTTGCGCATGACCTCCGGCTCGTGGCGCCGCAGGAAGCGGGCCACCAGGAAGCCGCACACGACGCCCAGCGCGATCAGCGCGATCATGTCGACGGTCCAGGCCGAGGCCGCGTGGTCCCACAGCGGATCGGTGCTGGTGGGATCGTCGGTGTTCGGGGCGATCTTGTTGAAGTCCAGCGTGGCGCCGGCGGCGGCGACGGCCCAGCGCGACGGCATCAGGTACGAGAACTCGTTGACGCCCAGCGTGCCGTGCAGCGTGAACAGGCAGCCGGTGAACACCACCTGGACGATCGCGAACATCACCAGCAGCGGCATGGTCTTCTCGGAGGTCTTCACCAACGAGGAGATGACCAGGCCGACCATCATCGAGCTGAAGCCGAGCGCCATGATCGGCAGGCACAGCTCCAGCAGGGTCCCGTGGCCCAGGATCAGGCCCTCGTCGGGAATCGTCCGGCTGGAGAAGCCGATCACGCCGACGAGCAGACCCTGCAGCACGGTGACCACACCGAGCACGACGACCTTCGACATCAGGTACGCCGAACGGGACAGGCCGGTGGCGCGCTCCCGTTCGTAGATGACCCGTTCCTTGATCAGCTCGCGCACGGAGTTCGCGGAGCCCGCGAAGCAGGCACCGACCGCGAGGATCAGCAGCACCGTGGTGGCGGTGCCGTTCGGGGTGTGCAGGCCCGTCTTGTGGTTGATCGGGTTGACCAGCAGGCCCTTCTCGTGGTCGATGAGCAGGCTCACCGAGCCGATCACCGCCGGCAGCAGCACCGTCAGGGCCAGGAAGCCCTTGTCGGAGACGATCACCGAGACGTACCGGCGGATCAGGGTCAGCAGCTGCGAGCCCCAGCTCTGCGGCTTGGGCGGCTTGAGGGCCTGCGGCGGCGCCACCGGCACGGCCTGCGGGGCGACCGAGTCGATGTCCGCGGCGTACATCTGGTAGTGCTGCGAGCCCTTCCAGCGGCCCGCCCAGTCGTAGTCGCGGTAGTTCTCGAAGGCGGAGAAGACGTCGGCCCAGCTGTCGTAGCCGAAGAAGTTCAGCGCCTCCTCGGGCGGGCCGAAGTAGGCGACGGAGCCGCCCGGCGCCATCACCAGCAGCTTGTCGCAGATCGCCAGCTCGGCCACCGAGTGGGTGACCACGAGGACGGTGCGGCCGTCGTCGGCCAGGCCCCGCAGCAGCTGCATGACGTCGCGGTCCATGCCCGGGTCGAGGCCGCTGGTCGGCTCGTCCAGGAAGATCAGCGACGGCTTGGTCAGCAGCTCCAGGGCGACCGAGACGCGCTTGCGCTGGCCGCCGGAGAGCGAGGTGACCTTCTTGTCCTTGTGGATGTCGAGCTTCAGCTCGCGCAGCACCTCGTCGATCCGGGCGTTGCGCTCCTGCGCGGTGGTGTCCGAGGGGAAGCGGAGCTTGGCCGCGTACTTCAGCGCCTTCTTGACCGACAGCTCCTTGTGCAGGATGTCGTCCTGCGGGACCAGGCCGATGCGCTGGCGCAGCTCGGCGAACTGCTTGTAGAGGTTCCGGTTGTCGTAGAGGACCTCGCCCTGGTCGGCGGGCCGGTAGCCGGTGAGCGCCTTGAGCAGGGTCGACTTGCCGGAGCCGGACGGCCCGATGACCGCGATCAGCGACTTCTCCGGGACGCCGAAGGAGACGTCCTTGAGGATCTGCTTGCCGCCGTCGACCGTGACGGTGAGGTGGCGGGCGGAGAAGGACACCTCGCCGGTGTCGACGAACTCCTCCAGCCGGTCGCCGACGATCCGGAACGTCGAGTGGCCGACGCCGACGATGTCACTGGGGCCGAGCGTCGCCGAGCCGCCCTTGGCGATCGGCTGGCCGTTGACGTACGTGCCGTTGTGCGAGCCCAGGTCGCGGATCTCGAAGCGGCCGTCGGGCGTGGCGTGGAACTCGGCGTGGTGGCGGGAGACCTGGAGGTCGGAGACGACCAGGTCGTTCTCCAGCGCACGGCCGATGCGCATCACCCGGCCGAGGGAGAACTGGTGGAACGTGGTGGGGCTGCGGTCGCCGTGGACCGGCGGCGCCCCCGCGCCACCACCGGGTCCGCCCTGCTGCTGGTGCGGGATCGACGGCGCCTGCTGCTGTGCGGGCGCCTGCTGCTGCGGCTTCGCCTGTGCCTGTGCCTGTGCCTGTGCTTGTGCTTGTGCCTGCTGCCAGTCCGCCGGTGCGGCGTGCTGCTGGGCGACGGGCGGCTGCTGCGCGGCCGGGGCCTGCTGCGCCCAGCCGGCGTGGGCGCCCTGGGCGGCGACAGGGGCCGCGGCGGCCGAGAGGTTCAGCCGCGGTCCGTCGGTCGCGTTGCCGAGGTGGACGGCCGAGCCGGGGCCGATCTCCACCTGCTGGACCCGCTGGCCCCGCACGAACGTGCCGTTGGTGCTGCCGTGGTCCTCGATGACCCAACCCCGGCCGTCGAAGCCGACCGTGGCGTGGCGCCAGGAGACCCTGGCATCGTCGAACACGATGTCGCCCTGCGGATCGCGTCCGAGGGTGTAGCGCCTGGACGGGTCGAGCGTCCAGGTCCGTCCATTGGTTTCCAGTACGAGTTCCGGCACTCCATGCCCCACTGATTTGTCCCCCGAGTTACCCCCGTCGCAGGGGGTGTAGGGATGTCGAACATCGGGAGGAACTATTTCAGGCTGGGCCCCGTGACCGAAAGCCGGGCCTTGTCATGAGTGGGTAACGTCCACTCGACTGCCGTGACACGGGCGAGGGTTGAAAACCGGGCGGAGAGTGGCATTCCCGCCCGAGGAGGACATGGACGGCGGACGCGCCCTGCGTTCTCTTTCTACGGCACCTGCGTACGGCGGCCGTTGGGCTCGTCTCGGTCGAACTCCGGCTCCGGGTGCGGGTGGTGGCCGCGGACGTCCGCACACACCTGGGTGTGCGCACCGGAGCGCGGATCTGAGGACGGGTGCGGCCTTGCGGACGGGTGCGGCGTGGGCGACGGGGTGGCGGGGTGGCGGGGTGTGGCCGCTTCCGCGGTGTGGGGTCGCCGCTCCCCCGGCGTGCCGTACCGGCCGCCCGGCCGGTGCCTGCGGCGGCACCGGCCGGCCTCCCTGCGCCGTGCCGGCGCGCCGCGCGTGCGCCGGGGCGGGTCCCGGGCGCGCGGGGTCCGTCCGCCCCCTCGGCCCGGGGTGCGCGTCAGGGCGGTTTCACCTGATCGACGCCCAGTGTTTCCTGTCCGCCAGGCGGACCTGAGGGGCGTGGGGCACGGGGTGCCGGATACGGTGGGAGGCACCATGAGCGCTTCGCAGAGTTCCGATGACCTCACCCTTCTCGTCAAGATCTTCGGGAAGGACAGGCCAGGCATCACGGCCGGTCTCTTCGACACCCTCGCCGCCTACTCCGTGGACGTGGTGGACATCGAGCAGGTCGTCACCCGTGGCCGGATGGTGCTGTGCGCGCTCGTCACCCAGCCGCCCACCGGCCTTGAGGGCGATCTGCGGGCCACCGTGCACAGCTGGGCCGAGTCGATGAAGATGCAGGCGGAGATCCTGTCCGGCCGGGGCGACAACCGGCCGCGCGGTCTCGGCCGCTCCCTGGTCACCGTGCTCGGCCACCCCCTCACGGCGGAGGCGACCGCGCGGATCGCCGCGCGGATCACCCAGGCCGGCGGCAACATCGACCGTATCTTCCGGCTGGCCAAGTACCCGGTGACCGCGGTGGAGTTCGCGGTGTCCGGCGTGGAGACGGAACCGCTGCGCACCGCTCTGGCGAAGGAGGCGGCGGCGCTGGGCGTCGACGTCGCGGTGGTCGCCGCGGGCCTGCACCGGCGCGCGCAGCGGCTGGTCGTCATGGACGTGGACTCGACGCTCATCCAGGACGAGGTCATCGAGCTGTTCGCCGCGCACGCCGGCTGCGAGGACCAGGTGGCCGAGGTGACGGCGGCCGCGATGCGCGGCGAGCTGGACTTCGAGCAGTCGCTGCACGCGCGTGTCGCGCTGCTGGCGGGGCTGGACGCCTCCGTGGTGGACAAGGTGCGCAGCGAGGTGCGGCTGACGCCGGGCGCCCGCACCCTGATCCGTACGCTGAAGCGGCTGGGCTACCAGGTCGGCGTCGTCTCGGGCGGCTTCACCCAGGTCACGGACGATCTGCAGGACCGGCTGGGGCTGGACTTCGCGCAGGCCAACACGCTGGAGATAGTCGACGGGAAGCTGACGGGCCGGGTCACCGGCGAGATCGTCGACCGGGCGGGCAAGGCGCGGCTGCTGCGCCGGTTCGCCGCCGAGGCGGGCGTTCCGCTGGCGCAGACCGTGGCGATCGGCGACGGCGCGAACGATCTGGACATGCTGAACGCCGCCGGTCTCGGCGTCGCTTTCAACGCCAAGCCGGTGGTGCGGGAGGCCGCGCACGCCGCGGTGAACGTGCCCTTCCTCGACACGGTCCTGTATCTGCTCGGAGTCACCCGCGAAGAGGTCGAGGCGGCGGACGCGCACGAGGAGCGCTGAGCGGACCCGTGCCCCGCACGGCCGGCTGACCAGACCCGCCCCCGCACACTCGGCTGACCGGCCCCGCGCGGTCGGGCGGAGCGGTCGCCGTGCGCCCTTGCCGCGAGGTCCGGCGCGCCGTCCCCGGCCGCCGGGCCTCTCGCGCGCTCGGCGGGCTACTCCGAGGGGGCCCAGTAGTCGCTCAGGGTGGCCGTGCCCGGTTCGAGGGCCTTCCAGGAGCCGTCGAAGGTCAGCACGGCGAAGGCCGCGGTCGGGAAGCCTCGGCGGCCCATCCGTTCGCCCGCGTCGCCCTCGGCGGCGCCGGAGAGCACCTCGGTCACTCCCTGCACACCCGGGTTGTGACCGATCAGGATGACGTTGCGCACGTCGTCCGGCGTCTCGTTGAGCACGGCGATCAGCTCGCCCGGGGAGGCCTCGTAGATCCGCTCCTCGTAGACGGTTTTCGGCCGGTGCGGCAGCTCGTGGACGGCGAGCTTCCAGGTTTCCCGGGTCCGGTTCGCTGTCGAGCACAGGGCAAGGTCGAAGGGGATGTGGGTGTCGGCCAGCTTGCGGCCGGCCACCGGGGCGTCCTTGCGGCCCCGCTCGGCGAGCGGTCGTTCGTGGTCGGACACCTGCGGCCAGTCGGCTTTCGCATGCCGGAAGAGGACAATCCTGCGGGGTTCTGCGACGCTCATGACACCCAGCTTCGCACGAAACAGGCCATCGGGCGCAGGTAGTTGACATGCGCCTTCTCGGCCGGGGCGCCGGGTGCCGGACGGGCCGCGGGCCGGTCCTGCCGCCTCATCGCGTCAGGAGTTCCTGGACGCGCTCCAGCAGCTGCGTGGTCGCGGGGTCGGCGCCGGTCGTATGTGCGTGCGACGGGTTCAGTATGAGGGCCAGCAGTGTCACGAAGGCGAGGGCCGGCAGCGCCAGGGCCCACCAGGGCAGCCTGGTGTCGACGCCGCCCATGGTCGCCGGGTGGGTCCGGGTGTGCGTACGGGCCGGCATGGTCGCCTCCGCTGGTCTTCGGGTCGGTTCCGCTCGTCCACGGACTCCACGGACCGCTCGTCGCGGTCACACCACGAAACTACGGAATCGGCGCGCGCCCGCCCATCCGGTGATCCACCCACTTGACCCTGACCCTCACCCCCTAGGGGACAGGGGGGCCAGCCCCACCATGGGCGGGGCCGGGCCGGTCCTGGCCGAGGGGGCGGGTCAGGGGGCCGAGGGGCGGGTCAGGGGGAGGCGAGCGTCGCGACGATGGCGATGACCACGAAGATGGCGAGGAACGCGCCGAAGACGATCAGCATCTTCTTCTGGCCGTTCGGCGGGTTCGGATCGAGCACAGGCTGCATGGCCACCAGTGTGGCACCCCGCGCCCCGGACGGGTGCGCGGGGGCGGCTCAGCGCGCCGCCTCCTCCTCCACGGTGCGGTTGCGCCCGGCCAGCCAGCCGACCAGCATCTGCGGGATCATCAGCGCGGTCATCAGGGCGATCGGCACGCCCCAGCCGCCGCTGCTCTGGTAGAGCACGCCGACCAGCAGCGGCCCGGGGATGGATATCAGGTAGCCGGCGCTCTGGGCGAACGCCGACAGCTGGGCCACGCCCGGACCGCTCCTGGCCCGCATGCCGACCATGGTGAGGGCGAGCGGGAAGGCGCAGTTGGAGACGCCGAGGAGCACCGCCCAGGCCCAGGCGCCGCCGGCCGGCGCGAGGTACAGGCCGGCGTAGCCGGCGAGGCCGCAGACGCCGAGGACGAGCACGATCGGGCCCTGGTGGGGCAGCCGGGTGGCCAGTCGCGGGATGACGAAGGCGAGCGGCACGCCCATCACCATGGTGACGGCGAGCAGCAGTCCGGCGGTGCCGGCGGGCACGCCCGCGTCCCGGAAGATCTGGGGCATCCAGCCCATCGTGATGTAGGCGGCGGTGGCCTGGAGGCCGAAGAAGACGGCCAGCGCCCAGGCGGTGCGGCTGCGGGTGATGCGCAGCGCGGGGGCCGGCTCCTCCCGCGGGGTGTCCTGCCGGGCGTGCTCGGGCCGCTCGGCGCCGGCGGCGTCCCGGTGCCGGATCAGCGGCAGCCACGGGAGCACGGCCACCGCCGCGAGCAGCGCCCATACGGCCAGTCCGGGCTGCCAGCCGCCGAGGGCGTCGGTCAGCGGCACGGTCACGGCGGCGGCGGTCGAGGTGCCCAGGGCGAGGGCCATGGAGTACAGGCCGGTCATGGAGCCGACCCGGTCGGGGAACCAGCGCTTGACGATGACCGGCATCAGGACGTTGCTGACGGCGATGCCCATGAGGGCGAGGGCGCTGGCGGCCAGGAAGGCGACGGTGCTGCCGATGTAGGGGCGGATCACCAGGCCCGCGGTGATGGCGGCCATGCCCGCGCACACCACGGCGGCGGGTCCGAAGCGGCGCGCGAGACGGGGGGCCATGACGCCGAAGACGGCGAAGCAGAGCGGGGGCACCGAGGTGAGCAGGCCGGCCACGCTGCCGCTCATCCCGAGTCCGTCGCGCACCTCTTCCAGGAGCGCGCCGAGGCTGGTGATGGCGGGCCTGAGGTTCAGGGCGGACAGCACGATGCCGGCGACGACCAGGCGCGTCGCCCACGCGCGCGGGGCGGGCGTCCGGGGCTCCCGGTGGGCCCCGGGCGCCTCCGGGGCGGCGGCCCCGGCCGGGGTGTGCTGCGCGGTCGATGGCGTCGTCGTCCGGGTCGTTTCCTCACTTACCATGAGACCCATCATAGAATCATAGGATGATTGACTGTCCAGTGTCCGCGAGCAGCACTCCGGGCCAGACGTGCGAAGGTGTGCCATGCCCCTGAGCCATCCGCGCCGGTCGGCGCTGTCCGAGCAGGTCATCGCCGCGCTGCGCAACCAGATCACCTCGGGCGAGTGGCCGGTCGGTTCGCGTATCCCGACCGAGCCCGAGCTGGTGGAACAGCTCGGCGTCGCCCGCAACACCGTGCGCGAGGCGGTCCGCGCGCTCGCCCACAACGGTCTGCTGGACATCCGCCAGGGCTCGGGCACCTACGTCGTGGCGACCAGCGAGCTGGCGGGCGTGATGCACCGCCGGTTCGCCGGGGTGGATCCCCGGCACATCGCCGAACTGCGCTCCACCCTGGAGTCGGGGGCGGCGAAGCTGGCCGCCGAGCGGCGCGGCGAGAAGGACCTCAAGCAGCTGGACGCGCTGCTCGTGCGGCGGGAGGAGGCGTGGGAGTCCGGTGACGCGGAGGACTTCGTGACGGCGGACGCCACCTTCCACCTGGCCGTGGTGGCCGCCTCCCACAACGACGTGATGACCGCGATGTACGCGGACCTCGGCGAGGTGATGCGGGACTGGCTGCGCGCGGACGTCGGCGCCGAGCTGACGCCGGACACGCACATGGACCACACCCGGCTGGTCGACGCGATCCGCACGGGCGACGCGGAGGCCGCCGCCGCGGAGGCGGCGAGCTACCCCTTCCTGTGCCGTCCGGGCCGCTTCACGACTCCGCCGCCGGCCCAGGACTGAGCCGCACGGCACGCACGCGTACGACCGACCCGCGCGCGTACGCCCTGGCCCCTGTAGCGACGCAGCGACGCGGGAGGGCCCGCACCCCCAGGGGTGTCGGGCCCTCCCGCGTCGGTCTCGATCCGGCGGTGGCGCCTACGCTCCGATGGCGTGCAGGCCGCCGTCCACGTGGACGATCTCGCCGGTGGTCTTCGGGAACCAGTCGCTCAGCAGGGCGACGACGCCGCGGCCGGCCGGCTCGGGGTCCTTGAGGTCCCACTCCAGCGGCGAGCGGGAGTCCCACACGGCGGCCAGGTCGCTGAAGCCCGGGATGGACTTGGCGGCCATGGAGCCGAGCGGGCCCGCCGAGATCAGGTTGCAGCGGATGTTCTGCTTGCCGAGGTCACGTGCCATGTAGCGGCTGGTGGCCTCCAGGGCGGCCTTGGCCGGGCCCATCCAGTCGTACTGCGGCCAGGCGTACTGGGCGTCGAAGGTGAGGCCGACGACCGAGCCGCCGTTCTGCATCAGCGGCAGGCAGGCCATGGTCAGCGACTTCAGGGAGAACGCCGAGACGTGCAGGGCGGTGGCCACCGACTCGAACGGCGTGTTCAGGAAGTTGCCGCCGAGGGCGTCCTGCGGCGCGAAGCCGATGGAGTGCACGACGCCGTCGAGGCCGCCCAGCTCCTCGCCGACGACGTCGGCCAGGCGGCCGAGGTGCTCGTCGTTGGTGACGTCCAGCTCGATGACCTTGGCCGGCTTCGGCAGCTTCTTGGCGATGCGCTCGGTCAGCGTGGGCCGCGGGAACGCGGTGAGGATGATCTCGGCGCCCTGCTCCTGGGCCAGCTTCGCGGTGTGGAAGGCGATGGACGCCTCCGTCAGCACGCCGGTGATCAGGACGCGCTTGCCCTCGAGAATTCCGCTCATGGTGATCAGTGACCCATTCCCAGTCCGCCGTCAACGGGGATGACGGCTCCAGTGATGTACGAGGCGTCGTCCGAGGCGAGGAACCGCACCGCGGCGGCGATCTCCTCCGCCTGCGCGTACCGGCCGAGCGGCACCTGCGCCAGGATGCCCTCGCGCTGCTCGTCGCTGAGCGCCCGGGTCATGTCGGTGTCGACGAAGCCGGGGGCGACGACGTTGAAGGTGATGTTGCGCGAGCCCAGCTCGCGGGCGAGGGAGCGCGCGAAGCCGACCAGGCCGGCCTTGGAGGCGGCGTAGTTCGCCTGCCCCGCCGAGCCCAGCAGGCCGACCACCGAGGAGATCAGGACGACACGGCCCTTCTTGGCCCGCAGCATGCCCCGGTTGGCGCGCTTGACCACCCGGAAGGTGCCGGTGAGGTTGGTGTCGATGACCGACGCGAAGTCCTCCTCGGACATCCGCATCAGGAGCTGGTCCTTGGTGACGCCCGCGTTGGCGACGAGGACCTCGACCGTGCCGTGCTGCGCCTCGATCTCCTTGTAGGCCTGCTCCACCTGCTCGGGGTCGGTGATGTCGCACTTGACGGCGAGGAAGCCCTCCGGCGGCTCCCCCGACCGGTACGTGATCGCGACCTTGTCGCCGGCGTCGGCGAACGCGCGGGCGATGGCGAGGCCGATGCCCCGGTTGCCTCCGGTGACGAGAACCGAGCGGCTCAACGGATCACCCTTTCATAGCGGTCTGAAGCGGTCCGACAGCACGCCCGATCACCTGGATGACAGGCGGCTTCATCCGAAAACCTATCGGTCCGCCCACCGCGGCGGACAATCGGGCACCGACAGTGGCGCGCGAGTCGCGCTGTCGAGTCCCTACAGAAAACGGCTGACCCGGCCGCAAACGTGTGGTCACCCCCGCCGCCCGCGCGACATGATCGGTCCGACAGGCGACGAGAGCAGGGAGACCCCCGTGCCACATACGATCGACGAGGCCTTCACGGCCCTTCCACTGCGCGCCCTGGCCGACGCCGCGCTGGCGCGGGCGCGGGCGCTGGGGGCCGAGCCCGCGGACTTCCGGCTGGAACGGGTGCGCGACGCGTCCCTGCGGCTGCGGGACGCGCGGCCGGCCGGGTCGTCGGACAGCACCGACCTCGGGTACGCGGTGCGGGTGGTGCACGGGGGCGCCTGGGGGTTCGCCTCCGGGGTGGACCTGACGATGGACGCGGCCGCCCGGGTCGCCTCGCAGGCGGTGGCGATGGCCAAGCTGTCCGCGCGGGTGATCGCCGCGGCCGGGTCCGCGGAGAAGGTCGAGCTGGCGGCTGAGCCGGTGCACGCCGACCGGACGTGGGTGTCGGCGTACGAGATCGATCCGTTCACCGTGCCGGACGAGGAGAAGGCGGCGCTGCTCGCCGACTGGAGCGCGCGGCTGCTGGCCGCCGACGGCGTGGACCATGTGGACGCCTCGCTGCTGGCCGTGCACGAGAACAAGTTCTACGCCGACACCGCCGGGACCGTGACCACGCAGCAGCGGGTGCGGGTGCATCCGCAGCTGACGGCCGTGTCGGTGGACGACTCCAGTGGCGAGTTCGACTCCCTGCGCACCCTCGCCCCGCCGGTGGGGCGTGGCTGGGAGTACCTGACCGGGACCGGCTGGGACTGGGCCGGCGAGCTGGAGCGCATCCCCGGGCTGCTCGCCGAGAAGATGCGCGCGCCGAGCGTCGACCCGGGCGTCTATGACCTGGTGGTCGACCCCTCCAACCTGTGGCTGACCATCCACGAGTCCATCGGACACGCCACCGAGCTGGACCGCGCGCTGGGCTACGAGGCGGCCTACGCCGGCACCTCCTTCGCCACCTTCGACCAGCTGGGCACGCTGCGCTACGGCTCCGATCTGATGAACGTCACCGGTGACCGCACCGCCGAGCACGGCCTGGCCACCATCGGCTACGACGACGAGGGCGTCGCGGCGCAGTCCTGGGACCTGGTGAAGGACGGCACCCTGGTCGGCTACCAGCTCGACCGCAGGATCGCCCGGCTGACCGGCTTCGAGCGGTCCAACGGCTGCGCCTACGCCGACTCCCCCGCCCATGTGCCCGTGCAGCGGATGGCCAACGTGTCGCTGCTGCCGGACCCGGCGGGGATGTCCACGGAGGACCTCATCGGCGGTGTCGAGCGGGGCGTCTACGTCGTCGGGGACCGGTCCTGGTCCATCGACATGCAGCGCTACAACTTCCAGTTCACCGGCCAGCGGTTCTACCGCATCGAGAACGGGCGGCTGGCGGGCCAGTTGCGGGACGTGGCCTACCAGGCGACGACGACCGACTTCTGGGGCTCCATGGCCGCGGTGGGGGGCCCGCAGACGTACGTCCTCGGCGGCGCCTTCAACTGCGGCAAGGCCCAGCCGGGCCAGGTCGCGGCCGTCTCGCACGGCTGCCCGTCGGCCCTCTTCAAGGGCGTCAACATCTTGAACACCACCCAGGAGGCCGGTCGATGAGCACGCGCACCACCAAGCCGCACGAGGTCGTCGAACGCGCCCTGGAGCTGTCGCGGGCCGACGGCTGCGTCGTCATCGCCGACGAGCAGTCCTCCGCCAATCTGCGCTGGGCGGGCAACGCGCTCACCACCAACGGTGTCACGCGCGGGCGCACGCTCACCGTGATCGCGACCGTGGACGGCGCGGAGGGCACCGCCTCGGGCGTGGTCTCGCGCGCCGCGGTGACCGCGGACGACCTGGAGCCGCTGGTGCGGGCCGCCGAGGCCGCGGCCCGCGCGGCCGGCCCCGCCGAGGACGCGCAGCCGCTGGTCACCGGCGTGCCCGCCTCCTCGGACTTCGCCGACGCGCCCGCCGAGACGTCCTCGGCCGTGTTCGCCGGCTTCGCGCCGGCGCTCGGCGAGTCGTTCGCCCGCGCGCGGGCCGGCGGCCGCGAGCTGTACGGCTTCGCCCACCACGAGCTGGTGTCGACGTATCTCGGCACGTCCACGGGGCTGCGGCTGCGGCACGACCAGCCCAACGGCACGCTGGAGCTGAACGCCAAGTCGCCCGACCGCACCCGCTCGGCGTGGGCCGGGCGGTCCACCCGGGACTTCACGGACGTCGACCCGGCGGCCCTGGACGCGGAGCTGGCGGTACGGCTGGGCTGGGCCGAGCGGCGCGTGGAGCTGCCGGCGGGGCGGTACGAGACGCTGCTGCCGCCGAGCGCGGTGGCCGACCTGCTGATCTACCAGATGTGGTCGTCCTCGGGCCGGGACGCCGCCGAGGGGCGCACGGTGTTCTCCAGGCCGGGCGGGGGCACCCGGGTCGGCGCGAAGCTGACCGGGCTGCCGCTGACCCTGCGCAGCGATCCGCACGCGCCGGGCCTGGAGTGCGCCCCGTTCGTGGTCGCGCACTCCTCGGGCGGCGACGAGTCGGTGTTCGACAACGGGCTGCCCGTCGCGCCGACCCAGTGGATCGCCGAGGGCGAGCTGAGGCATCTGCCGACCACCCGGCACAGCGCGGCGCTCACCGGGCTGCCGCTCGCCCCGACGGCCGGGAACCTGATCCTGGACGGCGGCACGGACCGCTCGCTGGAGCAGATGGTCGCGGACACCGAACTGGGACTGCTGCTGACCTGCCTGTGGTACATCCGCGAGGTGGACCCGGCGACGCTGCTGCTGACCGGTCTCACCCGCGACGGCGTGTACCTGGTGGAGAACGGCGAGGTGACCGGCGCGGTGAACAACTTCCGGTTCAACGAGTCGCCGGTGGACCTGCTGGGCCGGGCGGCCGAGGCAGGGCGCACCGAGAAGACGCTGCCGCGCGAGTGGAGCGACTACTTCACCAGGGCGGCGATGCCCGCGCTGCGCGTCCCCGATTTCAATATGAGCTCTGTCAGCCAGGGCGTATAACCTCGTAGGCGGCTGTCACCCGACCGCCTCATGATCACCGAGGAGACAAGAGAACCGTGACGGACATCGTCGACGAGCTGAAGTGGCGGGGCCTGTTCTCCCTGTCCACCGACGAGGACGCCTTGCGCAAGGCGCTCGCGGACGGTCCCGTCACGTTCTATTGCGGCTTCGACCCGACCGCGCCGTCGCTGCACGTCGGACACCTGGTGCAGGTGCTCACCGTGCGCCGGCTCCAGCAGGCCGGGCACCGGCCGCTGGCGCTGGTCGGCGGCGCCACGGGGCTGATCGGCGACCCGCGCCCGACCGCCGAGCGCACGCTGAACGACCCGGCGACGGTGGCCGGCTGGGTGGACCGGCTGCGTGGGCAGATCGAGCCGTTCCTGTCCTTCGAGGGCGAGAACGCCGCGGTGATGGTGAACAACCTGGACTGGACCGAGGGCCTGTCGGCGATCGAGTTCCTGCGGGACATCGGCAAGCACTTCCGCGTCAACAAGATGCTGACGAAGGACTCGGTGGCCCGGCGGCTGGAGTCCGACCAGGGCATCAGCTACACCGAGTTCAGCTACCAGATCCTCCAGGGCATGGACTTCCTCCAGCTCTACCGGCGCCACGGCTGCACCCTCCAGCAGGGCGGCAGCGACCAGTGGGGCAACCTCACGGCCGGTCTGGACCTGATCCACCGCCTGGAGCCGGACGCGAACGTGCACGCGCTGGCGACGCCGCTGATGACCAAGGCGGACGGCACCAAGTTCGGCAAGACCGAGGGCGGCGCCGTCTGGCTGGACGCCGAGATGACGACGCCGTACGCGTTCTACCAGTTCTGGCTGAACGTGGACGACCGGGACATCTCCCGGTACGCGCGCATCCTGTCGTTCCGCTCCCGTGCGGAGCTGGAGGAGCTGGAGCGGCAGACCGAGGAGCGGCCGCAGGCCCGGGCCGCGCAGCGGGCGCTGGCCGAGGAGCTGACGACGCTGGTGCACGGCGCCGACCAGACGGCGGCCGTGATCGCCGCGTCCAAGGCGCTGTTCGGCCAGGGCGAGCTGGCGGAGCTCGACGAGCGGACGCTGGCCGCGGCCCTGTCGGAGGTGCCGCACGCCGAGGTCGCCGACCTCGGCCAGGTCGTGGACCTGTTCGCCGAGGTGGGCCTGGTGGCCAGCAAGTCGGCCGCGCGCCGCACGGTCAAGGAGGGCGGCGCCTACGTGAACAACGTCAAGGTCACCGCCGAGGACGCGGTCCCTGCCCGCGAGAATCTGCTGCACGGCCGCTGGCTGGTGCTGCGCCGGGGCAAGAAGAACCTGGCGGCGGTGGAGGTCACCGGCGGCTGAGCGCGCCCGCGGTGTGTTGTGGTGCGGGGGCGGTTCCGGGTTTCCGGGGCCGCCCCCGCGCCGTGCGACCGCCCGCGCCGTGCGACCGCCCGGCCGTGCGGGCGGCGCGCCGTGCGGGCGGCGCGCCGTGCGTCCGGGCGGCTACATCCGCTGGCGCTGCCTGCGGTGGCCGACCGTCTTCAGGTACAGCATGTCGCCGACGGCGACGATGACGATGGCGGCCACGAGCTGGAAGATGTGCCGGCTCCAGTCGATGCCGCGGGTCTCCGCGACGCCGAGGGCGCGGGCGATCGCGTTGCCCGCGATCGCCCCGAGGATGCCGAAGATGGTCGTCAGCCACAGCGGACTGTGCTGCTTGCCCGGGATGACCGCCTTGGCGATCAGACCCAGGATGAAACCCACGATGATCGCCCACAACCAGCCCATGGCGCCTCCTCGTCCGGTTCGACGTGAGCAGTACCGCCAGTGTCGGTGCCCCGCCGCTACGCCGCATGCCGGACAGGGCCGTACGCGTGAGGGCGCAGGCCGGGCGGTCCGGGGCGCGCGGGGCGCGCGGACGGTGGTGAGCGGCGCGTTCGCGCAGGCCGAGGTCGCCCCCGACCGCGAGGGCACGGCCGGCGCGGCGTACCGTGGAGGATGAGGGTGTACGGGCGCGGTGTCCCGGCCCGGTCGTGGACCGGGTACGGGCCGGGGAGCTGTCCGGTGCGGACGAATGGTGGAATGCGATGCGGAAGCAGCATGGCGGGGGCAGCGCCCAGGTGTTCCGGATCACCGGCGCCCGGACGGGCCTCCAGGAGGACGTCCGCGGCCGGCAGCGCCGGTACGTCATCTCGATGGCGGTCCGTACCGCGTCGGTGCTCCTCGCGGTGGCGCTGTGGAACGTCGAACGGTACGTGGCCGTCGTGGCGCTGGTGCTCGGCGCGGTCCTGCCGTACATCGCCGTGGTGATCGCCAACGCGGGCCGGGAGAACGCCCCGGGGCTGCCGTCGACGTTCGTCACGGTGCCGGCGAAGCCGATGATCACCGCGCCGCGGACGACGGAGGACGGCTTTTCGGAATCCGTTCCGGAGGACGGGGCGGACGGTTCCTCGGCGAGCACGGCGCGCGAGTCACGCGACGGGGCGTGAGGCGCGCCTGTCGGCCCGCTGTGGCCGGGTCGTGACCGGCCTCTCGGAGGGCTGTGCGGGCGCTGTGCGCGAAGCTCAAGAAATGCTCAGATCAATCACGTTGTTCCGGTGCCGGGCGACGGGTCACCCGTGACATACTTCGTACGCGCTCCGCATCCCCCGTCGGAGCGACAGACCGACGCCGGGCAGCTCCCCCCGTGGCTGCTCGGCGTCGCCTTGTTCATGGCGTGGTGGTGAGACGGACCCGTGACGGACGGATCAGTGACGGACGGATCAGTGACTGACGAGACCCCGGTCTGCTCCGCCAAGGGCTGCCGCGAGGCCGCCGTGTGGGTGCTGGCGTGGAACAACCCGAAGCTGCACACGCCCGAGCGCCGCAAGACGTGGCTGGCGTGCGAGGAGCACCGCGAGCACCTGTCGACGTTCCTCGGAGTGCGCGGTTTCCTCAAGGACGTCGTCGCGCTGAAGGACTGGCGGCCCGACGCGGACTCCTGGTCCTAGCCGCCGATCGCCGACATCGGGCGGTCGGGCTGGACGAACGTCGGGTCGTCGAGGCCCGCGCCCGCCTTCTTGCCCCACATGGCCTGCCGCCACAGCCGGGCGATCTCCTCGTCCGGCGCGTCGGAGCGCAGCGCGGCGCGCAGGTCGGTCTCCTCGGTGGCGAACAGACAGGTGCGGACCTGGCCGTCAGCGGTGAGGCGGGTGCGGTCGCAGGCCGAGCAGAACGGGCGGGTGACGGAGGCGATGACGCCGACGCGGTGCGGGCCGCCGTCGACCCTCCAGCGCTCGGCCGGTGCGGAGCCGCGCTCCCCGGCGCCTTCGGGGGTCAGCTCGAAGCGGGTGCGCAGGGCGGCGAGGATGTCGCCCGCGGTGACCATGCCGTCGCGCTTCCAGCCGTGCTGGGCGTCCAGCGGCATCTGCTCGATGAAGCGCAGTTCGTAGTCGTGCTCGATCGCCCAGGCCAGCAGGTCGGGGGCCTCGTCGGCGTTGAGGCCGGGCATCAGGACGGTGTTGACCTTCACCGGGGTCAGGCCGGCTTCGTGGGCCGCCGCGAGGCCGTCGAGGACGTCCTTGTGGCGGTCGCGGCGGGTGAGCGCCTTGAAGACGTCGGGGCGCAGGGTGTCCAGGGACACGTTGACCCGGTCGAGGCCGGCCGCCTTGAGGGCCGCCGCGGTGCGCCTGAGGCCGATGCCGTTGGTCGTCAGGGAGGTGCGGGGGCGGGGCTCCAGGGCGGTCACCCGCTCCACGATGCCGACCAGTCCGGGCCGCAGCAGCGGTTCGCCGCCGGTGAAGCGCACTTCCTCGATGCCGAGGGAGGTGACCGCGATGCCGATCAGCCGGACGATCTCGTCGTCGGTGAGCAGGTCGGGCTTGGCCAGCCACTGCAGGCCCTCCTCGGGCATGCAGTAGGTGCAGCGCAGGTTGCACCGGTCGGTGAGCGAGACCCGCAGGTCGGTGGCCACTCGGCCGAAGGTGTCGATGAGCACGTGGGCCCCCTCCCGTGTCGCGGACCGGATGTGTTCCGACACTTGCGAGCCTACGTGACGGGGCCGACGGACCGCAGTGCCCGATCCGACGGAGTGGGCGCGGCCGTGTCGTAGGGATCTACGATCCCCGCGGCACGGCCGCCGGTGCGAACCGCTCAGTGCGCGCCGGTGCCGGTCAGCGACCGCACCTCCAGCTCGGCGTACTTGGCGCGGTCCGGTTCCTCCTTGGACAGCAGGGTGCCGACGACGCCCAGCAGGAAGCCGACCGGAATGGAGATGAGGCCGGGGTTCTCCAGCGGGAACCAGTGGAAGTCGGCGTCCGGGAACATCGAGGTCGGCTTGCCGGAGACCACCGGGGAGAACAGCACCAGGCCGACCGCGGTGACCAGGCCGCCGTAGATCGACCACAGGGCGCCGGCGGTGGTGAACCGCTTCCAGAACAGGCTGTAGAGGATCGTGGGCAGGTTGGCGGAGGCGGCGACGGCGAAGGCGAGGGCGACCAGGCCGGCCACGTTGAGGTCGCGGGCCAGGGCGCCCAGGACGATGGAGACCGCGCCGATGCCGACGGTCGCCCAGCGGGCCGCGCCGAGTTCCTGCTTCTCGGTGGCGGCGCCCTTCTTGATGACGTTGGCGTAGATGTCGTGGGCGAAGGACGAGGACGAGGCCAGGGTGAGGCCGGCGACGACGGCGAGGATGGTGGCGAAGGCGACGGCGGAGATGGAGGCGAGCAGGATGGCGCCCCAGTCGGAGTCCACTCCCCCGAGGTGCAGGGCGAGCAGGGGGGCCGCGGTGTTGCCCGCCTTGTTGGAGGCGATGATCTCGTCCGGTTTGATCAGCGCGGCGGCGCCGAAGCCGAGGGCGAGGGTCATCAGGTAGAAGGCGCCGATCAGGCCGATGGCCCAGATGACGGACTTGCGGGCGGCCTTGGCGGTGGGGACGGTGTAGAAGCGGATCAGGATGTGCGGCAGCCCGGCGGTGCCGAGCACCAGGGCGATGCCGAGCGAGAGGAAGTCCAGCTTGGTGGTCCCGGTGGCGCCGTACTTCAGTCCGGGCTCCAGGAAGGCGGCGCCCTTGCCGCTGTTGCCGGCGGCGCTGCCGAGCAGGTCGGAGACGTTGAAGTCGAACTTGAGCAGGACCAGGAAGGTCAGCAGGACGGCGCCCGCCATCAGCAGCACGGCCTTGACCATCTGCACCCAGGTGGTGCCCTTCATGCCGCCGATGGTGACGTAGACGATCATCAGCAGGCCGACCAGGGCGACGATGCCGATCTTGCCGGCGTCGCTGGTGATGCCGAGCAGCAGCGAGACCAGGACGCCGGCGCCGGCCATCTGGGCCAGCAGGTAGAAGATCGACACGACGATGGTGGAGGCGCCGGCCGCGGTGCGCACCGGGCGCTGGCGCATGCGGTAGGCGAGGACGTCGCCCATGGTGTAGCGGCCGGAGTTGCGCAGCGGTTCGGCGACCAGGAGCAGGGCGACCAGCCAGGCGACGAGGAAGCCGATGGAGTAGAGGAAGCCGTCGTAGCCGAAGAGGGCGATGGCGCCGGCGATGCCGAGGAAGGACGCGGCGGACATGTAGTCGCCGGAGACGGCCAGCCCGTTCTGGAATCCGGTGAACTGCCGTCCGCCCGCGTAGAAGTCGGCGGCGTCCTTGGTCTGCCGGCCGGCCCAGACGGTGATGACGAGGGTCGCGGCGACGAAGACCGAGAACAGGGTGATGATCAGCGTCCGGTGCTCGCTCGCGGCGCCGCCGGCGGCCAGCAGGGTGTGTGCGGCGGGGTGTGTCGCGGGGCTCATGCGCCGCCCTCCATCCGGGACTTGATGGCTTCGGCCTTGGGGTCGAGCTGGGCGGCGGCGTGCCGCGCGTACCACCAGGCGATGAGGAACGTGGTGAGGAACTGGGCGAGGCCGAGGGCGAGGGCGACGTTGACGTTGCCGAACAGCTTGGTGCCCATGAAGCCGCCCGCGTAGTTGGAGAGCAGCACGTAGAGCAGGTACCAGGCGATGAAGGCGACGGTCAGCGGAAAGGCGAACGAGCGGTGGGAGCGCCGCAGTTCGGCGAACTCCGCGCTCTCGCGCACCGCGGTGAACTCCTCGGCCGAGGGGAGTGCGGCCGGTGTCTTCGAGGGTGGCGGTGTCTCGGTGGCCACGTCTGTCTCCTCGTGTTGCGGATGGGGATGCGACAGGGGCTCGATGGTGCTCGGGCCCCTGTCCGAGGTCCACGGCGCCACGCGAGGACCGGTTCAAGTCCTATGAGTTGTTTCGCAAGTGGCCGTGCGCGGTCATTGCCAAGTCATTGCTGACGGGCGGGGCGTCGGGATAGCTTCGGCCTGCGCAACTCGTCATGTACCTGCCTGAACAGCATCGTCGTGTCGGGCGGGCCCCGTTCCTGGATGATGTGGAGACCCCATGGCTCATCTGCGTTCGAGACGTCGACTCGCCCTGGCCGTACCGGCCGTGCTGTCGTTGACCGCCTCGCTCGGCTTCGTTCCGGCGGCGGCCTCGGCGGCACCGCGGGCGGCGTCCGCCGCGCAGACCGCGGACGCGTCCACCCTCACGTACGTCGTCAACACCAGGACGGACCGTCACACGCTCGCCGACGTGCGGCGGGCGATCGCCGCGGCCGGCGGCACGGTCGTGGTGACGTACGACCGCATCGGTGTGATCGTCGCCCACTCCGCGAACCCCGGCTTCGCCCAGCAGGTCCGCAAGGCGCGCGGCGTCGACTCGGCGGGCGCCACGCGGACCGCGCCGCTGCCCGCGCAGTCGACCACCGACACGGGCGCGCCGCAGCCGCTCACCGCGGCCCAGCTGTCCCGGGCGAAGACCGAGGCCGCGGCCGGCCAGGACCCGCTGGAGCCGTTGCAGTGGGACCTGCCCGCCATCAAGGCGGACAAGGCGCACGAGAAGACGCTCGGCAGCCCGAAGGTCACCGTCGCCGTCATCGACACCGGCGTCGACGACACCCATCCCGACATCGCGCCGAACTTCGACCGCGCGGCCTCCGCCGACTGCGTCTCGGGCAAGCCGGACACCACGGACGGCGCCTGGCGGCCCAGCGCCGCCGAGAGCCCGCACGGCACGCACGTGGCCGGCGAGATCGCGGGCGCGAAGAACGGCGTCGGCATCACGGGCGTGGCGCCGGGCGTGAAGGTGGCCGGCATCAAGGTGGGCAACCCGGACGGGTTCTTCTACACGGAGGCCGTGGTGTGCGGCTTCGTGTGGGCGGCCGAGCACCACGTCGACGTCACCAACAACAGCTATTACACCGACCCGTGGTACTTCAACTGCACCGACGACCCCGACCAGAAGGCGCTGGTGGACGCGGTGCGGCGGGCCTCGCTGTACGCCGAGAGCAAGGGCACGGTCAACGTCGCGGCGGCCGGCAACGAGAACTACGACCTGGCCTCCCGCTCGATCACCGACCCGTCCTCCCCGAACGACTCGACCCCCGGGGACCGGACGGTGGACCCGCACAAGTGCTTCGACATACCCACCCAGCTCCCGGGTGTCGTCACGGTCGCGGCGACCGGCGCCAAGGGCGTCAAGTCCTCCTTCTCGAACTACGGTCTCGGGGTCATCGACATCGCCGCGCCGGGCGGCGACTCGACGGCCTACCAGACCCCGGCTCCGCCGGCCACCAGCGGTCTGATCCTCGGCCCGCTGCCGGGCGGCACGTGGGGCTACATGGCGGGCACCTCCATGGCGAGCCCGCACGTGGCCGGTGTCGCCGCGTTGATCAAGTCAACCCATCCGCACGCGCCGGCCGCGCTGGTCAAGGCGCTGCTGTACGCGGAGGCGACCGCCACACCGTGCACCGACCCCTATGACATCAACGGGGACGGCAAGGTCGACGCGGTGTGCCAGGGGTCGAAGAACCACAACGGCTTCTACGGCTGGGGCACGGCGGACGCGCTGGCCGCGGTGACCAAGTAACGCCTCGGGGCGCGCGGACATCATGTACGGCGAGAGTTGCACGGTCATCTTCGTAGATTGATTGAATCAATACTGCATAGTGATGTCATGACTCATCTCGCCTCCGCATGGTCGGCGCTGGGCGGCGACCCCGCCCTGCTCCCCCACGTCACCGTCGTGGAACGGGAGGGCGCGCTCCGGGCGCGCCTTCCCGTACGGCAGCTCGCGCGCGCGTGCGTGGGCGCCTGCGCGCTGGCCGCCGCCGAGCTGGGCGCGCGGCGCGCCGGGCTCGGCGCCGTACCGGCCGTGCGGGTGGACGACGGGGCGGTGGCCACGGCATTCGCCAGTGAACGGCACCTCCTGATCGACGGGCGGGCGCCCGTGAGCTTCGCGCCGCTGTCGCGCGTGTGGCCGACGGCGGACGGCTGGGTGCGCACGCACGCCAACTACCCGCACCACCGCGAGCGGCTGCTGCGCGCCCTGGGCGTCCCCGCGGACGGCGCCTCGGCGGACCGGGTCGCCTCCGTGCTCGCCGAGCGCTCCGCGCACGAGGTCGAGGAGACCGTGTGCGCGGCCGGCGGGCTCGCCGTGGCGCTGCGCACCCCCGGGCAGTGGGCCGCCCATCCGCAGGGCGCGGCGGCGGCCGCCGGTGCGATGGTGGAGCGGGAGCGGCTGGACGAGACGCCCGCGCGCGTGCTGCCGCCGCTCACGGACCCCGCCGTCCTGCGGCCCGCCGCCGGGCTGCGCGTGCTGGACCTGACCCGGGTGCTGGCCGGTCCGGTCGCCACCCGCACGCTCGCCCTGCTGGGCGCGGACGTGCTGCGCCTGGACGCCCCGCACCTGCCCGAACTGGCCGACCAGCACGCGGACACGGGCTTCGGCAAGCGCTCGGCGGTGCTGGACCTCGCCACCGGCCGGGCCGGGTTCGAGGAGCTGCTGGCCGGGGCGGACGTCGTCGTCACCGCGTACCGGCCGGGCGCCCTGGACCGGTACGGCCTCTCCCCCGAGGCGCTGGCCGAGCGGCGGCCCGGACTGGTCGTCGCGCAGCTCTCGGCGTGGGGCCGCCGCGGGCCCTGGGGCGGACGGCGGGGCTTCGACAGCCTCGTCCAGGTCGCCACCGGCGTCGCCGCGACCGAGGGCACGCGGGAGCGGCCGGGCGCGCTGCCCGCGCAGGCCCTGGACCACGGCACGGGCTACCTGCTGGCCGGGGCGGTGCTGCGGGCCCTGACCGAGCAGGCGCACGAGGGCGGGAGCCGGGTCGTACGGCTGGCGCTGGCGCGCACGGCGGCGTGGCTGACGCGGGAGAGCGGCTGCGCGGCGGGCGCGGCCGGGGCGGCCACAGGGGCCGTCGCGGCGGTCGCGGAGGGCGTCGTGACGACGCAGGGCGCGCCGTACGGCGGTCCCGGGCCGTGGCTGGCCGAGGCGGACAGCCGGATCGGACGGCTGCGGTACGCCCGCTCGCCCGTCGCCTTCGCCGGCGGCCCCGCCGACTGGGCGCGGCCGCCCGGCCCGTGGGGCGCGGACCCGGCCCGCTGGCTGTGACGGGCGGGCCGGGCGGCGCGGGTCAGTCCGTGGTGACGAGCACCTTCAGGGCGACCCGCTCGTCCATCGCCCGGTAGCCGTCGGGCACGCCCTCCAGGCCGACCGTCATGTCGAAGACCGGAGAGGGGTCGATCGTGCCGTCCAGGACGTCGGGCAGCAGTTCGGGGATGTACGCGCGGACCGGGGCGACGCCGCCGCGCAGCGCGACGTTCCGGTTGAACATGACGCCGAGGTCGACTCCGGTGCCGCTGCCGTGCGGCACGCCGACGAAGCCGACCGCGCCGCCGTCGCGGGCGATGTGGAGGGCGGTCCGCATGGACTGCTCGGTGCCGACCGCCTCGACGACCGCGTGCGCGCCCTGACCGCGGGTGAGTTCGCGCACCGCCTCGACGGCCGCATCCCCGCGCTCGGCGACGACGTCGGTGGCGCCGAAGCGGCGGGCGATGTCGGTGCGGACCTCGTGCCGGCCCAGGGCGATGATCCGCTCGGCGCCCAGCCGCTTGGCGGCCAGCACCGCGCACAGCCCGACCGCGCCGTCGCCGACGACCGCGACGGTGGCGCCGGGCCGGGCGCCCGCGCCGAGGGCGGCGTGGTGGCCGGTGCCCAGGACGTCGGAGAGGGTCAGCAGGGCGGACAGCAGCCGCGGGTCGGAGGCGGCGTCCTTGGGCAGCCGCACCAGGGTGCCGTCGGCGAACGGCACCCGCACCGCCTCGCCCTGGCCGCCGTCGTAGCCCACCGAGCCCCAGAAGCCGCCGTGCTCGCAGGAGGTGGTCAGGCCCTCGCGGCAGTGGTCGCAGACGCCGTCGGACCACATGAAGGGCGCGACCACCAGATCGCCGCGCCGGACGCCCGTCACGTCGGAGCCGGTCTCCTCGACCACGCCGAGGAACTCGTGTCCGATGCGCTGGCCGGGCTGCCGGGCCGCCTCGCCGCGGTACGCCCACAGGTCGCTGCCGCAGACGCAGGCGCGCAGCACCCGCACCACGGCGTCGGTGGGCAGCTGCACCAGGGGCTCGGGCACGTCCTCCACCCGCATGTCGTACGGGGCGTGGATGGTGGTGGCGCGCATGACGGGGTCCTTCTCACTTCGGTGGGGGGCGTGCGGGGGCGCGCGAGGGGCGCTCCCTGGTCCGGGAGCGTTCCCGGGCGTCTTTCACCGTACGCCGCCGCCGGGCGCCCCCGCGCACGAGGGGCTCGCGACCAGCGCGAACCGGGGCGTCAGGCCCCTGCCGCGCCCAGGAGGGCGCCCGCCGCGTAGGTGACGGCCATGGCCAGCGCGCCGCCGGCCACGTTGCGCGCCACGGCCCGGCCGGGCGGGGCCGCGCCCAGGCGGGCGCTGCTGAAGCCGGTGAGGACGAGGGCGGCCAGCACGGACAGCACGGTGACCCACAGCCGCAGGGCCGCCGGCGGCAGCACGATCGCCAGCAGCGGCAGCAGCGCGCCGACCGTGAACGCCAGGAAGCTCGCCCCGGCCGCGTGCCAGGGGTTGGTCAGCCGGTCGGGGTCGATGCCCAGTTCCACGGCGGCGTGGGCCCTGAGCGCGTCGCGCTCGGTGAGCTGGCGGGCGGCGTCGCGGGCCACCTCGCCAGAGAGGCCGCGCCGCTCCAGCAGTCCGGCCAGTTCCCGCAGCTCGGCCTCGGGCTGGTCGCGCAACTCCCGCCGCTCCTCGGCCAGTGCGGCCCTCTCGGCGTCCCGCTGGGTGGAGACCGACACGTACTCCCCCGCCGCCATCGACATCGACCCGGCCAGCAGACCGGCCAGCCCGGCGGTCAGCAGCGCCTGGCGGGAGTCGGTCGCCCCGGCGACGCCCACGACGAGTCCCGCGGTGGAGACGATGCCGTCGTTGGCGCCGAGGACCGCGGCCCGCAGCCAGTTGAGGCGGGAACCGAGCGCGCCGCCGTGCGGCTCGTCATGCGTTGGTTCGGTCACAGCACGGAGGATCGCACGATCGCGATGGGGAGGGGGCGAGGTCGCGCGGACGGTGGCCCGGCGGCGTACGGCCGCCTGCCGCCCGGCGGGTCCGTCGGGCCTGTCCGTCCTGTCCGGGATCGGGCGCCTGCCCGGGTCCGGTCCAGGTCAACCACCTTGTGCCGCGCGCGGGTTCGCCGGGACGGCCGCGCCGCGGCTTCGCATCCGTCCCGTCCGCGTGGTGAACTCTGGTCCGTTTCGGGCGTTTTGCGGCGGGGGGCGTGTGCGGGCGACGGGAGCGGTCGTGGGCGGGGTGCGCCGGGGGCGTGCGGGGGGCGCGTCGGGCCCTGCGGGGCCGCACTGTCAGTCGCGGCCCGTATCCTCATGGACCATGCTCGAAGACCGCACGCTCGCAGGAGCCACGCCCGCCCCGTGGCCGACCGCGTATCCGCAGGGATACGCGGTCGTTGACGTGGAGACCACCGGCCTGGCCCGTGACGACCGCATCATCTCGGCGGCGGTCTACCGGCTGGACGCGCGCGGCGAGGTCGAGGACCACTGGTACACGCTGGTCAACCCGGAGCGGGACCCGGGGCCGGTGTGGATCCACGGGCTGACGAGCGAGACGCTGGAGGGCGCGCCGCTCTTCACGGACATCGCCGAGGAGTTCGCGGCCCGGCTGGCGGACCGGGTGCTCGTCGCGCACAACGCGGTGTTCGACTGGCAGATGATCGCCCGGGAGTACGCGCGGGCGCGGCGCGAGGCGCCGGTGCGGCAGCGGCTGTGCACCATCGCGCTCTCCAAGGAGCTGGGCCTGCCGCTGCCCAACCACAAGCTGGAGTCGCTGGCGGCGCACTTCGGGGTCGTGCAGCGGCGGGCGCACCACGCGCTGGACGACGCGCGGGTGCTGGCGGAGGCGTTCCGGCCGAGCCTGCGGGCCGCGGCGGCGGGCGGGGTCCGGCTGCCGCTGCTGGAGTGCCGGCCGCTGACCGAGTGGTCCGACCGGCCGGTGCCCCGGCAGCAGTCGGGCGGCTACGGCGGCTACCGGGCCGGCAGTTGGCGGCCGTCGCGCAAGCGGCCCGCGTGCCCCCATCCGAACCCGGGCCGCTACGAGGCGGGCGGACGCCTCAAGCAGGGCATGCGGGTCGCCTTCTCGGGTGACACCTCCACCGAGCGCGAGCTGCTGGAGGACCGCGCCACCGAGGCGGGGCTGCACGTCGCCACGAGCCTGTCCCGGCTGACCAGCCTGCTGGTGACCAACGACCCCGACTCGGGCACGTCGAAGACGGCCAAGGCCCGCCAGTACGGCACCCCCGTCGTCGACGAGGCGGCCTTCGGCCAGCTCCTCGGCGACGTCGAACCGGCGGACGGCGCCTGAGGCCGAGCGCCCGCCGCACGGCGGGCGCGGAGGGCAGGGCGCGCGGGGGCCGCGCGACACGCGGACGCGGTACGGCGCGCGGACGGCAGGGCGCGCGAGGGTCGGGCGGCACGCGGACCCGGTACGGCGCGCTTTCCCGGTACGACACGCGGACGCGGTACGGCGGGCGTGGGTGGGGCGGGCGCGCGTACGGGTGATTGGCGGCGACTCGCGCGGGCGCGTCCCGTCCGGGCGGCGGCGACCGCTCACCCTGTGGCGCATGGCGAGATGTGAAGTATGCGGAAATGACTACGGTATGACCTTCGAGGTCCATGCCCAGGGAGCGGTGCACGTCTTCGACTGCTTCGCCTGCGCGATCCACCGCATGGCGCCGCTGTGCGAGCACTGCCGCGTCCAGATCATCGGACAGGGCGTCGAGGTCGAGGGCCACTGGTACTGCGGCGGCCACTGCGCCCGCGCCGAGGGGAGGGTCGGAATCGTCGACCGGGTCTGAGGACACCCCTGCCGAAAACACCCCACGGCGGGCGCGGTACCGTCGTGGGGTGTACCGCTTCCTGTTGACCCGCCAGTGGGTGATCCTGACCCTCGTGGCTCTGCTGCTCATCCCGACGATGATCTGGCTGGGTTTCTGGCAGCTGCACCGCCACGACCACCGGCAGAAGCTGAACGACGTGATCACCGCCTCGCTGGCGGCGAAGCCCGCGCCGGTCGAGTCGCTCACCACGGTCGGCGGTGCGGTCGCGCACGACGACATCTACCGCCGGGTGACCGCCAAGGGGCACTTCGACACCGCTCACGAGCTGGTCGTGCGCCGCCGCACCAACAGCGACGACCAGGTCGGCTACCACGTCCTGACGCCGTTCACGCTGACGGACGGCCGGACCCTCCTCGTCAACCGGGGCTGGATCGCCTCACCCGCCTCGCAGACCGCGTTCCCGAGGATCCCGGCCCCCGCCCGGGGCGAGATCACGGTCACCGGCCGGCTGATGCGGGACGAGACGACGGCCGCCAGCGGCATCAAGAACGTCTCGGGACTCCCGGACCGGCAGATCATGCTGATCAACAGCGGGCAGGTCGGCGCGCTCCTGCGGGACTCCGGCGACACCTCCGCCACGGCCGTCCTCGGCGGCTACGTCGAACTCGTCGCCCCCGCCCCCGAGGGCGGCAGCCCCCGGCTGCTGCCCTCCCCCAAGGAGGACACCAGCTGGATCGGCGTCGGCGACATCAACCTGCCGTACGCCATCCAGTGGTGGCTGTTCGCCGCCTGCGTCCCGGTCGGCTGGCTGGTGCTGGCCCGGCGCGAGCTGCGCGACCAGCGGCAGGGCGCGACGGCCACGCCGGTGGCCGCGGAGAGCGAGACCGCGGCCGTATAGGGCCTGTCCGAGCGCGGTCCCCGTACGCCGGGACGCCCGGCCGGCGTACCCGACCTGCCGGAACCCGCGTGGCACAGCCGGGTGAGCCGGAATGCCGCGCCGTCCGCCGGGAAGCCGGTCATCCATGTGGCCCCGGATCGAGGACTACGCCCTCATAGGCGACCAACAGACCGCCGCGCTGGTCGGCAGGGACGGCTCCGTGGACTGGCTCTGCCTGCCCCGGTTCGACTCGGCGGCCTGCTTCGCCCGACTGCTCGGCGACGAGGACAACGGACACTGGCGCATCGCCCCCAAGGACGCCGACGGCCCGTGCACCCGCCGCGCCTACCGCCACGACACCCTCGTGCTGGACACCGAGTGGGACACGCCCGAGGGCTCCGTCCGCGTCACCGATCTGATGCCGCAGCGCGACCGGGCGCCCGACCTGGTGCGGATCGTCGAGGGGCTGAGCGGGCGGGTCACGCTGCGCAGCACGTTACGGCTGCGCTTCGACCACGGCGCGGTCGTCCCGTGGATGCGCCGGTCCGACGGCCACCGGGTGGCCGTCGCCGGGCCGGACTCGGCGTGGCTGCGCAGCGAGCCGCCGGTGCGCACCTGGGGCGAGGACTTCGGCACGCACGCGGAGTTCGAGGTCGCCGAGGGCGAGTCGGTGGCGTTCGTGCTGACCTGGCACCCCTCGCACGAGCCGCGGCCGCCGCTGATCGACCCGTACGAGGCGCTGGAGCACAGCGTCACGGACTGGCGGGCGTGGGCGGCGCGCTGCCGCTACTCGGGCCCGCACCGGGACCTGGTCGTCCGCTCCCTGATCACCCTGAAGGCGCTCACCTACGCCCCCACCGGCGGCATCGTCGCGGCCCCGACCACCTCGCTGCCCGAGGAGCTGGGCGGCGTCCGCAACTGGGACTACCGCTACTGCTGGCTGCGCGACTCCACGCTCACCCTCGGCGCGCTGCTGGCGGCGGGCTACCAGGAGGAGGCCGAGGCGTGGCGCGACTGGCTGGTGCGCGCGGTCGCGGGCAACCCGGCGGATCTTCAGATCATGTACGGGCTGGCGGGCGAGCGCCGGCTGCCCGAGTACGAGCTGCCGTGGCTGCCCGGCTTCGCCGGCTCCGCGCCCGTGCGCATCGGCAACGACGCCGTGCTCCAGCGCCAGCTGGACGTGTACGGCGAGGTCATGGACACGTTGGCGCTGGCGCGCCGCTCGGGTCTCTCGCCCAAGCCGCACATCTGGTCGATGCAGCGCGCGCTGCTGGAGTTCCTGCGCGAGGCGTGGCGGGAGCCGGACGAGGGGCTGTGGGAGGTGCGCGGCGGGCGGCGGCACTTCGTGCACTCCAAGGTGATGGTGTGGGTGGCCGCCGACCGGGCGGTGCGCACCCTGGAGGAGGAGCCGGAGCTGTCCGGGGACCTCGCCGGCTGGCGTGAGCTGCGGGACGAGGTGCACCGGGAGGTGTGCGAGAAGGGCTACGACCCGCGGCGCAACACCTTCACCCAGTCCTACGGCTCGCGGGAGCTGGACGCCGCGCTGCTGCTCATCCCGCGCGTGGGCTTCCTGCCGCCGGACGACCCCCGGGTGGTCGGCACCATCGACGCGGTCCGCGCGGAACTCGGCGAAGGCGGTCTGGTGTGCCGCTACAGCACCGACACGGCGGCCGTGGACGGGCTGCCCGGCGGGGAGGGCACGTTCCTGGTGTGCTCGTTCTGGCTGGCCGACGCGCTGCACATGACGGGCCGCACCAAGGAGGCCGAGGAGCTGTTCGAGCACCTGGTGGGGCTGGCCAACGACGTGGGGCTGCTGGCGGAGGAGTACCTCGTGGACGACGGGACGGGCGCCGGACGGCAGCTGGGCAACTTCCCGCAGGCGTTCAGCCACATCGGCCTGGTGAACACCGCTCTCGCCCTGTACGGGGACGAGGGGGCAGGATAGACGCCATGGATCTTGGACTGAAGGACCGGGTGTACGTCGTCACCGGGGCGACGCGCGGGCTGGGCAACGCCGCCGCGCGCGAGCTGGTCGCCGACGGGGCGAAGGTGGTCGTCACCGGGCGGGACGAGCGGCGGGTCGCCGACGCGGCGGCCGAACTGGGCCCGAACGCCGTCGGGGTGGCCGTGGACAACGCGGACGCCGGGGCGGCCGAGCGGCTGATCGCGACGGCGCGGGAGAGCTTCGGCGGCTTTCACGGGGTGCTCGTCAGCGTCGGCGGGCCGCCGCCCGGGTTCGTCGCGGACACCACCGACGAGCAGTGGCGGTCGGCGTTCGAGACGGTGTTCCTGGGCGCGGTGCGGCTGGCCCGCGCCGCGGCGGCGGAGCTGGAGGCGGGCGGCGTCATCGCCTTCGTGCTGTCCGGTTCGGTGTACGAGCCGATTCCCGGGCTGACCGTCTCCAACGGGCTGCGGCCCGGCCTGGCCGGGTTCGCCAAGTCGCTGGCGGACGAGCTGGGGCCGCGGGGCATCCGGGTCGTCGGGGTGCTGCCGGGCCGGATCGACACCGACCGGGTGCGGGAGCTGGACGCGCTGTCCGCGGACCCGGAGGCGACCCGGGCGGCCAACGAGTCGCGCATCCCGCTGCGCCGGTACGGCGCCCCGCGGGAGTTCGGCCGCGCCGCCGCGTTCCTGCTCTCGCCCGCGGCGTCGTTCGTCACCGGCGTGATGCTGCCGGTGGACGGCGGCGCCCGGCACGGCTTCTGATCCGCGCCGGCCGGCCGCCCGGGGCGTGCGCCTTCGGCGGCCGACCCGGCCTCGCGGGCGAGCGGACCGGCTACTCGCCCAGGCCCGCCAGGTCGCGCAGGCGGCGGCCCTGGGCCTGCCGCTCGGCGGCGCGCTGCTCCTCGTATGAGCGGCCGTGGACGCCCTGGAGCAGTGTCTTGGTCTCGATCACCGCGTCGCGGGGCGCGGCGAGGACCGCCGAGGCGAGGTCGGCCGCTGCGGCGTCGAGCTGGTCGCGGGGCACGGCGATGTTGGCCAGCCCGCAGCCCACCGCCTCCTGGGCGGCGACGAACCGGCCGGTCACGCAGATCTCCAGCGCCCGGGCATAGCCGACCAGGCCCACCAGCGGATGCGTGCCGGTGAGGTCGGGCACCAGTCCGAGGCTGGTCTCGCGCATCGCGAACTGCACGTCGTCCGCGACGACGCGCAGGTCACAGGCGAGGGCCAGCTGGAAGCCCGCTCCGATGGCGTGCCCCTGGACCGCGGCGACGGTCACCAGGTCGCCGCGCCGCCACCAGGTGAACGCCTCCTGGTACTCGGCGATGGTCGCGTCCAGTTCCTTGTCGCCGCCGCGGGCGAGGTCGAGGAAGGACGGCTCGCCGTCGAAGCCCTCCGGCGTGAACGCCTGCCGGTCGAGCCCGGCGGAGAACGACTTGCCCTCCGCGCGCAGCAGCACGACGCGGACGGTGCCCGGCAGCAGCCGGCCGGCCTCGGCCAGCGCCCGCCACAGGGCGGGGCTCTGCGCGTTGCGCTTGGCCGGGTTGGTCAGCGTCACCGTGGCGAGCGCGTCGTCGACGGTGAGCCGTACGCCGTCCCGGTCGAGAAGCGGGTCGAGCGGTGCGAGGTCGTGCTCGGGCGAAGCCATGGTGCGCCTCCGATGCGTGCGGTCAGCCGCGATGCCCTGCGCGGACATCGTAAGTGACTGCACAGTAACCACCCGGCCGACCAACGGACCGACCGGGTGGTCACCATCGAAGCCGAGGGGCCGCCCGGGATTCAGGCCGAGGCGGCCTTCTTGCCGCGGGTCGCCCCGCCACGCCCACGGAGCGTGACGCCCGACTCGCTGAGCATCCGGTGCACAAAGCCATACGAGCGGCCGGTTTCCTCGGCCAACGCCCGAATGCTCGCACCGGCGTCGTACTTTTTCTTCAGGTCTGCCGCGAGCTTGTCGCGCGCGGCGCCGGTCACCCGGCTGCCCTTCTTCAGAGTCTCGGCCACCCGTGCCTCCTCATGGGAAGTGCGCTCTGGTCTCCTCATGATCACCCCTCCGGGGCGTCATGGCCACCCATTCGGCAAGGTCCGTGAGACACGGTTGTGACGACAGGAGCCCGTCCCCACAAGCGGAATCGGACATTCCATCCGTCGGCGTTCGTACCGCCGAACGGGTTCTTCCGAGAAACGCCAGGTCAGCGACGCAGTACGGCCGAGCCCTTGGTGGATAAGGGCTCGGCCGGGAAATCGGTGTACGACACACCCCGATACGAGGAGATCTCACACAGATGATGGATCACCGATGGGCCGAATGATCCATGCGCCGTTGATCAGGCCCCGGCCCGAGCCGGGGCGGGGCCGTCAGGCGAGGGCGACGAGATCCGCGTAGTCGGCGCCCCACAGGTCCTCGACGCCGTCGGGCAGCAGGATGATCCGCTCCGGCTGGAGCGCCTCGACCGCGCCCTCGTCGTGGGTGACGAGGACGACCGCGCCCTTGTAGGTGCGCAGCGCGCCGAGGATCTCCTCGCGGCTGGCCGGGTCGAGGTTGTTGGTGGGCTCGTCCAGCAGCAGCACGTTGGCGGAGGAGACCACCAGGGTGGCCAGCGCGAGCCGGGTCTTCTCGCCGCCGGAGAGGACCCGGGCGGGCTTGTCCACGTCGTCGCCGGAGAACAGGAACGAGCCCAGCACCTTGCGGACCTCGACCAGGTCCATGTCGGGTGCCGCCGAACGCATGTTCTCCAGTACCGTGCGCTCCGGGTCGAGGGTCTCGTGCTCCTGCGCGTAGTAGCCGAGCTTGAGGCCGTGACCGGGCACGACCTGGCCGGTGTCGGGCTTCTCCACGCCGCCCAGCAGCCGCAGCAGGGTCGTCTTGCCGGCGCCGTTGAGCCCGAGGATGACGACCCGCGAGCCCTTGTCGATGGCCAGGTCGACGTCGGTGAAGATCTCCAGCGAGCCGTACGACTTCGACAGGCCCTCCGCCATCAGCGGCGTCCTGCCGCACGGCGAGGGCTCCGGGAAGCGCAGCTTGGCGACCTTGTCGGACTGGCGCACGGCCTCCAGGCCCGCCAGCAGCTTGTCGGCGCGGCGGGCCATGTTCTGCGCGGCGACGGTCTTGGTGGCCTTGGCGCGCATCTTGTCGGCCTGCGAGTGCAGCGCGGCGGCCTTCTTCTCGGCGTTGGCGCGCTCGCGCTTGCGGCGCTTCTCGTCGGCCTCGCGCTGCTGCTGGTAGAGCTTCCAGCCCATGTTGTAGACGTCGATCTGGGAGCGGTTGGCGTCCAGGTAGAACACCTTGTTGACGACCGTCTCGACCAGGTCCACGTCGTGGGAGATGACGATGAAGCCGCCGCGGTAGGTCTTCAGGTAGTCGCGCAGCCAGATGATCGAGTCGGCGTCGAGGTGGTTGGTCGGCTCGTCCAGCAGCAGGGTGTCCGCGTCGGAGAACAGGATCCGGGCCAGCTCGATACGGCGGCGCTGACCGCCGGAGAGCGTGTGCAGGGGCTGGCCGAGCACCCGGTCGGGCAGGTTGAGCGCGGCGGCGATGGTGGCGGCCTCGGCCTCGGCGGCGTACCCGCCCTTGGTGAGGAACTCGGTCTCCTGGCGCTCGTACTGGCGCAGGGCCTTCTCGCGGGTGGAGCCCTGGCCGTTGGCGATGCGCTGCTCGTTCTCGCGCATCTTGCGGATCAGGACGTCCAGGCCGCGGGCGGACAGGACGCGGTCGCGGGCGAGCACGTCGAGGTCGCCGGTGCGCGGGTCCTGCGGGAGGTAGCCGACCTCGCCGGAGCGGGTGATGGTGCCGGCGGCGGGGATGCCCTCGCCGGCCAGGCACTTGGTGAGGGTGGTCTTGCCGGCGCCGTTGCGGCCGACCAGACCGATGCGGTCGCCCTTGGCGACGCGGAAGGTGGCGTTCTCGATGAGGATGCGGGCACCGGCGCGCAGCTCGATGCCGGAAGCGGAGATCACGGACAGACTCCAGGGCGGGTGGGGGCGGGATGGACGGCTGAGGACGTTCCCGCTGGTCTAATGCGCGAGGAGAATGGCCATGCGGAACAGTCTAACGGGGGGCCGCAAGCGGTTTTTCCCGGTGTTTGCGCGGGCGTGGGGCGAAGACGCCCGGAGCCGGGCGTTCCGCGTCGCCGCCGGGCACCGTCGGTGACCGGGACCACACCGGGCGGCCGGCCGGAAGCTCCTCGGCCCGGACCGGGTCACGAGACCGGGTCGCGAGGGAGTGATCGGCACGGCGGACGCGGGCGCGGGCGAGCGCCCCGGCCGCTGTCCGGCGCCGCTGGGCACGCGCGCCGGGACGCCGCCCTCCGCCGCGGCCGGCGGCGCTCCGGGTCAGCTGCCGCCGGTGTGGACCTGGAAGGCGGCCCGGCGGACGGCCTTGGCCAGGGCCGGGTCGGGGTGCGCGGCGGCGAGCGCGACCAGCACCTGCACGGTGCGCGGGTGCCCGACCGCCCGTACCTCGTCCAGCAGGGCCGGGACGGTGGGCTGCACGGCGGCCTCCAGGTGCCGCACCAGCATCGGGGCCTCGCCGTGGTCGGCGACGGCGGCGGCGGTGTCCACCCACAGCCAGGTCGCCTCCTGGCGGGTGAGGACCTCGTGCGCGTCCTCCGGGTCGACGCCGTCGTGCTCGGCCAGCCACAGCAGTGCGTACGGCCGCAGCGCCGGCTCGTCCTGGACGCCCCGTACGTCGGGTTCGGCGGGGGCGCCGACGACCCGCAGCGCCTCGAAGGCGAGGCCGCGCAGCAGGGCGTCCTCGCCGCGCGCCGCGGCGAGGAGCTCGGCGACGGCGCTGCCGACCGGGCGGGCGGCGAGCCAGGCGCGGTACTCGGCGCGGGCCGCGTTCGGGCGCAGCTGGGCGCAGCCGCGCAGCATGTCCTCGGCGGCCTGCTCGATGTTCCCGGCGGGGCTCTGGGCGGCGACGCAGATCTGCTCCAGCTTCACCCAGACCGCCCAGCTGCCCAGCGGGGTGAGGGTGGCCTGGCCGTCGCCGTAGGTGAGCGCGCCGACGGAGGCGAGGGCGCGCAGCGCCCAGTCGAGCAGGGGCGCGAGCGGGGCGTCGTTCGCGGCGGGCTCCGGGGCGGTGGTGCCGGCCGGGACCGGGGCGGGCGGTCCCGCGGGTTCGAGCCGCCGGTCGTAGGGGACCTCGCAGCGGGCGGTGCGCAGTTCGGTGACGCGCTGCTCCAGGAGGTCGAGGAGCTGTTCGACCGGGACGGGGCCGGCCGAGAGCTGGAGGAAGGAGAGGACCTGCGGCATGGCCGAGACGACCTCGGCGACGGCGGCGGCCTCGTGCTCCGCGGGCTCGGGGCAGGCCAGCGACCAGGCGTCGAACAGGGCCACCCAGCCGCGCAGCACGGCGCTGTCGTCGCGGTCCCAGGCGCGCAGCCGCCAGCCGGGGCGGGCGCTGTCGCCGTGCACCTCGATGAGGCCGGCCAGGCGGGCGGTGTCCCAGTCGGCGCGGATCTGGGCGGCGGTGCGGCCCAGCTCGTCGGCCGCGCGGTCGGCGGTGTGCGCGGAGAGGGTGGCCTTGCCGTCGGCGGTCGCGCCGGCGCGGCCGGGTCCGAGGGCGGCGTCGGCCCAGCGGGCGACGCGGGCCGCTCCGGCCAGGCCGGAGCGCGCCATTCTGGCCAGCTCCGCGGGGGCCGGTGTGCCCTCCGGCGGGCGGGGCGCGGGGCGGCGCGAGCGCCGCTGGTTCACGGCTCGGGGGGCGGCGGCCAGGGGTCGTGGGCGGACGAGTCGAAGCCTGGAGTCGCGCGGGATACGGGACGTCACAGGTGCAGTCTTCCGGTTGACGGTCCGAAAACCCAAACGGAATGTCACGGCGGGCGACGGGGATGGCCAACGCAGGGGTCGGCACGGCGTGCGAAACGGCGCGAACCGGCCAGCGCGGTACGGGGATCGGGGCGCCGCGGACGGCCTCGGCGCGGGCGGGTCCGGCCGGCGCGGCGGCCGGGAGCGGAACCGCCGCTCGGCCGTCGCGCCGGCCGTCACATCAGGGGCGTGAGGAAGCGGCGCAGCGCCTCCTCGTACCCCTCGGGGTCGGCGTTCCACAGGGCGCCGTGCGGGGCGTCGGGGACCGTGTGCAGGGCAATGAGATTGGGGCGCCGCTCGGCGAGGCGGCGGGAGAAGCGCCAGGGGGCCACCTCGTCGCCGGGGCCGTGGAAGATCAGGGTGGGCACCGTGAGCCGGGCGGCGTCGGCGGCCCCGGCGACCCGGTCCGCGTGCAGGCCGGTGCGGCCCTGGGCGGCGCGGACCGCGAGCGGCAGCAGGGCGTGCGGGGTGTGCCGCGCCCTGGCCAGGGCGCGCAGGGTGGTCTCCCAGTCGAGCACCGGCGAGTCCAGGATCAGGCCGGAGACGCGGTCGCGCAGCTCCGAGTGGAGGGCGGCGTGCAGCGCCATGGTGGCGCCGGTGGACCAGCCGTGCAGGACGACCCGTTCGGCGCCGTGCCGTACGGCGTAGCGGATCGCCGCGTCCAGGTCGCGCCACTCGGTCTGGCCGAGGTGGCTCAGGCCGTCCGGGGAGCGGGGCGCGCCGAGGTCGCCGCGGTAGGCCGGGTCGAGCACCGGGAAGTGTCTGCGGTGCAGGAACTCCATGATGTTCAGGGGCAGCTCGCGGGTGGTGCCCAGGCCGTGCACGGTGATCACCCAGGTCTCGCGGACGGCGGGCACGAACCAGGCGGGCAGGCTGCCCAGCTCGCCGGGGATCTCCACCTCCGCGTAGCGCAGGCCGAGGGCGGCGTGCGGGTCGCCCACGTACAGGTTGGGGGTGAGCCAGACCTTGTCGCGGGGGCGCAGCTCGCCGTGGGTGACGCGGTCGAGGCGGCGCACCACGGTGTCCGGCAGGTGCGGGGCGCCGTCCAGGACGGGGCCGACGATGGCGTGGGAGCCGTTGCCGGCCAGGCCGTAGACGCCCGGGCGCAGGGAGGCCAGGTCGCGGGTCAGGGTGATCTGGCCGTCGGCCGTGCCGTGCACGGTGAGGCGGTGGTCGGTGGGCAAAGGGCGGCCCGGGGGCGCCTTGAGCGCGGCGTCGCTGGCGAGCCGGCCGGCGGCGACACTCGCCGCGCCGGCCGCCAGGGCCGCGGTGACGGCCGCGGCCGTCGCTTTGACTGTGCGCACAGGACCAGTGTCACGGTGTACCGGCTCACCGGCCAGCGGAAGGAAGGGTCGGAGTGACATGCCCCTGCGGGTTCCAGGATGCGCGGGGTTCATCCCTCGGCGGGCGCGGGTCGCGGGCGTTGGCCGTAACCGCGCAGGCGTCCGGTGGCCTGTTCCAGCTGTTCCGGGGTCAGCAGGGAGGGGGTGCGGCCGGGGATCGCGGAGGCGGTCAGCCACAGGCGGCACATCCACTCCAGCTGGGCGGTGCGGTCGTACGCCTGGTCGAGGGTGGCGCCGTAAGTGAGGGCGCCGTGGTTCTGGAGCAGGCAGCCGGAGCGGCCGTCGAGGGCGCGGAGCACGTTTCCGGCCAGTTCCTCGGTGCCGTACGTCGCGTACGGGGCGACCCGCACCGGTCCGCCGAGCGCGCCCGCCATGTAGTGGACGAGCGGCAGCTCGGCGACGAGGGTGGAGACGGCCGTGGCGTGCACGGCGTGGGTGTGGACGACGGCGCCCGCGTCGGTGGCGCGGTAGACGGCGAGGTGCGTGGGCAGTTCGCTGGTCGGCGCGAGCGAGCCGAGCACCTGGCGGCCGTCGAGGTCGACGCCGGTCACGTCGTCGGGGGTGAGCCGGTCGTACGGCACGCCGGTCGGGGTGACCAGGACGGTGTCGCCGATCCGGACGGACACGTTGCCCGAGGTGCCGACGACCAGTCCGTCGGCGACGGTGCGGCGCGCGGCCGCCACCAGCTCGCGCCAGGCGCGGGCCTCCTCGGCACGGACCTCGCGGCGGCCGTCCGGTCCCGGACGCTCGCCGGGCCGTCGTCCGTCGCGTCGCGGACGCTCGCCGGGCCGTTCTCCGTCGTGTTCCGGGCGGGCGCCGGGCCGTCCCTCGTCGCGTTCTTCAGCCATGGGGCGATCCTGCCAGCGGTGTGAAGTGTGCAACAGAATCGGACACCGCCCATACCGCGCCAGTTCATCTTCCGTTCACCCTGGTTACCTACGTTCAACGAGCCAATGACGCTCGAACGATTGCCTGGGTAAATGGAAAGCTTCTCGCTGATCCTCGCGATCGTGGTGATAACCGCACTCGCGTTCGATTTCACGAACGGTTTCCACGACACCGCCAACGCGATGGCCACCACCATCTCCACCGGCGCGCTCAAGCCCAAGGTCGCGGTGGCCATGTCGGCCGCGCTGAACCTGGTGGGCGCCTTCCTCTCCGTGGAGGTCGCGAACACGATCTCCAAGGGCCTCGTCGACGAGGCCGGCATCCGTCCCGAGGTCATCTTCGCCGCCCTGGTCGGCGCGATCCTCTGGAATCTGCTGACCTGGCTGGTCGGGCTCCCCTCCAGCTCCTCGCACGCCCTCATGGGCGGTCTGATCGGCGCCACCGTCGCCTCCGCCGGCATCGGCGCGGTGCACGGCGACGTGCTGGTCACCAAGGTCATGATCCCGGCCGTCGCCGCCCCGATCGTGGCGGGCCTGGCCGCGCTGGCCGCGACCCGGCTGTCGTATGCCATCGGCGGGAACGGCGACGGCGGGGCGAACGGCAAGGCGGCCGAAAAGGGCCACCGGGTCGGGCAGATCGCCTCCGCCGGTCTGGTCTCGCTGGCCCACGGCACCAACGACGCGCAGAAGACGATGGGCATCATCACCCTCGCCCTGATCGCCGGCGGCGCCATCGCCCCCGGCTCCAACCCTCCCACCTGGGTGATTCTCTGCGCGGGCCTGGCCATCGCGGCCGGCACCTACATCGGCGGCTGGCGCATCATCCGCACCATGGGCTCGGGCCTGACCGACCTCCGGCCGCAGCAGGGCTTCGCCGCCCAGACCAGCTCGGCCGCCGCCATCCTGGCCTCCTCCCACCTGGGCTTCTCCCTGTCCACCACGCACGTCGTCTCCGGTTCGGTGATGGGCGCGGGTCTGGGCCGCAAGGGCGGCGTGGTCCGCTGGTCCACCGCGGGCCGGATGGCCATCGCCTGGGTGCTGACGCTGCCCGCCGCCGCGCTGGTGGGCGCGGGCGCGGAGGCCGTGACGGGCCTCGGCGACTGGGGCACCGCGCTCGTCGCCGTGTTCCTCGTCGCCTCCTCCGCGGCGATCTGGAAGATCTCCCGCCGCCAGGTCGTCGACCACACCAACGTCACCGGCGCCGGGTCCGAGGAGCCGGCCGGCGTGGTGACCCAGGCGATCGCCGCCGTGGCGCCGCCCCCGGCCGCCCCGGTCCCCGGGATCCCGGCCCAGGCCGTCGGCGCCCCCGCCGCGGCGTTCGCCGCCCCGCTCGGCGCGGTCCCGGCCACGGCCGCCGGCCTGCTCACCGAGGACCTCGCGGCGACCATCCCGGCGCCGGCGTCCGCGCCCCGTATCGACCCGACGCCGTCGGCGACCCCCGCGAGCGCGGCGGTACCGCCGGCCGCGACCGTCTGAGTCCCGCACACCGGTCCCCCAAGGAAGCATCACCATGAAGATCGACTGGGCAGCCCTCGGCTCCGTCTTCGGCGTCAGCCTCGTGGCCACCGTGGGCCTGGTGGCCCTGTTCACCCTCGGCATCGCCGGCCTCTCCCGCCGTGAGCGGGCGGTGGCCACCGGTGCGGGCGGCGGGACGCTCGCCGTCACCGGCGCCTACGTCTGCTTCGCGGCGTGCGCCGCCGCGGTGGGCTACGGCATCTACCTGATCATGGGCAAGGGCTGACCCCGGGCCGGTCACCGCCGCGGCCGACGCCGCCGCCCCGACCGGCCCCTCAGCCTCCTCCCCCGCCCCGTGCAGGGACCGCCACCCAGCGGCCCGCGCGGGGCGGAGCCTTGTCCGGGGCGGGCCCGCGTCGAAGGGGTGGGAGGTGCGGGAGCGGCGGGGTGGGAGGCGCGGGACGACGGGTGCGCGGGCGCGCGCCGGGGCACGCCGGGGCACGCCGTCGCGCGGGGCCGGTGTGGGCCTCATCTCAGTCGTACGACGCAGGTCAACGGCAAGTTGACGGGTGTTCGCGGGGCGTGGTGGACTGCCGGGGCCATGTACGGCGGCAGGAGAGGAAGCCCGGTGCGAATCCGGCGCGGTCCCGCCACTGTGACCGGGGAGGAAACCCCCGGGAGCCAGGAACTCTCACCGCCGGTCTCGTCGAACCAGGGCGTGGACACCCTGAGTGAGGACATATCGCCATGCGCGGCTGCCGACCGAGAGTCACCAGCGACGACCCCCTGACCGTCCTCGCGGCGGGCTGACCCGATGGGTGCCGAGCGCGTCTTCGCGTACGGCGCCGCCGCCGGCCTCCTCGGCGACCTCCTCCTCGGCGATCCGCGCCGCGGGCACCCGGTCGCCGCGTTCGGCCGTGCCGCGGGCGCCGTGGAACGCGTGCTGTGGCGGGACCACCGCGGGTGGGGCGCTCTGCACACCGCGGTGTGCGCGGGCGGCGCCGCCGCGCTGGGCGCCGTCGCCGCCCGCGCCGTACGCACCTCCCCCACCGCCTCCGCCGCCCTGACCGGCGTCGCCACCTGGGCCGTCGTGGGCGGGACCTCGCTGGCCCACGAGGCCCGCGCCATCGGCCGCGCGCTGGAGTCCGGCGACATCGAGGCCGCCCGGGCGCGGCTGCCGCACCTGTGCGGGCGCGACCCGCAGGCGCTGGACGCCGACGGGATCGCCCGCGCCGTGGTCGAGTCCGTCGCCGAGAACACCTCCGACGCGGTGGTCGGCGCGCTCACCTGGGGCGCCGTCGCGGGCGTGCCGGGTCTGCTCGGGTTCCGCGCGGTCAACACGCTCGACGCGATGGTCGGCCACAAGTCGCCCCGCCACCTGCGCTACGGCTGGGCCTCCGCCCGGCTGGACGACGTGGCCGGCTGGCCGGGCGCGCGGCTGACCGCCGTCCTCGCCACCGTGGCCGGCGGCGATCCGCGCGGGGCCGTACGGGCCTGGCGCGCCGACGCCGGCCGGCATCCGAGCCCCAACGCCGGGCCGGTCGAGGCGTCCTTCGCCGGGGCGCTCGGCGTGCGCCTGGGCGGCACGCTGTCGTACGCGGGGCGGGTGGAGCACCGGCCGGTGCTCAACGGCGGCGGACGCGCCGTCCGGGCGGCCGACATCGACCGGGCCGTACGCCTCTCCCGGCGCGTGAGCTGGCTCGCGCTCGGCGCCTGCGCCGGCGCGCGCCTGCTGGGCGCCCGTCTCCCGCGCACCCCGGCGGCGAGCGGCCTCCGTTCGGCCCCCGCACCGGGCGGCGGTCGCCGCCCGCGCACCCCCGTGACGAAGGGACGTACCTCATGAGCGGCGGTCTGCTCGTCGCCGGAACCACCTCCGACGCCGGGAAGAGCGTCGTCACGGCCGGGATCTGCCGGTGGCTGGTGCGCCAGGGCGTCAAGGTCGCGCCGTTCAAGGGGCAGAACATGTCCCTGAACTCCTTCGTCACCCGCGAGGGCGCCGAGATCGGCCGGGCGCAGGCCATGCAGGCGCAGGCGTGCCGGATCGAGCCGACCGCGCTGATGAACCCGGTGCTGCTCAAGCCGGGCGGCGAGCAGAGCAGCCAGGTGGTGCTGCTGGGCAAGCCGGTCGGCGAGCTGAGCGCCCGCGGCTACCACGGCGGGCGCCAGCAGAAACTGCTGGGCACCGTGCTGGACTGCCTGGCCGAGCTGCGGGGCGCGTACGACGCGGTGATCTGCGAGGGGGCGGGCAGCCCGGCGGAGATCAACCTGCGCCGCACCGACATCGTCAACATGGGCATCGCGCGCGGCGCGCGGCTGCCGGTGCTCGTGGTCGGCGACATCGACCGCGGCGGCGTCTTCGCCTCCTTCTTCGGCACCCTCGCCCTGCTGTCCCCCGAGGACCAGGAGCTGGTCGCGGGGTTCCTCGTCAACAAGTTCCGCGGCGACGTCACCCTGCTCGAACCGGGCCTCGACATGCTGCGCGGGCTGACCGGACGGCACACCTACGGCGTGCTGCCGTTCCGGCACGGGCTCGGCATCGACGAGGAGGACGGTCTCCGGGTCTCCCTGCGCGGCGCCGTGCGGGAGTCGGTCGTCGCCCCGCCGGTCGGCGAGGACGTGCTGCGCGTCGCCGTGTGCGCGATCCCGCTGATGTCCAACTTCACCGACGTGGACGCGCTGGCCGCCGAACCGGGCGTCGTGGTGCGGTTCGTGGACCGCCCGGAGGAACTGGCCGACGCGGACCTGGTCGTGGTCCCCGGCACCCGCGGCACGGTCCGCGCCCTGCGGTGGCTGCGGGAGCGGGGCCTCGCGGACGCCCTGGCGCGCCGGGCCGCCGAGGGACGGCCGGTGCTCGGCGTCTGCGGCGGCTTCCAGATGCTCGGCGAGCGCATCGAGGACGAGGTCGAGTCGCGCGCCGGCGCGGTCGACGGCCTCGGACTGCTGCCCGTGCGGGTGCGGTTCGCCCGCGAGAAGACCCTCACCCGGCCGGCCGGCCGGGCCCTCGGCGAGCCGGTCGAGGGGTACGAGATCCACCACGGGGTGGCCACCGTCGAGGGCGGAGACGCGTTCATCTGCGATGACGATGGACACAGCCTGGACGGCTGCCGGGTCGGCGCGGTGTGGGGCACGCACTGGCACGGCTCGCTGGAGTCGGACGGCTTCCGGCGCGCGTTCCTGCGCGAGGTGGCCGCCGCCGCGGGCCGCCGCTTCATCCCCGCGCCGGACACCTCGTTCGCCGCGCTGCGCGAAGCGCAGCTGGACCGGCTCGGCGACCTGATCGAACAGCACGCGGACACGGACGCGCTGTGGCGGCTCATCGAGTCCGGCGCGCCGCAAGGACTGCCTTTCATTCCACCGGGAGCGCCCGCATGAGCACAGTGTTGTTGTTGTCGACCGCCGACACCGATCTGCTGGCGGCCCGGGCCTCCGGCGCCTCCTACCGGATCGGCAACCCGACCCGGGTGGACGTGGCCGGCGAGCTGCCCGCGCTGCTGGACGGCGCGGACGTCGCCGTCGTACGGCTGCTCGGCGGCAAGCGGGCCTGGGAGGACGGGCTCGCCGCGCTGAAGGCGTCCGGGGTGCCGACCGTGCTGCTGGGCGGCGAGTCGGTGCCGGACGCGGAGCTGATGGCCGAGTCGTCCGTCCCGGCCGGTGTGGTGGCCGAGGCGCTGCGCTACCTCGTCGAGGGCGGCCCCGCCAACCTCACCGAGCTGGCCCGGTTCCTGTCCGACACCGTGCTGCTGACCGGCGAGGGCTTCGAGGAGCCCCGGAAGATGCCGGAGTACGGCGTCCACGGCGAGCGCGATCTCGTGGCGGGCCGGCCGACCGTCGGCGTGCTCTTCTACCGGGCCCACCACCTGAGCGGCAACACCGCCTTCGTGGACACCCTGTGCGACGCGATCGAGGCGCACGGCGCCAACGCGCTGCCCGTGTACTGCGGTTCGCTGCGCGGCGCGGACCCGGCGCTGTACGAGCTGCTGGCGAGGACCGACGCGCTGGTCGCCACCGTGCTGGCCGCCGGCGGCACGCACGCCTCGCAGGCGTCGGCGGGCGGTGACGAGGAGGCGTGGGACATCGGCGCGCTCGCCGACTTGGACGTGCCCGTGCTGCAAGGGCTCTGCCTCACCTCCTCGCGGGCCGCCTGGGACGCGTCGGACGCCGCCCTGTCCCCGATGGACGCGGCGATGCAGGTCGCGATCCCCGAGTTCGACGGCCGTCTGATCACCGTGCCGTTCTCCTTCAAGGAGCAGGGCCCGGACGACGTGCCGGTGTACGTGGCCGACCCCGAGCGGGCCGCCCGCGTCGCCGGGATCGCCGTACGGCACGCCCGGCTGGGGCACAAGCCGAACGCCGAGAAGAAGGTCGCCCTCGTCTTCACCGCGTACCCGACCAAGCACTCGCGCGTCGGCAACGCGGTCGGCCTGGACACCCCCGCCTCGGCGGTGCGCGTCCTGGACGCGCTGCGCGAGGCCGGGTACACGCTGACCGACTACCCCGACAACGGCGACGAGTTGATCCACCGGCTCATCGCGGCCGGCGGCCACGACGTGGAGTGGCTGACCGAGGAGCAGCTGGCCGCCGCGCCCGCGCGGGCGCCGCTCGCCGACTACCGGGCCTGGTTCGACAAGCTGGACCCGGAGCTGCGCGCGGCGATGACCGAGGCGTGGGGCGAGCCGCCGGGCTCGCTGTACGTGGACGGCGAGGACATCGTGCTGGCCTCGCTCCGGTTCGGAAACGTCGTGGTGATGATCCAGCCGCCGCGCGGCTTCGGCGAGAACCCCATCGCGATCTACCACGACCCCGACATGCCGCCCTCGCACCACTACATGGCGGCCTACCGCTGGCTGGACGAGAGCTTCGGCGCCGACGCGATCGTGCACATGGGCAAGCACGGCACGATGGAGTGGCTGCCGGGCAAGGGCCTGGGCCTGAGCGCCGGTTGCGCGCCGGACGCGGTCCTCGGCGAGCTGCCGCTGATCTACCCGTTCATCGTCAACGACCCCGGCGAGGGCACCCAGGCCAAGCGGCGCGGCCACGCCACGGTGGTCGACCACCTCGTCCCGCCGATGGCCCGCGCCGACACCTACGGCGACCTGGCCAAGCTGGAGCAGCTCCTCGACGAGTACGCCCTCGTCTCCGACCTGGACCCGGTCAAGGCGCCGGCCGTGCGCGCCCAGATCTGGACGCTCGTGAAGGCCGCCGAGCTCCACCACGACCTGCACGTGAACGAGCAGCCGGACGACGAGGCGTTCGACGAGTTCGTCATGCACATCGACGGCTACCTGTGCGAGATCAAGGACGTGCAGATCCGCGACGGCCTGCACGTCCTGGGCGGCGGCCCGGTCGGCGAGGCGCGGGTGAACCTGGTCCTGGCGGTGCTGCGCGCCTCCCAGGTGTGGGGCGGGAAGGCGAACGCGCTGCCCGGTCTGCGGGCCTCGCTGGCGGCCCACTTCGATCTGGTGGAGAAGGAGTTGCTGGCCGAGCCGGGCGCCCCGGCGAAGGTACCGGCGGAGCTGACGGAGCTGGTGGCGGGGCCGTCGCGGTCGGCCGCCGACGCGATCGACCTGCTGGAGCAGCTGTGCCGGCGGTTCGCCGAGGGCATGGAGGCGCGCGGCTGGGCCGCCGCCGAGAGCACCGCGCTGGTCCGGGAGGTGCTGGGCGCCGAACTCGCCGAGGCGGTCGCCGTGCTGGAGTTCGCCTGCACCGAGGTGGTGCCGCGGCTGGCCCGCACCACGGACGAGATCGGCAACATCCTGCGGGCGCTGGACGGCGGTTACGTGCCGGCCGGCCCGTCCGGCTCGCCGACCCGCGGTCTGGTCAACGTCCTGCCGACCGGCCGCAACTTCTACTCGGTCGACCCCAAGGCGATCCCGTCCAGGCTGAGCTGGGAGGTCGGCCAGTCGCTCGCCGACTCCCTCGTGCAGCGCTACCTCCAGGACACCGGCGCGTACCCGAAGTCCGTCGGCCTGACGGTGTGGGGCACCTCCGCGATGCGCACCCAGGGCGACGACATCGCCGAGATCCTGGCGCTGCTCGGCTGCCGCCCGGTCTGGGACGACGCCTCGCGGCGGGTGACCGGGTTCGAGGTGGTTCCGCCCCAGGAGCTGGGCCGGCCGCGCATCGACGTCACGGTCCGCATCTCCGGCTTCTTCCGGGACGCGTTCCCGCACGTGGTCGGGCTGATCGACGACGCGGTGCGGACGGTGGCCGAGCTGGACGAGAGCGCCGAGGCCAACTACGTACGGGCGCACGTCGACGAGGACACCGCCGAGCACGGCGACCGGCGGCGCGCCACGGCCCGGATCTTCGGCTCCAAGCCGGGCGCGTACGGCGCGGGCCTGCTGCCGCTGATCGACGCCCGCAACTGGCGCTCGGACGCGGACCTCGCCGAGGTGTACGCGGTGTGGGGCGGTTACGCCTACGGGCGCGGGCTCGACGGGCGGGCGGCGCGCGGCGACATGGAGACGGCGTTCCGGCGGATCGCGGTGGCCGCGAAGAACGTCGACACCAGGGAACACGACCTGGTGGACGCGGACGACTACTTCCAGTACCACGGCGGCATGGTCGCCATGGTCCGGCACCTGACGGGCACGAGCCCGGAGGCGTACGTCGGCGACTCGGCCGTCCCCGACCAGGTGAAGACCCGCACGCTGGGCGAGGAGACGCACCGGGTGTTCCGGGCGCGGGTGGTCAACCCGCGCTGGATGGCGGCCATGCGGCGGCACGGCTACAAGGGCGCCTTCGAGATGGCGGCGACCGTCGACTACCTCTTCGGCTACGACGCCACCGCGGGCGTGGTGGACGACTGGATGTACGAGAAGCTCAGCGCCGAGTACGTCTTCGACGCCGAGAACCGCGACTTCATGAAGAAGTCCAACCCGTGGGCGCTGCGCGGCATCACGGAACGGCTGCTGGAGGCCGCCGACCGGGGGCTGTGGGCGGAGCCGGACGCGGACACCCTGGAGCGGCTGCGGGCCACGTACCTGGAGCTGGAAGGCGATCTGGAGGGCGACGACAAGTGAGTACCCCGTTTCCGTTCACGGCCGTCGTCGGGCAGGACGACCTGCGCCTGGCGCTGCTGCTGAACGCGGTCTCCCCCGCGGTCGGCGGGGTGCTGGTGCGCGGCGAGAAGGGCACCGCGAAGTCCACCGCCGTGCGCGCGCTGTCGGCACTGCTGCCCGCGGTGGACGTGGTCGCCGGGTGCCGTTTCTCCTGCGCCCCGGACGCGCCCGACCCGGCGTGCCCGGACGGGCCGCACGAGCCGGGGGCGTTCGAGTCGAGGCCGGCGCGGATGGTGGAGCTGCCGGTCGGCGCCTCCGAGGACCGGCTCGTGGGCGCGCTGGACATCGAGCGGGCGCTCGCCGAGGGCGTCAAGGCGTTCGAGCCCGGCCTGCTCGCCGACGCCCACCGCGGCATCCTCTACGTGGACGAGGTCAACCTCCTCCACGACCACTTGGTCGACCTGCTGCTCGACGCGGCCGCGATGGGCGCCTCGTACGTGGAGCGCGAGGGCGTCTCCGTACGGCACGCGGCACGGTTCCTGCTGGTGGGGACCATGAACCCGGAAGAGGGCGAGCTGCGGCCGCAGTTGCTCGACCGGTTCGGGCTGACCGTCGAGGTCGCCGCCTCGCGCGAGCCCGACCAGCGGGTGGAGGTCGTGCGCCGGCGGCTGGCCTACGACGACGATCCGGCCGGCTTCGCCGCGCGCTGGGCCGACGAGGAGGCCGCGGTGCGGCAGCGGATCACCGCCGCCCGCGCGCTGCTGCCTCAGGTGCGCCTCGGTGACGGGGCGCTCCGGCAGATCGCGGCGACCTGTGCGGCGTTCGAGGTGGACGGCATGCGCGCCGACATCGTGATGGCGCGCACGGCGACCGCGCTGGCCGCGTGGGCCGGGCGGACCGACGTGCTCGCCGAGGACGTGCGGCAGGCCGCGCTGCTGGCGCTGCCGCACCGGCGGCGGCGCAACCCCTTCGACGCGCCCGGTCTGGACGAGGACAAGCTCGACGACACGCTCCAGGAGTTCCAGGGCTCCGAGGGCGACGGGAGCGAGGGAGACGACGGGGGCCCGCAGGACGAGGACCCCGACCCCGGTCCGGACGGGCCCGGCGGCGGGGGCGGGCAGCCCGCGCCCGAGGACGGCGGTCCGCGGGGCGGGGACGCCGCCGCGCGGCCGGAGGCCGGCGAGGGCGGGGAGCCGCAGCCGTCCGGGGCGGGCGGCGGCGAGCAGTCCGCCGTACGGGCCGCGGAGCCGTTCCGCACCAAGGTGCTGAGCGTTCCGGGCATCGGCGAGGGCGCGGCCGGGCGGCGCTCGCGGGCGCGCACCGAGCACGGGCGCACGACCGGCGCGCGACGGCCGCGCGGCGCGCTGACCAAGCTGCATCTGGCGGCGACCGTGCAGGCCGCCGCGCCGCACCAGCGGGCGCGCGGGCGCGGCGGTCCGGGGCTGATCGTGCGCCGGGACGATCTGCGGCAGGCGACGCGGGAGGGGCGCGAGGGCAATCTCGTGCTGTTCGTGGTGGACGCCTCCGGCTCGATGGCGGCGCGGCAGCGGATGGGCGCCGTGAAGGGCGCCGTGGTGTCGCTGCTGCTGGACGCCTACCAGCGGCGGGACAAGGTGGGCCTGGTGACGTTCCGCGGGGCCTCGGCGGAGGTCGCGCTGCCGCCGACCTCGTCGGTGGACGCGGCCGCCGCACGGCTGGAGTCGCTGCCGACCGGCGGCCGTACGCCGCTGGCGGCCGGGCTGCTGCGGGCGCACGAGGTGCTGCGGGTGGAGCGGCTGCGGGACCCGGCGCGCCGGGCGCTGGTGGTCGTGGTGACCGACGGGCGGGCGACGGGCGGCGTCGAGCCGGTGGCGCTGGCCGGGCGGGCGGCGCGGATGTTCGCGGCCGACGGCGTCGCCTCGGTGGTCGTGGACTGCGAGTCGGGGCCGGTGCGGCTCGGGCTCGCGGGGCAGCTCGCCGGTGAACTGGGCGGTACGGCGGTGACGTTGGACGAGTTGCGGGCCGACTCGATCGCCGGTCTGGTCCGGGACGTGCAGGGGACTTCGAGGAGGGCCGCGTAATGCCGCAGGGGCAGCCGAGTGTCGTACCCGAGGACGGGCTGACGACGCGTCAGCGGCGCAACCGGCCGCTCGTGGTCGTGCACACCGGGATCGGCAAGGGCAAGTCGACAGCCGCCTTCGGGCTGGCGCTGCGCGCCTGGAACCAGGGCTGGCCGATCGGGGTGTTCCAGTTCGTCAAGTCGGCGAAGTGGAAGGTCGGCGAGGAGAACGCGCTCCGGGTGCTGGGGGCGTCCGGGCAGGGCGGCTCCGTCGACTGGCACAAGATGGGCGAGGGCTGGTCGTGGGTCCAGCGCGACGCCCAGATGGACAACGAGGCCAAGGCCCGCGAGGGCTGGGAGCAGGTCAAGCGGGACCTGGCCGCCGAGACGTACCGGCTGTACGTGCTCGACGAGTTCGCGTACCCGATGCACTGGGGGTGGGTCGACACCGACGAGGTGGTGGAGGTGCTGCGGGCGCGGCCCGGCGTCCAGCACGTCGTCGTCACCGGGCGCAACGCGCCGGAGAAGCTGGTGGAGTGCGCCGATCTCGTCACCGACATGTCCAAGGTCAAGCACCCCATGGACGCGGGGCAGAAGGGCCAGCGGGGCATCGAGTGGTGACACCGTGCTGAACTCCCCCGCCACCGGAGCCTCTTGTGCCTCCGCCGTCTCCCGTGCCCGTGGTCACGGTTCCGGTTCCGCCGGCGCGTCCGTGCCCCGGCTGGTGATCGCCGCGCCGGCCTCCGGCAGCGGCAAGACCACCGTCGCCACGGGGCTGATGGCCGCGCTCGCCGGGCGCGGGCTCGCCGTGTCCCCGCACAAGGTGGGGCCGGACTACATCGACCCGGGCTACCACGCGCTCGCCACCGGGCGGCCGGGCCGCAACCTGGACGCGTATCTGTGCGGGCCCGAGCTGGTCGGGCCGCTGTTCCTGCACGGGGCGCGGGGGTGCGACATCGCGGTGGTCGAAGGGGTGATGGGGCTCTACGACGGGGCCGCCGGGCAAGGAGAGCTGGCGTCCACCGCGCAGGTGGCGAAGCTGCTGCGGGCGCCGGTGGTGCTGGTGGTGGACGCGTCCGCGCAGTCGCGGTCGGTGGCGGCGCTGGTGCACGGGTTCGTGACGTGGGACCCGGAGGTGCGGATCGGGGGCGTGATCCTCAACAAGGTCGCCTCCGACCGGCACGAGGCGCTGCTGCGGGAGGCGCTGGAGTCGGTGGGGGCGCCGGTGCTGGGGGTGCTGCGGCGGGCGCCGCAGGTGGACACTCCGGCGCGGCATCTGGGTCTGGTGCCGGCCGCCGAGCGCCACGGCGCCGCGGTGGAGGCGGTCGCGGCGATGGGGGCGCAGGTGGCCGCGGGGTGCGATCTGGAGGCGTTGGTCGCGCTGGCGCGGGGTGCGGGGGCGTTGTCGTGCGCGGCGTGGGACGCGGGTGTGGTTTCGCCCCCGCCGCCCCTTCCCGTTCCCGTCCCTGGGGGCTTTGCCCCCAGACCCCCGGATCGGCCTGGACGGCCTCGTCCTCAAACGCCGGACGGGCTGGAAGAAGTCGGCCGGAGTGCGGCGCCGGTCCGAACGCCGGACGGGCCGGAAGGAGTCGGCCGGAGTTCCAAGGTGACCGTCGCCGTGGCCGGCGGGGCCGCCTTCACGTTCTCCTACGCCGAGCACGCCGAGCTGCTCGCCGCCGCCGGGGCCGAGGTCGTCGTCTTCGATCCGCTGCGGGACGAGGCGCTGCCCGAGGGGACCCGGGGGCTGGTCGTCGGGGGCGGGTTCCCCGAGGTGTACGCCGCCGAGCTGTCCGCCAACGAGCCCCTGCGCAAGGCCGTCGGGGAGCTGGCCCGGAGCGGCGCGCCCGTCGCCGCCGAGTGCGCGGGGCTGCTGTATCTGTGCCGGGAGCTGGACGGGCGGCCGATGTGCGGGGTGCTGGACGCCGCCGCGCGGATGACCGGGCGGCTGACGCTCGGCTACCGGGACGCCGTGGCCGTCGGCGACAGCGTGCTCGCCGCGGCCGGGGAGCGGATGCGCGGACACGAGTTCCACCGCACCGTCGTCGAGCCGGGCGCGGGCGCCGGGCCGGCGGCGCCCGCCTGGGGCCTGCACGCGCCCGAGCGGCGGCTCGAAGGCTTCGTGCAGCGCCATGTGCACGCCAGTTATCTCCACACGCACTGGGCCGGCGCGCCCGGTGTCGCCCGTCGGTTCGTCGAGAGGTGCCGGACGTCATGAGCAGCAGGCTGGTCGGAGTAGGGGTCGGTCCCGGCGATCCGGAGCTGGTGACCGTCAAGGGCGTGAACGCGCTGCGCGCGGCCGCCATCGTGGTGGTGCCCGTGATGGATTCCGGGGAGCGCGGACGCGCGGAGGCCACCGTGCTGCACTACGTGGGCGCGGAGAAGGTCGTCCGGGTGGTGTTCGCGCTGAACGAGCGCAGTGACCGGGCGCGCCGCGAGGCGGCCTGGGACGCCGCCGGCGAGCGGGTCGCGGCGCTGCTGCGGGCGCACGGGTCGGTGGCGTTCGCGACCATCGGAGACCCGAACGTGTATTCGACGTTCACGTATCTCGCGCAGACCGTGGCCGAGCTGGTGCCCGGGGTCGCGGTGGAGACGGTGCCCGGCATCACCGCCATGCAGGACCTGGCGGCGCGTTCGGGCGCGGTGCTCACCGAGGGGACCGAGCCGCTGACGCTGGTGCCGGTGACCGCGGGCGCCGCCGTGCTCAAGGACGCGCTGAACGGTCCGGGCACGGTCGTCGCGTACAAGTTCGGGCGGCAGGCGCGGGAGGTCGCCGAGGCGCTGCGGGACAGCGGGCGGATCGAGGACGCGGTGTGGGGTTCGGCGCTGGGGCTGGCGGAGGAGTCGATCCGGCCGGCCGGCGAGCTGGACGGCGCTCCCCTGCCGTATCTGTCGACCCTCATCGCGCCCGCGCGGCGCGGTGGCGGGCGGGGCGGCAAGCTGTGAGGGACGACCGCGCGCGGTCGTCCGGCCGCGCCCCGGCGCACGGCCGTACCGCCCGCTCAGGCGGCCAGGCCGACCACCAGCCATATGAACGCGACGCCTGCGACGGTGCACAGCAGGGTGGAGCGGGCCGGGTGCTCGTGATGGGCCTCGGGCAGGATCTCGGCCGCGGCGAGGTAGAGCAGTACGCCGCCGAAGAGGCCGAGATAGCCGCCGAGGAACCACTCCGGGATGCTGACGAAGGCGGTCGAGGCGGCGCCGACGAGCGGGGCCAGGGCGTCGGCGAAGAGCATCGCGAGGGCCTTGCGGCGCTCGTTGCCGTACAGGCGGGTCAGGGTGAAGGTGTTGAAGCCGTCGGCGAAGTCATGGGCGATGACCGCGAGCGCCACCGCCGCGCCCATGCCGCCGCCGACCTGGAAGGCCGCGCCGATCGCGACGCCGTCCATGGCGCTGTGGCCGACCATGGCCGCCGCGGCCGTCAGGCCCACCTCGGGCGCGCGGTGGTCGTGCGCCTCGGCGCCGCCGTGCGCGGCCTGCCGGGCCGCCAGCAGCCGCTCCACCAGGTGGGCCAGCAGGAAGCCGGCCACGAACAGCAGCAGGGCGGCCGGTACGCCGAACACCTCGCGGCCCGCGGCGTGCAGCGCCTCGGGCAGCAGGTCCAGGCCGACCACGCCCAGCATCAGGCCGCCGGCCAGTCCGAGGACCAGGTGGCGACGATCGGTCACCCGCTGTGCCGTCCAGCCGCCGGCCAGCGTCATCAGGAACGCGCCGAGCGCGACGAAGACCGCCATGTGCCCTTGCTATCCGATCAACCCCCCATCGCGCACATCCGGCCATCGTCGGATCACCGCACACCATGACAATCCGTACGGAAGGACCTGACCCCATGGCCGCTGCCACCCCCGGCAAGGTGACCTTCGTCGGCGCCGGTCCCGGCGCCGCCGACCTGCTGACGTTCCGCGCCGCGCGCGCGATCGCCGAGGCCGACGTCGTGATCTGGGCGGCCAGCCTGGTCCAGGCCGAGGTGCTCGACCACGCGCACGAGGGCGCGGAGATCCTGGACTCGGCGGCCATGTCCCTGGAGGACGTCGTCGCCGTCTACGAGCGGGCCCGCGCCGAGGGCCTGAAAGTGGCCAGGATCCACTCCGGCGACCCGGCGCTGTGGGGCGGCACGCAGGAGCAGCTGGACCGGTGCGACGCGCTCGGCATCGAGACGGAGATCGTGCCCGGCGTCTCGTCGTTCTCCGCCGTGGCCGCGATCGCCCGGCGCGAGCTGACGATTCCCGAGGTGGCGCAGTCGGTGGTGCTGACCCGGCTGGGCGGCGGGAAGACGCCGATGCCGCCCGGCGAGGAGGTCCGCGAGTTCGCCCGGCACGGCACCACCATGGCCGTCTTCCTGTCGGCGGCCCGCAGCGGCCAGCTGGTGCGGGAGCTGCTGGAGGGCGGCTACCCGACCTCCACGCCGGTCGTCGTGGCCTACCAGGCGACCTGGCCGGAGGAGCTGGTCGTGCGGTGCACCGTCGAGACACTGGAGGAGACGGTCAAGGAGCACAAGCTCTGGAAGCACACGCTCTTCCTGGTCGGCCCCGCGCTCGGCGCGCACGGCACCCGCTCGCACCTGTACCACCCGGGCCACTTCCACGGCTACCGCAAGGCCGACCCGGAGGCCCGCAAGGCCCTGCGCGCACGGGGCGCGAGCACGTGATCACGGTCGTCGGCACAGGCACGGGCGCACCGCTGGACGACGCCCTCCTCGCCGGGGCGGACCTGGTCGTGGGCGGACGGCGGCACCTGGACGCCGTACGGCTGCCGGACACCGCCGAACGGGTGACGCTCGGGCCGCTGGCGCCCGCCCTCGACACCATCGCCGCGCACGTCGACAAGGAGCGGCGGGTGGTGGTGCTGGCCTCCGGCGACCCCGGGTTCTTCGGGATCGTGCGGGCGCTGGCCGAGCGGTTCGGACCCGGCCTGCTGGACGTCCGGCCGGGCGTGTCCTCGGTCGCCGCCGCCTTCGCCCGGATCGGGCTGCCCTGGGACGACGCGGTGGTGGTCAGCGCGCACGGACGTGACCTGCGCACCGCCGTCAACGTGTGCCGGGCCCGGCCCAAGACGGCCGTGCTGACCGGCCCGGGCGCCGGACCGGCCGAGCTGGGGGCCGCGCTCGCCCGCACCCCGGGCGACCGGGTCCTGGTCGTCGCCTCCGCGCTCGGCGAGGCCGGCCGCGAGCGCGTCGAGACGGTCACGCCCGCCGAGGCCGCCGCCCGGGACTGGGGCCCGGCGGTGAGCGTCGTGCTGTGCCTCGACCCGGCGCGGGCGCTGGGCGCGGTGCGCACGGTCGCCGGCGCGGCACCGGGCCCGGCGGGCTGGGCGCCGGCCGAGGACGCGTTCGCGCACCGCGACTCGATGATCACCAAGTTCGAGGTGCGGGCGCTGGCCCTGGCCCGGCTCGGGCCGCGCCTGGGCGACCTGGTGTGGGACGTCGGCGCGGGCTCGGGCTCGGTGGCCGTGGAGTGCGCGCGGCTCGGCGCGGCCGTGGTCGCGGTCGAGAAGACGGCCGACGGCGTCACACGCGTGCGCGCCAACGCCGCCGCGCACGGCGTGGACGTGAGCGTGGTGCACGGCTCGGCGCCCGGGGCGCTGGCGGAGCTGGCCGACGACCCCGACGCGGTGTTCGTCGGCGGCGGCGGGCGCGAGCTGCCCGCGATCGTCGAGGCGTGCGCGCGCCGGGCGCGGCGAACCGTCGTCGTCGCCCTGGCCGCGCTCGACCGGGCGCCGGACGCGCGCCGGGCGCTGACCGCCGCCGGGCTGGACTGCGACGGGGTGCTGCTGCACTCCTCCCGGCTCGCGCCGCTGCCGGGTGACGTGACCCGGCTGGCGGCGACCAATCCCGTTTTCCTGCTGTGGGGGACGCGGCCCGAGGGGGCCGCGGCGACCACGGCGCGCACAGAAGGAGTTGCTCAGTGATCGGCCTCATCTCCGCCACCGCGGCGGGCGCGGCTGCGCGGGACCGGCTGGCGGCCGCCTGGCCGGACCGTGCGCGGGTGTACGACGGCCCGGTCGGCGAGGCCGTACGGGCCGCCTTCGCCGAGTGCGAGCAGGTGGTGTGCTTCCTGGCCACGGGGGCGGTGGTGCGGCTGATCGCCCCGCTGCTGGGCGACAAGGCCGCCGACCCGGGTGTGGTGTGCGTGGACGAGGGCGGCCGGTTCGCGGTGTCGCTGGTCGGCGGGCACGGCGGCGGCGCCAACGAACTGGCCGTCGCGGTCGGTGACGTGCTGGGCGCCGAGCCGGTGGTGACGACGGCGACGGACGCCGTGGGCGTGGCCGGCCTCGACACGCTCGGCCTGCCGGTGGAGGGCGATGTGGCCCGGGTGTCGCGGGCGCTGCTCGACGGCGAGCCGGTACGCCTGGACGCCGAGGTCCCCTGGCCGCTGCCCGCCCTGCCGGTCGCCGACCAGGGCTCGTACGCCGTCCGGGTCACCGACCGGGCCGTCCGACCCGCCGACGGGGAAGTGCTGTTGCGTCCGCCGTCCCTCGTCGTGGGCGTGGGCGCCTCCAGGGGCGCGCCGGTGGAGGAGGTGCTGGAGCTGGTCGAGCGGGCGCTGCGGGAGGCCGGGCTGTCCGCGCGCTCGGTCGCCGCGCTGGCCACGGTGGACGCCAAGGCCGCCGAGCCGGGTCTCGTCGGTGCGGCCGAGCGGCTGGGCGTGCCGCTGGTGACGTACGCCGCCGAGGAGTTGGCGGCGGTGACGGTGCCGAACCCGTCCGACGCGCCGCTCGCCGCGGTCGGCACGCCCTCCGTCGCGGAGGCCGCCGCGCTCGCCGGCGGCGGTGAACTCCTCGTGCCCAAACGGAAGTCCGAGCGGGCGGACGGGCGGCCCGCGATGGCCACCTGCGCGGTCGTACGGCGGCCCGCGCGCGGCCGGCTCGCCGTGGTCGGGCTCGGTCCCGGCGCCCGCGACCTGCTGACCCCGCGCGCCGCGGCCGAACTGCGGCGCGCCGCCGTCCTCGTGGGGCTTGACCAGTACGTCGACCAGATCCGCGACCTGCTGCGGCCCGGCACCCGGGTCCTGGAGTCCGGACTCGGCGCCGAGGAGGAGCGGGCCCGCGCGGCGGTGGCCGAGGCGCGCGCGGGCCACGCCGTGGCGCTGATCGGCAGCGGGGACGCCGGTGTGTACGCCATGGCCTCCCCGGCGCTCGCCGAGGCGTCCGACGACATCGACGTGGTCGGCGTCCCGGGTGTCACGGCGGCGCTCGCGGCCGGCGCGGTCCTCGGCGCGCCGCTCGGCCACGACCACGTGTCCATCAGCCTGTCGGACCTGCACACGCCGTGGGAGGTCATCGAGCGGCGGGTGCGGGCGGCGGCCGAGTCCGATCTCGTCGTCACCTTCTACAACCCGCGCTCGCGCGGCCGGCACTGGCAGCTGCCCAAGGCGCTGGACATCCTCGCCGGGCACCGGAGGCCGACGACGCCGGTCGGCGTCGTACGCAACGCCTCCCGGCCCGACGAGGCCGCCCGGCTGACCACGCTGGGCGAACTGGACCCGGCGACGGTCGACATGATGACGGTCGTCACCGTCGGCAACACCGCCACCCGCGAGATCGCGGGCCGCATGGTCACCCCGCGCGGCTACCGCTGGCAGGACGGCCGCACCCCGCAGGAGGCCCGGTGACCTCCCGCACGCCCCTTTCACCCACAACTTCACCCGCAACTTCGCCCGCACCCGATCCGTACCCGCCTTTCCCCGAGGAGACCCTGTGACCACCCCGACGCCGCCCGCCCTGCTCATCGCCGGCCACGGCACCCGGGACGACGCCGGGGCCGAGGCGTTCCGCGACTTCGTACGGGAGCTGGGCCGCCGCCACCCCGAACTGCCCGTCGCGGGCGGCTTCATCGAACTGTCCCCGCCGCCGCTGGGCGAGGCCGTCGCCGAACTGGTGGAGCGCGGGGTGCGCCGGTTCGCCGCCGTGCCGCTGATGCTGGTGTCCGCCGGGCACGCCAAGGGCGACATCCCGGCGGCCCTGGCCCGCGAGCGGGAGCGGCACCCGGGGATCTCCTACACCTACGGCCGCCCGCTGGGCCCGCACCCCGCGCTGCTGCGGGTGCTGGCGCGGCGGCTCGACGAGGCGCTGGAGGGCTTCGCCGGGGACCTCTCGGAGGTGACCGTGCTGCTGGTCGGGCGCGGCTCGACCGACCCCGACGCCAACGCCGAGGTGTTCAAGGCGGCGCGGCTGCTGTGGGAGGGCCGTGGCTACGCGGGCGTGGAGACGGCGTTCGTGTCGCTGGCCGCGCCGGACGTGCCGAGCGGTCTCGACCGGTGCGTGCGGCTGGGGGCGCGGCGGATCGTGGTCCTGCCGTACTTCCTGTTCACCGGCATCCTGCCGGACCGGGTGCGGCGCCAGACGGCGGACTGGGCCGGTGCGCACCCCGAGGTGGAGGTGCGGTCGGCGGACGTGATCGGCCCGGAGCCGGAGCTGCTGGACCTGGTGATGGAGCGGTACCGGGAGGCGGTCGGGGGCGATCTGCGGATGAACTGCGACTCGTGCGTGTACCGCATCGCGCTGCCGGGCTTCGAGGACAAGGTGGGACTGCCGCAGCAGCCCCACTTCCACCCGGACGACGACGACCACCACCACGGCCACCACCACGGCGGCCACACCCACTCACATGCCCACTGAACGCGGGGCGGCCCCCGGCGGCCACTTGCGCCACCACGGCGACGCGGGGGTCCGGGACGACGGGGTGACGCCCGGCGGGCACGACCTGCGTCACCACGGGGGCGTGGAGGCAGCCGACGACGGCACGACGCGCGGCGGCCACGACCTGCGCCAGCACGGCGACGCGGAGGCGACCGACGGCCCCACGGCGCCCGGCGGACACGACTCGCGCCACCACGGCGGCGCGGAGACACGTGACGACGGCGCGACGCCCGCCGGGCATGATCTGCGGCATCACGGCGGCGCGGAGATGCGGGACGACGAGGCGACGCCCGGCGGGCACGACCTGCGTCACCACGGCGGCGCGGAGATGCGGGACGACAAGGCGACGCCCGGCGGGCACGACCTGCGGCATCACGGCGGCGCGGAGATGCGGGACGACGAGGCGACGCCCGGCGGGCACGACCTGCGGCATCACGGGGACGCGGAGGTTCGGGGTGACGGGGCGGGGCTGGTCGATCTCGCGGTGAACGTCCGCGCGGGCACCCCGCCCGCGTGGCTGCGCGAGCGGATCGCCGGCTCGCTCGCCTCGCTCGCCGCCTATCCGGACGGGCGGGCCGCGCGGTCGGCGGTGGCCGCCCGGCACGGGCTGCCCGCCGGGCGGGTGCTGCTGACGTCGGGCGCGGCGGAGGCGTTCGTGCTGCTGGCGCGCGCGCTGAAGGTGCGTCGCCCGGTCGTCGTGCACCCGCAGTTCACCGAGCCGGAGGCGGCGCTGCGGGACGCGGAGCACACCGTGGACCGGGTGCTGCTGCGGGCGGCGGACGGCTTCCGGCTCGACCCGTCGGCCGTCCCCGAGGACGCGGACCTCGTGGTGATCGGCAACCCGACCAACCCGACGTCCGTGCTGCACCCGGCCGCCGAGATCGCCCGGCTGGCCCGGCCGGGACGGACGCTGGTGGTGGACGAGGCGTTCATGGACGCGGTGCCCGGCGAACGGGAGGCCCTGGCCGGGCGGACCGACGTGCCGGGACTGGTGGTGCTGCGCAGCCTCACCAAGACATGGGGCCTGGCCGGGCTGCGGATCGGGTACGTCCTGTCCTCGCCGGAGATCGTCGCCGAACTGGAGCGGGCCCAGCCGCTGTGGCCGGTGTCCACGCCGGCGCTGGCGGCGGCGTTGGCGTGCGTGGAGCCGGCGGCGCTCGCGGAGGCGGAGCGGGCGGCGCACGGCATCGCAGCGGACCGGGCCCGCCTGGTGGCGGGCCTCGCCTCGTTCGCCGGGTACGGGGTGCGGGTGGTGGAGCCGGCCGAGGGGCCGTTCGTACTGGTCCGGATCCCCGACGCGACCGGCGTACGGCGCCGGCTGCGCGAGCTGGGTTACGCGGTGCGGCGCGGGGACACGTTCCCCGGCCTTGACGGGGACGACTGGCTACGGCTGGCGGTACGGGACGAGAAGACGGTGGAGGGTTTCCTCACGGCACTGGCCACCGCCCTGACCGCGCATCCTCGCCCACCCACCCACCAGCCCCGGTAAGAGAAGCAAGCTCCCCGTCGGCGCGAAGCGCCACCCACTCACCGAGTCGGGCGGGTGGGTGGGAAAGGGCATTTCCGGGGCGGAGCCCCGGCACGGCACCCCCGACTCACCGCACCCCACCAAGCACCCCGAGCAACGAGCCCCCGGCGCGAAGCGCCACCCACTCACCGAGTCGGGCGGGTGGGCGGGAAACAGCCGTACAACCGCCGGGACGGCCCCCTCACCCCCGCCGACGCCGCGCGAGCGCCACCACTCCGCCCCCCGCGGCCAGCAACACCGCCGACCCACCGGCCAGGTACGGCGTCAACGAGCCGCCCCCCGTCTCCGCGAGGCCCTTCCCCGCAGGGGCGCCCTGCGGCTCCACCTCGGCGGCAGCCGCAGGCGTCGAGACGGCCGCCGCCGGCTCCTTCGCGGGCCCCGCCGGCGTCTCGCACGTCGCCTGCGCGAGCGTCACCGTGCCCTCGACGTCGGCGACGTTCAGCTTGAGCGGGTTGACGGAGACCTTGAGTTCCAGCGCGGTCGCCGCCGCCGTACGGGACGTCGTCACGTGCTTGGACAGGTCCAGGCGCACCTCCCCCACCCCCGGCACCTCGACCTCGCTCGTACCGCCCGCCGTCAGCGTCACCTTCCGGCCGAGCACGGTCACGGTGCCCAGGACGTCACCGGCGGCCACCGGCGCGCGGCCGGTCTCGCAGGTCGCCCTGGCCGTGACCTGCGAGACCTCGATGAGCGACAGCAGCGGCAGGCCGGGCACGTGGACCCGGGCACGGGCGAGTTCGACGGACCCCTCCGCCTTCTCGTCCGTGACGGTCGCGTCCGTCTTCGCGACGTCCGCGCGCAGCACGCTGAACGCCTTTCCGCCGTCGACGCCGTCCAGGCGCGCCGTCAGGGCGGACCGGTGGGCGCTCGCGGGCGCCTGGACCTCGTTCAGGGAGACGGCCAGCGGCACGTGCACCGTCTTGTTGAGCAGGGACACGTCGAGGCCGGCGCGCAGCACGGCCGCGCCGGCGCGGCCCTGGCCGCGGCCGTCGGTCGCGTGCGCGGCGCCCGCGCCGGCCAGGAGCGTCGGGCCGGCGGCGAGGGCGGTGACCGCGGCGACGGTGGCGCAGCGGCGCGCGGGCGTGCGGAAGGTGTGGCTGTTCAAGGTGTGGGACCCCCAGAGGAGAACTGCTCGGGACCCGGCAAGGATTACCCACGGAGAGTGAACGGGTGGCGATCCAGGGTTACTTCACTCCATCGTGGGGTTTCCGACCGCGTTTTCGATTCCTCCGGCACAGACGTTCCCCCGCATCACCCGCACGCCCCCCACGTACGAATCCCCGGGTTGACGCCCGGGCGCGCACGACGGAGTACGCGACGCCCCACCGGAACCGGGGACACGCCCCGCGCCCCCACCCCGTACCCGCCCTATTCGACGATCCGCCCGTTCAGCACCACCCGCCGCGGCCCCGCCAGCACCCGTACGTCCGCCCGCGGGTCCTCCTCGTACACCACGAGGTCGGCCGGCGCGCCCTCCTCCAGGCCGGGCCGGCCGAGCCATTCCCGGGCGGCCCACGCCGTCGCCGACAGGGCGTCCAGCGGCGGGATGCCGGCCTTGACGAGTTCGGCGACCTCGCCGGCCACCAGGCCGTGCGCCAGCGAGCCGCCGGCGTCCGTGCCGACGTAGACCGGGATGCCGGCGTCGTAGGCGGCGCGGACGGTGTCGTAGCGGCGCTCGTGGAGCCGGCGCAGGTGGGCCGACCAGCGCGGGAACTTGGCCTCGCCGCCGGCCGCGAGCGCGGGGAAGGTGGCGATGTTGACGAGGGTGGGGACGATGGCGACGCCGCGTTCGGCGAACAGCGGGATCAGGTCCTCGGTCAGTCCGGTGGCGTGCTCGACGCAGTCGATGCCCGCCTCGACCAGGTCGCGCAGCGAGTCCTCGGCGAAGCAGTGCGCGGTGACGCGGGCGCCCAGACGGTGGGCCTCGGCGATCGCGGCCTCGGCGGCCTCCCGCGGCCAGCAGGCGGACAGGTCGCCGAGGCCGCGGTCGATCCAGTCGCCGACGAGCTTGACCCAGCCGTCGCCGCGCCGGGCCTCCTGGGCGACGTACGCCACCAGGTCCTCCGGCTCGATCTCCCAGGCGTAGTTGCGGATGTAGCGACGGGTGCGGGCGATGTGCCGGCCCGCCCGGATGATCTTCGGCAGGTCCGCGCGGTCGTCGATCCAACGGGTGTCGGAGGGCGAGCCGGCGTCGCGGATCAGCAGCGTGCCGGCCTCCCGGTCGGTCAGCGCCTGCTTCTCGGCGACGTCGGCGGGGACCGGGCCGTGCGCGTCGAGGCCGACGTGGCAGTGCGCGTCGACCAGGCCGGGCAGCGCCCAGCCGCGCACCGTCCGCACGTCCCGGGCCCCGGCGGGACGGTCGTAGGAGACCCGTCCGCCGACCACCCACACCTCGTCCCGGACCTGGTCCTCCCGCGGCCCGAGAAGCACCCGCCCTGTCACGTGCAGCACCGCCTGATCGCTCATGCCCCGCACCTTAAGTCACCGGTGGGAGGGCCGACAGGGGCCGCCGGATACCCTCGATCGCGTCGTACCCGCGCACCCGCGACGACCGAGAGACGATCGAGAAGAGAGCCCGCCGTGACGCACCCGTTCCTGGACCTCGCCCCGCTGAGCGCCGACCGCTTCGCCTCCATCGAGGACCGGGTGGCGCGGCTGCTCGCCACCGAGCAGGACGTCCTGATCACCCAGGGCGAGGCGCTGCTGCCGCTGGAGGGCGCGATCCGCGCCGCGGCCGGTCCGGGCACCGTGGCCCTGAACGTGATCACCGGGCCGTACGGGCAGACGTTCGGCGACTGGCTGCGGGACTGCGGCGCGACCGTGCACGACCTGTCGGTGCCGTTCCACACGGCGGTGACCGCGGCGCAGGTCCGCGAGGCCTTCGCCGCGCACCCGGAGATCGACTTCGTGTCGCTGGTGCACGCGGAGGCGGCGACCGGCAACACCAACCCGGTCGCGGAGATCGGCGCGGCGGTGCGGGAGCAGGGGGCCCTGTTCTACCTGGACGCGGTCGCCTCCATCGGCGCCGAGCCGGTGCTGCCGGACGCGTGGGGCGTGGACCTGTGCGTGATCGGGGCACAGAAGGCGATGGGCGGTCCGGCCGGCGTGTCGGCGGTGTCGGTGAGCGAGCGCGCCTGGGCCCGGATGGCGGCCAACCCGCAGGCGCCGCGGCGCTCCTACCTGTCCCTGCTGGACTGGAAGGAGCGCTGGATCGACGGCGGCCGCAAGGCGCTGCTGCACGCTCCGGCCCAGCTGGAGATGCTGGCCCTGGAGGCGTGTGTGGAGCGCATTGAGGCGGTCGGCCTGGAGACGGTGATGGCCCGCCACCGGGCCGCCGCCGCGGCCACCCGGGCGGGTGTGCGGGCGCTGGGCGCGGGCCTTGAGCCGTACGTGCGTGAGGCGTCCGAGGCGGCGCCGGTCGCCACCACACTGCGCGTCACGGCGCAGGTCGCCGCCTCCGACCTGGTGGCCCGCGCCCTGGCGGCCGGCCCCGGCCTTCCGCTGGCGGCCGGCGGCGGCGCGCTCGCCCAGGAGATGATCCGGGTCAACCACTACGGTCCCGACGCGACCCCGGAGGCCGTCGAGGCGTCCGTGACGGCCCTGGGCGCCGCGCTGGCCGCCGAGCAGGGCGCCGCGCCCGATCTGGAAGGCGCGCGCCGCGCCGTCGCCGAAGCCTGGCGGCAGTAGTCGCGGGCGGTTTCACAGGAATGGGAAAGCAATACAATTCCAGGAATTCAGTCGGATAGCTTCCCGTCTTCTCCTGCCCCGTTTCCCTATCCGTAAACCCAACGATTCACAGAACATCCGATGGCGTAATTCCGCGAGATCTCCGCGGGGTTACGCCATTGTGACGCACTCCACAAAGGCGCGCTCTTTGTCCCGTAATAAACGGTCAAAACCCCACGTCAGGCGGTCCCCTCGCGCGACCGCGCGCACACGCGATAACACATGGACGATGGGCGCGTAAGGGCAGGGGGCGATGCATTTTTCAATTCAGCTCGGTAAGTTCAATTTGCATGACTGCCGCACAAGCCGACCTGCGAACCGACCGACCGAAAATGCCGAACGCCGTATCCGAAGACGTATCCCGTGCCGGGTCGAGCGCCGTCTCCGGCGCCTCCGACGGCTTCGGTGACGCGTCCGACGGCGTGTCCATCGGGCATCCCTCGGTCGCCGACGGCGCCGCGCTGTGGCGGCTGGCGAAGGAGTCCAGGACGCTGGACGTGAACTCCTCCTACAGCTACCTGCTGTGGTGCCGCGACTTCGCCGCCACCTCCGTGGTGGCGCGCGACGCCGCCGGCGAGCCGGTCGGCTTCGTCACCGGGTACGTGCGGCCCGAGCGGCCCGGCACCCTCCTGGTGTGGCAGGTCGCCGTCGACGCCGGCCACCGCGGACGCGGTCTGGCCGCCCGGCTGCTGGACGCGCTCACCGGCCGCGTCGCCGCCGAGCAGGACGTCACGAACCTGGAGACCACCATCACGCCGGGCAACACGGCCTCCGAGCGGCTGTTCACCTCCTTCGCCGACCGGCACGGCGCGTCCTGCGAGCGCGAAGTGCTGTTCGCCGGCGAGCAGTTCCCGGACGGGCCGCACGACCCCGAGGTGCTCTACCGCATCGGCCCGTTCGCCCGCTGAACCGGGACCGCACCGCACCGGCCCGGTCCGGTCAGGCCCGGTCCGGTCAGGCCCGGCCGCCTGTGGAACGGGACCGCACCGGCCCGTCCGCCCGCCGCACCGCGAACCCCCGCCCGACACCCCCTCTTCCCCCGACTCGACCGACCTCCCACTCCCCCACCCGAGGAGCGATTTCGTCGTGACCATCACCCAGCCGGACCTGAGCGTTTTCGAGACCGTGGAGTCCGAGGTGCGCAGCTACTGCCGCGGCTGGCCCACCGTCTTCGACCGCGCGCGCGGCAGCCGCCTGTACGACGAGGACGGCCACGAGTACCTCGACTTCTTCGCGGGTGCCGGCTCACTCAACTACGGCCACAACAACCCGGTCCTGAAACGGGCGCTGCTCGACTATCTGGACCGCGACGGCATCACCCACGGCCTGGACATGTCCACCGCCGCCAAGCGCCGCTTCCTGGAGACCTTCCAGAACCTGGTGCTGCGCCCGCGCGACCTGCCGTACAAGGTGATGTTCCCCGGCCCGACCGGCACCAACGCGGTGGAGTCGGCGCTGAAGCTGGCACGGAAGGTGAAGGGGCGCGAGGCGATCGTGTCGTTCACCAACGCCTTCCACGGCATGTCGCTGGGCTCCCTCGCGGTCACCGGCAACTCCTTCAAGCGGGCCGGCGCCGGCATCCCGCTCGTGCACGGCACGCCGATGCCGTTCGACAACTACTTCGACGGCCAGGTCCCGGACTTCCTGTGGTTCGAGCGGCTGCTGGAGGACCAGGGCTCCGGCCTCAACAAGCCGGCCGCCGTGATCGTGGAGACCGTGCAGGGCGAGGGCGGCATCAACGTCGCCCGGGCCGAGTGGCTGCGCGCCCTCTCCGAGCTGTGCGCACGCCAGGACATGCTGCTGATCGTCGACGACATCCAGATGGGCTGCGGCCGCACCGGCGCCTTCTTCTCCTTCGAGGAGGCGGGCATCACCCCGGACATCGTCACGGTGTCGAAGTCCATCAGCGGCTACGGCCTGCCGATGTCCCTGTGCCTGTTCCGGCCCGAGCTGGACATCTGGGAGCCCGGCGAGCACAACGGCACCTTCCGCGGCAACAACCCGGCCTTCGTCACCGCCACCGCCGCCCTGGAGACGTACTGGGCGGACGGCGCGGCGATGGAGAAGCAGACCCGCACCCGCGGCGAGCAGGTCGAGCAGTGGCTCGTCTCGATCACCGAGGAGAACCTCGCCGACGTCAAGGAGTACCGCGGCCGCGGCCTGGTGTGGGGTCTGGAGTTCCACGACAAGGAGCGCGCCGGCCGGATCGCGCGGCGCGCCTTCGAACTCGGCCTGCTCGTGGAGACCTCCGGCCCGGAGAGCGAGGTCGTCAAGCTGCTGCCGGCCCTGACCATGACGCCGGAGGAACTGGACGAGGGCATGAGCGTCCTGGCCCGCGCGGTCCGCGAGACCGCCTGAGCCGATCGCCGTCGCGGGCGGCGGCGCCACGCGCCGCCCGCGACGGCACCCACCGCGGGGCAACCCGTCACACCTGCGAGAAACATCCGTCACCACCTGCGAGGAGGCAGGCAGCACCGTGATCGTCCGTTCGTTCAAGGAGATCGAAGGCACCGACCGGCACGTGAAGGCGGCGTCCGGCACCTGGGAGAGCAAGCGCATCGTCCTGGCCAAGGAGAGGGTCGGCTTCTCGCTGCACGAGACGATCCTCTACGCGGGCACCGAGACGTCGATGTGGTACGCCAACCACATCGAGGCGGTCGTCTGCGTCGAGGGCGAGGCCGAGCTGACCGACCGGGAGACCGGCGAGAAGTACACGATCACGCCCGGCACCATGTATCTCCTCAACGGCCACGAGCGGCACACGCTCAAGGTCAAGGAGGATTTCCGCTGCGTCTGCGTGTTCAACCCGCCCGTCACCGGACGGGAGGACCACGACGAGAACGGCGTCTACCCGCTGCTCACCGAGCCCGAGCCCGAGGAGGTGTGAGGCCATGACCGCCGAGGCCATGACCACCCAGGCCGTGTCGACCGCGACCGTGCGGGACCTCTACCCCACCCGCGGCGCCGCCGAGGTGTCCGTCCCCCGTCAGGACCCGGTCGTCTGGGGCTCTCCCGACACACCCGGTCCGATCGCGAACGCCGACCTCCAGGCGTTCGAGCGGGACGGCTTCCTCCCCGTCGACCAGCTGATCACGGACGACGAGGTCGCCGTCTACCGGCGGGAGCTGGACCGGCTGGTGGCCGACCCGGCGATCCGGGCCGACGAGCGGTCCATCGTCGAGCCGCAGTCCCAGGAGATCCGCTCGGTCTTCGAAGTGCACCGGATCAGCGAGGTCTTCGCGAAGCTGGTGCGCGACGAGCGCGTGGTCGGCCGGGCGCGGCAGATCCTCGGCTCGGACGTGTACGTCCACCAGTCCCGGATCAACGTCAAGCCGGGCTTCGGGGCGAGCGGCTTCTACTGGCACTCGGACTTCGAGACCTGGCACGCCGAGGACGGGCTGCCGAACATGCGGACGGTGTCCGTCTCGATCGCGCTGACCGAGAACCTCGACACCAACGGCGGCCTGATGATCATGCCGGGGTCGCACCGGACGTTCCTCGGCTGCGCCGGGGCCACGCCGAAGGACAACTACAAGAAGTCGCTGCAGATGCAGGACGCGGGCACCCCGTCCGACGCGGCGCTGACCTCGATGGCCGACGAGCACGGCATCCGGCTGTTCACCGGCCGGGCCGGGTCGGCGACCTGGTTCGACTGCAACTGCATGCACGGTTCCGGCGACAACATCACGCCGTACCCGCGCAGCAACGTCTTCATCGTGTTCAACAGTGTGGAGAACACGGCGGTGGACCCCTTCGCGGCCCCGATCCGCCGCCCCGACTTCATCGGCGCGCGGGACTTCACCCCCGTGCGGTGACCGCGCGCTGAGACGCGGGGCGGGGCCCTCTCCGGTGGGACGGGAGGGCCCCGCCCCGTGTCTCGTGGGGGCAAGGGCCTGCGGGCCGGGGGCCGGTCAGCCGGCGAGGACGTCGAGGAGGCGGTCCACGTCGGCCGGTGTGTTGTAGAGGTGGAAGGCGGCGCGCAGGTTGCCCGCGCGGTCGGACACCTCGATCCCCGCCCCGCTCAACTCGCCCTGCCGGGAGCCGAGTCCGGGAACGGAGACGATCGGGGAGGCCGGCGCGGGGATCGGCTCGTGGCCGAGCGAGTGCAGGCCGGCGCGGAACCGGTCGGCGAGGGCGAGGTCGTGGGCGCGCACGGCGTCCGCCCCCAGTTCCTCCAGGAGTTCCAGGGAGCGGCGGCCGCCGGCGTAGGAGAACAGCGCGGGGCTCTCGTCGAACCGCCGGGCGGACTGGGCGAGTTCGCCGACCGGGCCGTAGCAGCTGTCCCAGGGCCGCTCGCCCGCCACCCAGCCGGCGAACAGCGGGCGCAGTCCGCCGAAGTCCTCGGGGACGACGAGGAAGGTCACGCCCCGCGGGCACAGCAGCCACTTGAAGGCGACGGCGGAGACGAAGTCGTAGGCGCCGGCGTCGAGGTCGAGCCAGCCGGCGGCCTGGGAGGCGTCCACGTAGGTGCGCGCGCCGTGCTCGCGCGCGGCCGCGCGGACGGCGGCCAGGTCGGCGATCCGGCCGTCGGCCGACTGGGCGGCGCTCACCGCGACGAGCGCGGTGCCGGGCCGTACCGCGTCGGCGACCCGCTCCAGCGGCACGCCGCGCACCTTCAGGTCGCCGCGGACGTGGAACGGGTTCACCACGGAGCTGAAGTCGTCCTCGGCGGTGACGACTTCGGCGCCCTCGGGCAGGGCGGCGGCGATGACACCGCTGTAGACGGCGACCGAGCCGCCGGCCGCCACCCGGCGGCCGGGGACCCGCAGCAGCCGGGCGAAGCTCGCCCGGGCGGCCTCGACGTCCGCGAACATGTCGGTGGGCTGCCCGTCGGCCGCCGCCTGGACGGCATGGTGCAGCGCCGCCACCGTACGGGCCGGCAGCAGCCCGAGGCTCGCGGTGTTCAGATAGGTGTTCCTCGGAGCGAACTCGGCGCGGACGAGGGTCTCGAAGGTCTCCATGGGTCCACTGTGCGGCCCCGCGAAGTCGAAGTCCATCACGTCGTTCGGCCCGGCTTCTCCAAGCTCTCCTTATGCGTCGCAGCTGACCTGCGAAGACACCAGGATCGTCAGGACCGCGGCACCGCGCACCCGTCCGGGCCGCAGACGTCCGCGCCGCCGTCGCCGCCGCCGTCGCCGTCCTGGAGGAGGGTCAGCGGCTGGTGCTCGTCCCACGCCTGGGCGAGGGCCTGGGCGAAGACCTCGGCGGGCTGGGCGCCGGAGACGCCGTACTTGCGGTCCAGCACGAAGAACGGCACTCCGCCGGCGCCGAGCCGGGCGGCCTCCCGCTCGTCGGCGCGGACCTCGTCGGCGTAGGCGGCCGGGTCGGCGAGGACCCCGCGCGCCTCGTCGGCGTCGAGCCCGGCGGCGACCGCCAGTTCGGCCAGCCGCTCGTCGCCCTCGGCGAACACCGAGCGCTCCTCGGCGAAGTTCGCCCGGTACAGCGCGTCCAGCAGCTCGCTCTGCCGGCCCCGCTCCTTGGCGAGGTGCAGCAGGCGGTGCATGTCGAAGGTGTTGCCGTGGTCGCGGCCCCGGGTGCGGTAGTCCAGTCCCTCGGCGGCGGCCTGCGCGCCGAGGTTGTCCTCGCCGGCCCGCGCCTGCGCCTCGCTCATGCCGTACTTCGCGGTGAGCATGGTCAGCACGGGCTGGACGTCGTCCTTGGCGCGGTCGGGGTCCAGCTCGAAGGAACGGTGCACGACCTCGACGCCGTCCCGGTGCGCGAAGCCCGCCAGCGCCTTCTCGAACCGCGCCTTTCCCACGTAGCACCAGGGGCAGGCGATGTCCGACCAGATCTCGACGCGCATGTTCTCGGTTCTCTCCAGCTCGCATGGAACGCGGACGGCGACCGCCCTCCGCACCGTATGTGAACGTTCAAGCAGCGCGGTTTCATTCCCCCGGTGCGGACGGCGCGCGGGGCGCCGTCCGCGCCGGTGTCCGGCTCAGCGTTCCAGGCGTCCGTCACAGCGGCGCGGCAGCCCCAGCGGGTTGTCGTCGCGCAGTTCGGGCGGGAGCAGCGCGGGCGGGGTGTTCTGGTACGCCACCGGCCGCATCCAGCGTTCGATCGCGCCGGCGCCGACCGAGGTGGAGGTGGAGGTGGTCGCCGGGTAGGGGCCGCCGTGGTGCTGGGCGGGGGCCACCGCGACGCCGGTCGGCCAGGCGTCGACGACGACGCGTCCGGCGAGCGGGGTCAGCTCGGCCAGCAGCCGCGCGCCGCGTCCCTCGCCCGCCGCCTCCCCTGCGGACAGGTGGACGGTCGCGGTGAGGTTGCCGGGCAGCCGGGCGAGCACGGCGGTCGCCTCGTCCTCGTCGGCGTAGCGGGCCACCACGGTCACCGGCCCGAAGCACTCCTCCAGGAGCAGGTCGTGGGCGCCGGCGCCGGTCAGCCTGGCCGCGGGGACGGTCAGGAAGCCCGGGCTGACCGTGTGCGCGCTGCCCGCGCCCGGGGTGACCGGGCTGTCGACGCCGGGCAGCGCGGCGCGCTCGGCGACGCCCGCGAGGAAGTGGTCGCGCATCCGGTGGTCGAGCAGGACGCCCGCCGCGGTGTCGCTGACGGCGTCCATGAGGGACTTGACCAGCCGGTCGCCCGCGGCGCCCGCCGGGACGAGCACCAGGCCGGGCTTGACGCAGAACTGTCCGAGGCCGAGCGTCATCGACCCGGCGAGCCCGGTCCCGACGGCCTCCGCCCGCTCGGCGGCGGCCGCCTCGGTGACCAGGACCGGGTTGAGCGAGCCCAGCTCGCCGTGGAACGGGATCGGCGCCGGCCGGGCGGCCGCCGCGTCGAACAGCGCCCGGCCGCCGCGCACCGAGCCGGTGAAGCCGGCGGCGCTCACCAGCGGGTGGCGGACCAGTTCGACGCCGGCGTCGAAGCCGTGGACCAGGCCGAGGACGCCGCCCGGGATGCCGTGCGCGGCGGCGGCCCCGCGCACCACCCGGGCAACCAGCTCGGACAGCGCCGGGTGGTCCGGGTGGGCCTTGACGACGACCGGGCAGCCGGCCGCCAGCGCGCTGGCGGTGTCGCCGCCGGCGACCGAGAAGGCGAAGGGGAAGTTGGAGGCGGAGTAGACGGCGACCACGCCGAGCGGCACCTTGTGGCGGCGCAGGTCCGGGACGGGCGGGGTGGCGGTGTCGTCGGGGTGGTCGATGACCACGTCGAGGAACGCGCCCTCCTCGACGATGTCCGCGAAGGCGCGCAACTGATAGCAGGTCCGGGCCAGTTCTCCGGTGAGCCGGACCGGTCCGAGGGCGCTCTCCGCGTCGGCGGCCTCGACCAGCCGGTCCTCGGCGGCCGCCAGGCGGTAGGCGGCGGTGCGCAGGAAGGCGGCCCGCACGGTCCGGTCGGCGAGCGGGGCGCGGGCGGCGCGGGCGGCGCGGACGGCGGCGTCCACCTCCTCTGCCGTGGCCTCCACGGCGACCTGTTCCCGCTGCTTCCCGGTACGGGGATCGACACTCCAGACTGGTGCTGCTGCCACCGCGGGTCCCTCCAGATGTCTTGCCGCAGTACGTACGTCACCCCGCAGCGCTGTTCGATATACTGAACGCTGTCTCTGGTGATGAATATGCGTCGGAGACTATTTCCCGTGGAACGAAGGGGTCAAGGGCGATGGCGGCAGCCGAGACAGGCGGCGGAGCGCAGGTCAAGTCCGCCGTGCGGACCGTGGAACTGCTCGAATACTTCGCCGGCCGGCCCGGCATGCACTCCCTGGCCGCGGTCCAGGAGGCCGTCGGCTATCCCAAGTCCAGCCTGTACATGCTGTTGCGCACCCTGGTGGAGCTGGGCTGGGTGGAGACCGACGCGACGGGCACGCGCTACGGCATCGGCGTGCGGGCGCTGCTGGTCGGCACCTCCTACATCGACGGCGACGAGGTGGTCGCGGCGGCCCGGCCCACCCTGGACCGGCTCTCCGACGACACCACCGAGACCATCCACCTGGCGCGTCTGGACGGCACCAACGTCGTCTACCTCGCCACCCGCCAGTCGCAGCACTACCTGCGCCCCTTCACCCGCGTCGGCCGTCGGCTGCCGGCCCACTCCACCTCGCTCGGCAAGGCGCTGCTGAGCACGTACACCGACGAGCAGGTGCGCGCGCTGCTGCCCGAGACGCTGCCCGCGCTGACCGAGAACACCATCACCGACCGCGAGAGGCTGATCGAGGAGCTGCACCAGGTCCGCGAGCAGGGCTTCGCCGTGGACCGCGAGGAGAACACCCTCGGGCTGCGCTGCTTCGGCGTGGCGATCCCGTACCGCACCCCGGCGCGTGATGCGATCAGCTGCTCGGTCCCGGTGGCGCGGCTGACGCCCGCGCACGAGCAGATGGTGAAGGACGCCCTGTTCGACGCCCGCGACCGGCTGACCCTCGCCACCCGGAGGCTCTGAGTCATGCAGTTGGCGCTTCGCGCGGTCCACGACAGCGACCTGCCCGTGTTCTACCGGCAGTTGAACGACCCCGAGGCGCTGCGGACGGCCGCCTTCACCCCGAAGGACCCGGCCGACCGGGACGCCTTCGACGCGCACTGGCGGACGATACGCGCCTCCGGCGCCGTGCTGCGCACGATCCTGGTCGACGGCGACGTGGTCGGCAGCACGGCGGTCTACGGCGAGCCGGGCGAACGCGAGGTCACCTACTGGGTCGACCGCGCCTTCTGGAGCCGCGGCATCGCCACGGCGGCGCTCAGCGCCCTGCTCGCCGAGGTGCCCGAACGCCCGCTGTACGCACGGGCGGCGGCGGACAACGCGGGCTCGCTGCGGGTGCTGGACAAGTGCGGCTTCCGGCCGGTCGCGCGGGCCCGGGGGTTCGCCGAGGCGCGCGGCGAGGAGATCGAGGAAGTGGTGCTGGTCCTGCGGGACTGAGCGGGCCGCCCGGCCGCCCGTCGTGCGCGTGCGTCGTCGTGCGCGTGCGTCGTCGTGCGCGTGCCCGGTCGTGCGCGTGCCCGGTCGTGCGCGTGCCCGGCTGTGCGCGTGCCCCGTCGGCGTCGGCCGGCGGGGCACGTCCGCGAAGCCCTCGGAGGACCGGGGAGAGCTAGCTGACGAAGTACGTCGGGTTCGGCAGCTTGTAGGTGCGGTCGGCGTAGCCGCCGTCGAGGTCGGAGTACTGGTCGCCGAAGTTGGCGACGATGTCGTACCCGAGGTCCTCGATGTGCTTGCGGGTGCCGGACTTGTACTGGACGGTGGTGCACTTCCAGGCGCCCGGGGTCGCGCAGTCCTTCAGGTACGCCGGCGGGTTGGCCGCGTCCTTGAGGAACATGTGGCCGGCGTCCAGGTTCACGTCCGCGCCGACCTTCTTCAGGTTCTGCACGGCGGCGGTGCGCTGCGCCTCGGTCAGGCCCGAGTTGTAGAAGACGGCGACGCCCCTGCTCGCGGCGTAGCGGACGAGTTCGGGGCTGCCGAAGACCTCCGGCCGGTTCGCCTGGTCGACGTAGGCGGCCCAGGAGGCGCTGCTGTAGCCGTAGTTGTTCTTCTTCTCGTAGTCCAGGCTGAGCAGCAGCGTGTCGTCGATGTCGAAGACGACGGCGGGCTTCTTCTGGCCCTTGTGGTGCTGCGCCTTGCGGGCCGCCTGGTCGATGTGCCGCTTGGCGTCGGCGTCGACGCGCGCCAGGTCCTTGGCGTACTGGCTGCTCGGGGACGCCTGGTACACGCCGTCGGCGTCGACGGCGGTGCCGTAGTAGGTGTCGATGTCCTTGGTCAGCAGCCCTATGTTGTAGGGCTCGTGGGTGGAGTTGGCCGTCGACTGGCCGGCGGTGGCGGCGCCCGCACCGTAGAGGGCGACGCCGGCGACGGCACAACTGGCGGCGAGGGCCGTCGCCTTGAGGGACTTCCGCATGGGTTCTCCGGATCCGGTTGGTGGGTGATGCACCAGGTCACGCATTGTCTACGCGCATCACGTCCGGGGCGCGAGAGGAGTTACCCGATCGATACGCAATTCCTCACCGGGGGCTGACCGGGGGCTGACCGCGCGCGGGGCGCGCCGTCGGCCGGTGCGGGCGGCTCAGAGCCGGCCGAGCGCCGAGCGCACCGCCGCCAGATCGGCGTCCGACGCCAACCCGGCGTGATAGAGCCGCAGTTCGTTCGCGCCGAGGTCACGCGCGCGGGCGGCGTCGGCGGCCAGGGTGTCCGGACGGCCGCCCATGCCGGAGACGACGGTGAGGTTGGCGGCCAGGACGGCGCCCGCGCGGCCCCGCCCGGCGAACGGGGCGAGCCGTCCGGCTCCGCCCGTGCACGGCACCACGACGCCGTCGGCGACGGACAGGATGTGCGCGGGGTCCACCCCGGCGTTGGCGCCGCAGCGGTAGGGCGCCGGGTCGGCGTGCAGCAGCACCCGGAAGCCGTCCGGGGCCGCCGCGCGCACCGCCGCGACCGCCGCCTCCTGCACGGTGCGGGCCCGCTCCTCGCGCCAGGCGCGGGTGGCCCACGCCGTCTCCTCCCCGAGCAGCTCCGCGACCCCGGCCCAGCCCTCCGGTTCGGGCGCGCCCCGCCACACCGGTTCCAGCGCGGCGCGCACCGTGTGCGCCAACCGGTCGGCGTCCAGGCCGTGTTCGCCGTAGCCGGTGCGGCAGGACGGGCAGAAGCACAGCGACATCAGGTACTGCCCGGCCTCGCCGAGGGCCACCCCGGCGGTCTTGTCGTGGGCGTGCGGGTGGGCCAGCCCGTACCAGCCGAGCGACTCCAGCTCGGTGCCGTGCGCGCCGGGCCGCACCGCCGCCTCGGCGGCCAGGTCGACCAGGTAGGCGCGGGTGGCGGGCTGCGCGACGCACGGCGCCCACGGGTAGCGGTCGCCGTAGGCGTTGACGACGGAGGTGTCCGGATGGTCCTCGCCCAGGCGGGAGTTGTGCGCGAGGACCACCCACGAGTGCACGTCCAGACCGGCCGCCGCCAGTGCGTCGGCCGCCTCGCCGTACGCGTCGCCGGGCGCCCAGTCGCCGGCCGGGTACGGGTGGAGCGCGCGGCCCCGCCAGCGGTCGCCGGGCGGGTAGAGCACGGCGGCGTGCCCGGCGGTGACCACGCGGTGGCGCGGGTGGCGGGGGGTGAGCGCGCGGGTGGAGTGGTAGGCGGCGGCGAGGGTCACCGACCGGACGCCGAGCGCGGCGGTACGGGCGGCCGCGCCGGGGTCGCCGACGACGTCCCAGGGATAGAGGAACGCGCCCGCCCTCACGCCTCCCGCCCGAGCAGCGCGCGGCCGTGCTCGATCAGCCGGGCGAGTTGCGCCACCTGCTCCTCGGCCGGTTCGTGCAGCGGCGGCCGCACCGCGCCGACGTCGAGTCCGCGCAGCCGTACGCCCGCCTTCACCAGCGAGACCGCGTAGCCGGCGCCCTGGTCGCGCAATTCCACGAAGGGGCGGTAGAAGCCGTCCAGGAGCCGGTGCGCGGTGGCGTCGTCGCCCTCGCCGAGCGCCCGGTGGAAGGCGAGGGCGAGGTCGGGGACGAAGCAGAAGACGGCGGAGGAGTACAGGGTGACGCCGATGCCGCGGTAGGCGAGCTGGGTCAGCTCGGCGGTGGGCAGCCCGTTGAAGTAGAGGAAGCCGTCCGGCACGTCGGTGCGCACCGCGCTGACGACGCGCTGCATGAGGTCCAGGTCGCCGACGCCGTCCTTGAGGCCGACGATCCCGTCCGTGCGGGCGAGTTCGACGACCGTCGCGGGGGTGAACACGGCGTTGTCGCGCTGGTAGACGACGACCGGCAGCGCGGTGGCGGCGGCCAGTTCGCGGTAGTGGCGCAGCAGTCCCTCCTGCCCCGCGACGACGAGGTAGGGCGGCAGGGCGAGCAGTCCGTCGGCGCCCGCGGCCTCGGCGAGGCGGGCGTAGCGGACGGCGAGGGCGGTGCCGTAGCCGGCGCCCGCGACGACCGGCACCCGCCCGGCGCTCTCCTCGACGGCCGCCCGCACCAGGTCCTGGAACTCCTCGGGGGTGAGTGCGTGGAACTCCCCGGTGCCGCAGCACGCGAAGACGGCGGCGGCGCCGTGGTCGATGCCGTCGCGGACATGAGCGCGGTAGGCGGCGGGATCGACGTGGCCGTCGGGGCCGTAGGCGGTGACGGGGAAGAACAGCGGCCCGCCGGTGAGGCTGAGGCGTTCGGCGAGGGGGGCGGCTGGCGGCACGGGCTCTCCCTGGGACAGGCGCTCACGTTTCTGATCGACGTCCATATGCATGAACAATCGCACGCTACGTGGCCCCCTCGCGGCCGGTCAAGCGCACGCGGGGGCGACGCGGCGGCGGATTCGCGGCGGATTCCACGTCTGCGCGGCGCACTTGACGGAGCGGGACCCCTGTCCCTAGCGTGTCCACGCATGTGAATTCCGTCCATGCATACGGCCGCTCGGCCGCTCGACGCCAGGAGACCGCCGATGCCCGCTCCCCGCACCGTTCTGCTCACCGGCGCCGCCGGCGGGCTCGGCACCCTGATGCGGGACCTGCTGCCCGGGTACGGCTACGAACTGCGCCTGCTGGACGTGCGGCCGGTGGCGGACGAGCCCGGGGCCATCACCGCCGACCTCGCCGACACGGCGGCGCTGCGCGAGGCGGTCCGAGGTGTCGACGCGGTCGTCCACCTCGCGGGCATCTCCCTGGAGGCCCCGTTCGAGAAGATCCTGAAGGCCAACATCGAGGGCCTCCACCACCTGTACGAGGCGGCCCGCGCGGAGGGCGTCCCCCGGATCGTCTTCGCCTCCTCCAACCACGCCGTCGGCCGCACCCCCCGCCCGCGCGGGACGGACCCGCTGATCCCCGTCGACACCCCGCGCCGCCCCGACACCTTCTACGGCCTGTCCAAGTCCTTCGGCGAGGACCTCGCCCAGCTCTACTGGGACCGGCACGGCCTGGAGACCGTCTCGGTGCGCATCGGCTCCTGCTGCCCCGAGCCGACCGATGTGCGGATGCTGTCGCTGTGGCTGAGCCCCGCCGACGCCGCCCGCCTCTTCCACGCCGCCCTGACCGCCGAGCACGTCGGCCACACCGTCGTCTACGGCTCCTCCGCCAACACCCGCCTGTGGTGGGACCTGACCGGCGCGCGGGCGCTCGGCTACGAGCCGCAGGACGACTCCGAGCCGTACGCCCGGAGACTGATCGCCGAGCAGGGCGACCTGGACCCGGACGACGAGGCGGACGCCTTCCTCGGCGGCCGCTTCGTGACCGACCCGCCGATCTGGCCGTACTGAGCCCGAGCCGGCGCCGCGAGGACCCCACCGGCCCTCGCGGGAGCCGCCCCGGCGTAGGGCCTGTCACCCGTTCGGCAGCACGTCCGGCAGGTAAGGGAACGGCAAAACGACGTCGTTCGTTACCCCCCACATGACAGCTATGACCCCCGGCTCGAACATCCCCCTCACCGTCTCCCGCGTGGCGGTGGACGTCGCCGCCCCGGTGCGGCTGGACGTCTCGGGCCTGCTGCTCACCGCCGACGGCAAGGTGCGCTCCGACGACGACTTCATCTTCTACAACCAGCCCAGCGGACCGGGCGTGACCTACCGCTCCGGCGGCGGCAGCGCGCCCGACGCGATCACCGTGGACACCGCCGCCGTGCCGCCGGGCATCGAGAAGATCGTCGTCACCGCCAGCCCGGACGCCGCCGGGCAGACCTTCCAGGGCATCGAGCCCACCGCCACCCTGCGCGACGCGGACACCGGCTCCGCGCTGGCCACGTTCACGCCTCCGCGGCTCGGCGCCGAGACGGCGCTGGTGGTCGTGGAGATCTACCTGCGCAACGGCCAGTGGAAGGCGCGCGCCGTGGGCCAGGGGTACGCCGACGGACTCGCCGGCATCGCCACCGACTTCGGCGTCTCGGTGGAGGAACCGGCGCCCGCCCCGGCCGCCGCGCCGCACCCGGGCGTCCCGCCGCAGCCCGTGACCCCGCCGCCCGCGCCGCCCGCGATGCGGCCCCAGGTCACCCCGCCGGCGCCGGCCGCTCCCCCGGCCCCGCCGGCCGCCGCCGCACCCGCGCCGGGCACCGGGAAGGTCAACCTGGACAAGGGCCGGGTCAGCCTCCAGAAGAACCAGACCGTGTCCCTGGTCAAGGGCGGCCGCCCGCTGCTGTCCCAGGTGAAGATGGGGCTCGGCTGGGAGCCGGCGTTCCGCGGCGCGGACATCGACCTGGACGCCTCCGTCATCGCCTACGGCCCGCAGCGCAACCACCTCGACAGCTGCTACTTCGGCAAGCTGTCCATCCTGAACGGCGCGGTCAAGCACTCCGGCGACAACCTCACCGGCGAGGGCGCGGGCGACGACGAGGTGATCATGGTCGACCTCGGCCGCCTCCCCCAGGAGGTCACCGGCCTGGTCTTCACCGTCAACTCCTTCTCCGGCCAGAAGTTCAGCGACGTCGCCAAGGCCTACTGCCGACTCCTGGACGCCGCCACCGACGAGGAACTCGTCCGCTTCGACCTCACCTCCGCCGAGCCCCAGACCGGCGTCCTGATGGCCAAGCTCATCCGCCAGTACTCCGGCGAGTGGGAGATGACGGCCCTGGGCGACTTCCTCAAGGCCCGCACGGTACGCAACATGGTGAAGCCGGCGGCCCAGGCCCTGTAGCCCCCGCCCTCCGCCGGAGGCGAGGCGCCCTTCCGCCCGGGAGCGCGCCACCACCGGGAGCACACCGTCCCGCCGGACTCCCCTCCGGCCGGGACGCGCACGCCCCACCGCGGCACCCCGCCCCCTCCCGCGCCGGGCACTCGCTCCCGATCGGGGCGCCCCCTTCCGGCCGGGCCGCCTCCTCCCGGCCGGAGGCACAGGCGGCAGAAGGCTCACCCAGCCAGGGGTGGGCGTCCCGGCCGGAGGGCGCACGCCGTTCCGCAGCGGGCGCCGGAGTGGGGCCGGGCGGCGGCCTGGGGCCGGGCGGCGGTCAGGGGCCGGGCGGCGGTCAGGCGCGCAGGCCCTCCGTCAGGAGGGTCAGATAGCGGCGGATGTGCGTGCCCTGGTCGTCCGCCAGCTCCGAGGCCGTCGTCACCCCGTGCGCCAGCCGCAGCAGCTCGACCGGCTCGACGTCGGCCCGCAGGACCCCGGCCCGCTGCGCCGCCTCCACCAGCCGGGTCGCCGCCCCCCGCATCGACGCGGCGCAGACCGTGACCGCCGCTGAGCTGCCGTCCGTGACGGCCGAACCCAGCAGCGCCTTCAGCCCACGCGCCTTGATCGTCCCCACGCACAGCTCGTTCAGCCACTCCACCAGCGCCTCCCCCGGCGGCAGTTCGGCCGCCAGTTCGTCGGCGCGCGCGGCGATCGCCCCGATCCGGTCGACGTAGGCGGCCTCCAGCAGCGCCTGACGGTTGGGGAAGTGCCGGTACAGCGTGCCCGAGCCGACCCCGGCGCGCTTGGCGATGTCATCGAGCGACGCTTTCTCCCCCTGCTCGGCGAAGGCTTCGGCGGCCACCGCGAGCAACCGCTCGTAATTGCGCCGAGCGTCCGCACGCATGGGCCTGACCTGCGACATCCACCTACTCCTTGCAAACCGGGGACTCTCTCCGTATGTTGACGAGGACTAAACGGAGACAGTCCCCGCTTTCCTCGCGGGCCGTTCGCGCTGCCCGCGCGTCCTTGCCCCCGTCCGGGGGACGCCAGACCGGGAGAACCGCATGTCCGTCCCGTCCGCACCGTCCGTCACCGCCGAGGCGCCTTCCGCGCCGCTCCCGCCCGCCGGGCTCGGCGCCACCCTCCTCGTCATCGTCACCGCCTACCTGATGGTCGGCGTCGACGCCACCGTGGTCAACGTAGCGCTTCCCGGCATCCAACGGGAGCTGCGGTTCTCACCCACCGGCCTGTCCTGGGTGCTGAACGCCTACACCCTCGTCTTCGGCGGCTTACTGCTGCTCGGCGGCCGGATCGGCGACATCCTGGGCCGCCGCCGCACCCTGACGTACGGCGTCCTGCTCTTCGCCCTGTCCTCACTGCTCGGCGGAGTGGCCACCGACAGCGCCTGGCTGCTCGCCGCCCGCGCGCTCCAGGGCGCCGGCGCCGCCCTCGTCGCACCGAACACCCTCGCCCTGATCACCACGAACTTCCCCGAGGGCCCGCGCCGCCACCACGCCCTCGGCGTCTACTCCTCCATGGCCGGCATCGGCGCCTCCATCGGCCTGGTGCTCGGCGGCGTCCTCACCTCGTGGGCGTCCTGGCGCTGGTCCCTGCTGATCAACGTGCCGATCGGCGCGGCGGTCGCCCTCGCACTCCCCCGCTTCGTCACCGAGACTCCACGTCACGCGGGCCGGTTCGACGTCGCCGGCGCCCTCACCGGCACCGCCGGCTCGACCTCGCTGGTGTACGCGTTCGTCCGCGTGTCGCAGACGGGCTGGAGCGACGGCCGGGCGCTGGCCGGGTTCACCGCGGCCGCCGTCCTGCTGGCCGGGTTCGCCTTCGTGGAGTCCCGTGCCGCGCAGCCGGTCATGCCGCTGCGCCTGCTCGCGCACCGCGACCGCGCGGGCGGCTATGCGGGGATCCTGCTGCTGCCCGCGGGCATGTTCGGCGCGTTCTACTTCCTCACCCTGATCTGCCAGCGCGTCCTGGACTACAGCGCGCTGCGGGCCGGGTTCGCCTTCCTGCCGATGACCGCCGCCATGTTCACCACCGTGCGCCTCGTACCGCGCCTCCTGGCGCGCGCCGGCGTGAAGCCGGTGCTGGTCACGGGCATGACGCTGCTCGTCGGCGCGGCGGTCCTGCTGTGGCGGCTGACGCCCGGCGACGGCTACGCGGCCGGGCTGCTCGGCCCGCTGCTGCTGTTGGGCGTGGGCATGGGGCTGAGCTTCATGCCGCTCAACGCGACGGTGCTCGCGGAGGTGACGCCGCGGGACGCCGGCGCGGCCTCCGGTCTGCTCCAGACCTTGCAGTGGCTCGGCGGCACGCTCGGGCTGTCCGTCCTGGTGACGGTGTTCGGCACCGCCACGCGGCACGCGACCGGCGCTCCGTCCGCCGTGCTGGTCGAGGGCTCGGCCCGCGCGTTCGGCGTCGGCGCGCTGATCGCGCTCGCCGCGCTGCTGGTGGCGGCGTTCGTCATCACCGGCGGCCGCACGCCCACGGCCGCGGGGCCGTCCCCGACTCCGGCGCTCGCCCGGACTCCGACCCCCGCCTCCGCCCCTGCTCCCGCCTCTGCCCTGGCTCCGGCTCCCGCCTCCACCCCGGCTCCAGCTCCCGCCTCCACCCTGACTCCGGCCCCGGCCTCCGCCTCGAATCCAGCCCCGGCGACGACGCCTGCCACCAGCGCCACGCCCACGCCGGAACCCCACTGACGAGCGGCACCGCCGATACACCCACACCGCGGACGCGCCCGCACCGCCGAACCGACGTCGGCGCCGGCCGGCGTCCATCGCCCGGCGAGGTCTCCACGAAACCCCGGCGGGGGCCCCCGGAGCACCCCCGGCTCACACCGAGCCGACGGGCGGTGCTCCGGGTTCACCCCCCGCACGCCGAGCGCCCCCGTCCCAACGGTCCATCACCCCACCGGCCCGAAGCGCGCCGCGCCCCAGGCCGCCGACGCGCTCTACTCTCCCCGGCCGCTCCGCGCCTTGAACGCGGCCTTGCGCGCCTCCTTGGCGATGCGCTTGTCGGGGTGCAGGCGGCCCATCGCCTCCAGTACGTCCGCCGTCTGCGGGTGGTCCACCCGCCAGGCCGCCGCGAAGAAGCCGCCGTGCTGCTCGGCGAGGCCCTGGACGAGCGCGTGCAGTTCGGCGGAGTCGCCCTCGGCGGCCAGTTGCGCGGCGACCGTGTCGATGGTGAGCCAGAAGATCATGTCCTGTGACGGCGGCGGCACGTCGGCCAGTGCGCGCTCGGTCAGCCAGACCCGGGCCAGGCCGCCCAGCTCACGGTCGTCGAGCACCTCGCGCAGCGCGGGTTCGGCGGCGGCGCCCACCAGCGACAGCGCCTGCTGGCAGCGCAGCCGCCGCAGCGGCGCCCCGGCGTCCGTGCCGCGCGCGGCGGCGAGCAGTTCGCCGGCCGCGGCCAGCGGCTCGCGGCGGGCCAGCCACAGCTCGGTCTCGGCGTGCGCGGCCGCGGGCGGGAAGGCGGCGGTGCCGTCGAGCAGCGCGTCCGCGCCCTTGTCGGCGAGGTCGCCGACCGCCGGGGCCTCGTGCCCGGCGTCCAGCAGCCGGGCACGGATGCCGTACAGCCCGAGCGGGGTGAGCCGTACCATGCCGTAGCGGCTGACGTCCGTCTCGTCGACCGGGGCCGACGCCTCGTCGCCCGCTCCCCCGGCCGCGTCGGCGCCCCCGGCTCCGTCAGCGCCCTCGCCGTCCTCGGCGCCGTCGAGCAGCGCCTCGTCCACCGGCCGGTACTCGACCAGCCCCACCGGCTCCAGCAGCCGGAACTGGTCGTCCAGCCGCATCATCGCGTCGGAGACCTGCTGCAGTATGTCGTTGGTGGGCTCGCCCATGTCGCTGGGGACGATCATGGAGGCGGCGAGCGCGGGCAGCGGCACCGGGCCGCCGGGCGCGTCCTCGCCCACGGTGAGCAGGTAGAGGTTGGTCAGCACCCCGTCCAGGAACTCCGCCTCGGCCTGCGGATCCCACTCCAGCGAGCCGAAGTCGACCGTGCCGCCCTCGTCCATCGCGTCGATCAGGCCGTCCAGGTCGGGCACGCTCGCGTCCGCCAGCGCCGCGTCCAGCACGCTCAGCCACACGGTGAGCACGTCGTGGGGCGAACCGCCGGTGAGCAGGCGCAGTTCCCGGCCGGCCGCCACCGCGCCGGTGTCCTCGCCGTTGTCCTCGTTGTTCTCGTTGTTCTCGTCGGCGATCTCGACCAGTCCGGTGTCGACGGCCGCGCGCCACGCCTCGCTCGCCTCGGCCGCCGCGTCGTCGCCGGTCAGGCCCAGCACCTCGGCCGCGGCGGGCAGTTGCTCCTCCACCAGCGCGCCGGCGGCGTCGATCCGGGTCGCGGGCCCGGCCCAGCGGGCGAGCCGGGCGGCGCGCGCGAGCAGCGGGGTGGCGAGGGCGTCCCGGGCCAGCTCCGGTTCGGAAGCGAGCCGCACCGGCGGGAGCGGGGACCTGTCTGACATCGGCTGGTTCTCCTAGCGGACCTGGGGGCCTGGCGGGCAGGGGTGCCGGCGGGCCCGGAAAGCCTTGACGACTCAGCCGCTCAGCCTAGACGGATTTCCACCCATGCCGCCCGGTTCATCTCTCCGCCGGGTTCCGTACATGGCCGAAACCTTGACAACTGCCCTGGCCGGGCAGGAGATTGACGCGCGTAGAAGTCGGTGTCCGGCTGCGCACCGCACCCGTCTTCTACGCGCGTCACCACAGCGCCACACCTGTTCCACCCCCGTACCACCTCAGTTTCACCACTGTTCCACCCTCGTCCCGGCGCTTGTCATGTCCCCGGAGGGATTTCCTTGCCGAGCAAGTCTTCCGCGCGTCTCGCCGCGCTGACCGTCGCCGCCGCCTGTTCCGCGGCGTCCACGATCCTGTTCACCGTGCCCGCGCACGCGGACTCCGTACGCATCCACGACATCCAGGGCGCCACCCGGACGTCCCCGTACGCCGGCCAGAAGGTCACGGACGTGGCCGGAATCGTCACCGGCGTGCGCGGCTACGGCTCGTCCAAGGGCTTCTGGATGCAGGACCCGAACCCGGACGCCGACCCGGCCACCAGCGAGGGCGTCTTCGTCTTCACCAGCTCCGCCCCGAAGGTCGCCGTGGGCGACTCGGTGACGGTGACCGGCACGGTCTCGGAGTACGTGCCCGGCGGCGCCTCCAGCGGCAACCAGTCCGTCACGGAGATCACCAAGCCGGTCGTCACCGTCGTCTCCAGCGGCAACGCGGTGCCCGCCCCGGTCGTGATCAACGCCCGGTCGGTCCCGGCCGCCTACACCCCGGCCGGCGACCCGGCCGCGAACGGCTCGGTCAACGGCCTGACGCTGCGGCCCGCCACCTACGCCCTCGACTACTACGAGTCGCTGGAGGGCATGAACGTCCAGGTCGCCGACACCCGCGTGGTCACCGGCACCGACCCGTACAGCGAGCTGTGGGTCACGGTGAAGCCGAACGAGCACAAGAGCCGCCGCGGCGGCACGGTGTACGGCTCCTACGACGCCCAGAACACCGGCCGGCTGCAGATCCAGTCGCTCGGCGCCACCGCCGACTTCCCCGTCGCCGACGTCGGCGACACCCTCGCCGGCGCCACCGTCGGCCCGCTGGACTACAACCAGTTCGGCGGCTACACGCTCGTCGCCGCCCAGCTCGGCACGCTCAAGAGCGGCGGCCTCCAGCGCGAGACGACCGCCAAGCAGTCCCGCGGCGAACTGGCGGTGGCCACGTACAACGTCGAGAACCTCGACCCCTCCGACGCGACCTTCGACGCCCACGCCTCGGCGATCGTGCACAACCTCAACTCGCCCGACATCGTGTCCCTGGAGGAGATCCAGGACGACAACGGCGCCACCGACGACGGCACGGTCGGCGCGAGCCGGACCGTGGGCAAGCTGATCGACGCGATCGTGGCGGCCGGCGGCCCCCGGTACGAGTGGCGCTCCATCGACCCGGTCAACGACCAGGACGGCGGCGAGCCCGGCGGCAACATCCGCCAGGTGTTCCTGTTCAACCCGGCGCGGGTCTCCTTCACCGACCGCCCGGGCGGCGACTCCACCACCGCCGTCGGCGTGACCAAGGTGCACGGCAAGGCCGCCCTGACCGCCTCCCCGGGCCGCGTGGACCCGGCGAGCGACGCGTGGAAGTCCAGCCGCAAGCCGCTGGCCGGCGAGTTCGTCTTCCGCGGCCGCACGGTCTTCGTGATCGCCAATCACTTCGCCTCCAAGGGCGGCGACCAGGGGCTGACCGCGCAGTACCAGCCGCCGGCGCGCAGCTCCGAGGTGCAGCGCCACCTCCAGGCGACCGAGGTGAACTCCTTCGTCAAGGACATCCTGAAGGTCCAGAAGAACGCCGACGTCATCACGCTCGGCGACATGAACGACTTCGAGTTCTCCGGCACCGCGAAGATCCTCGAAGGCCACGGCGAACTGTGGTCGGCGATCAAGTCGCTGCCCCGGAACGAGCGTTACACCTACGACTACCAGGGCAACCAGCAGGTCCTGGACCAGATCCTGATCAGCCCGTCGATCCGGCGCGGCGACTTCGCGTACGACAGCGTGCACATCAACTCGGAGTTCCACGACCAGATCAGCGACCACGACCCGCAGGTGCTGCGGTTCCGTCCGTAACCGGGCCGCGGCGCGACGAGAGGCCGCCCCCACCCGTCCTGGGTGGGGGCGGCCTCCCGCTTCCGCGTCCCGCTTGAGCGTCCCGCGCCGCCGCCCGTGTCAGCGGCAGCCGCCGCGCCGGCGGGCCAGCAGCCCGGCCACCAGCGCCGCGGCGCCGACGGCACCCACGATCATCAACTCGCGCGGGTGGCGCCGGCAGGTCTCGACCGCGCCGGACATCGGCCGCCGGACCGAGTCGCCGGCCGTGTGCCCGGCCCGCTGCGCCGTCAGCTGCGCCCGGTGTCCCGCCTCGGTGGTCCGCTCCTGGACCCGGTGCCCGGCCCGCGCCGTCTTCTCCTGGACCCGGTGTCCGGCGTGCGCGGCACTGCTGCGCAGCTGGACCGTGAGCGCGCCGGCCTTGTCCCGCAGATCGGCCGCGCGGGCCTTGGCCCGGCCCTTCACGTCGGCCTTGGCGGCCAGTTCCTCGACGGTGTCGCCGAGTTGGCTCCGGGTCTGCTCGATCTGCTGCCGCAGTTCGTCGGGGCCCTTCGCGCCGACGGCCTCCGTCGATCCGCCGCCCGCCCCCTGCGTCCTGTCCGTCATCGGTGGTGTGCCCTTTCCTTGATCTCCTCGACGTCCGCCTTGACGCTGCCGATCGCCTGCTGCGGCGTGGGCGGCCCGGCCCGGTGCAGCTGGGCACGGCCGGTCAGCGCCAGCACGCCCGCGATCGCGAACAGCACGCCCGTCACGATGAGCGCCGCGGCCCACACGGGCAGCACCAGGGAGAGCGCGGCGACGCCCGTACCGGCGAGCGCGAACAGCCCGACGTAGCCGACGGCGCCCGCGGCGCCCAGCAGGCCGCCGCCCCGGCCCATGCTGCGGCCCTTGGCGGTCAGCTCCTCCTTGGCGAGGGCGGCTTCCTGCCGGATCAGCAGGGAGATCTGTTCGGTTGCCTGGTGGACGAGTTCGCCCACCGAGTGATCGCCCGCCGGGCGGTCGCCCGCCAAGGGGCGCTCCTCGCGTACCGGCCTGGCAGGCCTGGCGTCGATGGTCCCGGTCACGGTGTCCCGCCTCCTCTCGGTTCGGAACACCCGGGTACCCCGCCACGCCTGCGCTACTACCCTCGGCTGCCCGGGGCCCCGCCGCCCTCGCCGAGGCGGGCCAGCTGGCTCTGGAACCAGTCGAGCCGCGCCTGCAACAGGGCCGCCTCCGCGACCAGTTCGGGCACTCCGAACTCGTCGGGCAGCGCGGCCGCCGCCGCACCCGTGCCGGGCGGACGCGAGGCGGACCCGGTCGCCGGGACGGCGGCCGCGACCCGCAGGCCGTCCCCGGCCAGCCGGGCGAAGGCGGCGAGCGCGACGGACCTGCGACCGCGCAGACACGCCCCGCAGGCGGCGGCCAGAGCGAGCCGCCCCGGCCGGCCCCAGCCGGCGTCGGCGAGCGCGACGGCCCGGTCACCGCAGCCGCACGGCCCGACCGTCGCCGTACGCACCCGCTGCCGCGCGTAGCGGAAGCCGTGCTCGAAGCGGATGTAGGCGCCGAGGACCGTGACCTCCAGCAGCACGGCGTCGCGGTGCTCGGCCGTGCACAGCATCGCCTCGGCGGCCGCCCGGTCGTGCACGCAGTGGAAGCCGCAGTCGCACAGCCGGGCGGGCGGCCGGTGCCGGCGGCCGTAGAGACACGACGCGTCGGCGACGACGCCGTAGGGCAGCGCGCCGCCGAGCGACACCCCGGTGAAACCGGCCCGGACGCCGTCCTGGGACAGCACCGGGTAACCGATCTTGTAGCCGGTCGGCGGCTCGGCCGGGCGCTCCGCCGGCAGCCGCAGCCTCATCGGCCGACCGGCACCTCTTCGGCCACGACGACCGGCGGCTGCTCCTGCCGAATCTCCCCAGGACGCTCAGGCTCCTCCTCGCCCCGCCCCTGCTCCCGCTCCTCCGCCACTCCGGTGGCCAGTGCCTTGCCGAGCTTCATGACGCCTCCCATGAGCTGCCCGTCAACGGACCTCACCCCCCATGGTGACCCAGAACAACCCTTTTGGACACACCACACCGCTCCCGAGCCCCGCCCCCGAACACGACAGAGCGCCCTTCCCCACCCGGGAAAGGACGCCGGTGCCGTGCCCGCGGGGATCAGTTGTGGCTGTGCAGGACCTCGTTCAGGCCGCCCCAGACCGCGTTGTTCGGGCGGGCCTCGACCGCGCCGGTGACCGAGTTGCGGCGGAAGAGGATGTGGGAGGCGCCGGAGAGGTCGCGGGCCTTGACGATCTCTCCGTCGGGCATGGTCACGCGGGTGCCCGCGGTGACGTAGAGGCCGGCCTCGACCACGCACTCGTCGCCGAGCGCGATGCCGACGCCCGCCTCGGCGCCGACCAGGCAGCGCTCGCCGAGGGAGATGATGACGTTGCCGCCGCCGGAGAGCGTGCCCATCGTGGAGGCGCCGCCGCCGATGTCCGAGCCGTCGCCGACCACGACGCCCGCGGAGATGCGGCCCTCGACCATGGAGGTGCCGAGGGTGCCCGCGTTGAAGTTGACGAAGCCCTCGTGCATCACGGTGGTGCCCTCGGCGAGGTGCGCGCCGAGCCGGACCCGGTCCGCGTCGGCGATGCGGACGCCCTTGGGAGCCACGTAGTCCGTCATGCGCGGGAACTTGTCGATCGAGGTGACCTGGAGGTGCAGGCCCTCGGCGCGGGCGTTCAGGCGCACCTTCTCGACGTCGTCCACGGCGACCGGGCCCAGCGAGGTCCAGGCGACGTTGGCGAGGTGGCCGAAGATGCCGTCCAGGTTCTGGCCGTGCGGCTTGACCAGCCGGTGGGAGAGCAGGTGCAGGCGCAGGTACACGTCGTGCGCGTCGATCGGCTTCTCGTCCAGCGAGGCGATGACCGTACGGACCGCGACCACCTCGACGCCCCGGCGGCGGTCCGGGCCGGTCGCCGCGGTCGCGCCGCCGCCCAGCAGTTCGGCAGCCCGCTCGGCGGAGAGCCGCTCGGTGCCGGCCGGGCCGGGCTCGTCCGTCAGCTCGGGCGCGGGGAACCAGGTGTCGAGGACGGTGCCGTCGGGGGCGATCGTGGCGAGGCCGGCGGCCACGGCGCCGGTGGTGCGGGAAGCAGTGTCGGTCATGGGGAAAACCTAACGTGGGGCGGGGTGCGGGAGCGAACCCTGTCTCATGTGCCGGGCGCGGGTTCGGGGGATCACCCGAGCCGCCGCCTCCGGCGCGCACCCCTCGTCGTACGAACCGCCCGTCGCACGAACCGGCCGTCGGCGCGCGTCCGGGGCGCTCCGGCCCTGGCCCGCGGCGATCACCCGGCACGGGCACGAGCCGGACCGGCGCGGCGGCCCTCAGTGCGTCGCCCCGCCGAGGTTCAGCACCACCACTCCCCCGATGATCAGCAGGATCCCGCCCACCTTGGTCAGGGTCAGCTGCTCCCCGAACAGCAGCAGCCCGAGCACGGCGATGGCCGCGGTGCCCACTCCGGACCAGATCGCGTACGCGGTGCCGATCCGCACGGACTTCAGGGTCTGGGCGAGCAGCACGAAGGAGACCAGGTACCCGAGCGCCGTCAGCAGCGAGGGCCACAGCCTGCTGAACCCCTCGCTGTACTTCAGCGCCGTCGTGGCGACGACCTCGGCGGCGATGGCCCCGGCGAGCATCACGTATCCCATGCCGGGCAGCGTAGTGAGCGATGCGTACGCGCGTACGGCGCGTACGCATCGGCTTCGGCTCGGCTTCGGCCAGGGGCGCAGAGAGCCGATGAGGGGAGCGGCAAGGTCCTGGTGGACCTTGCCGCTCCCCTCATCGGGTGTCGCGGCCGGTGGATCTCAGACGTTGAACCCGAGCGCCCGCAGCTGCTCGCGGCCGTCGTCGGTGATCTTGTCGGGGCCCCACGGGGGCATCCAGACCCAGTTGATGCGCAGTTCGTTGACGAGGCCGTCCGTGGCGGACTTGGCCTGGTCCTCGATGACGTCGGTGAGCGGGCAGGCCGCGGACGTCAGGGTCATGTCGACGGTCGCGATGTTGGCGTCGTCGACGTGGATGCCGTAGATCAGGCCCAGGTTGACGACGTCGATGCCCAGTTCGGGGTCGACGACGTCCATCAGGGCCTCGCGGAGTTCCTCCTCCGAGGCCGGCTTCATCTCCACGGTCTCGCTCATGCGGTCTTCCTTTCGGCTTCGGCGCCGTCCAGCGCCTGGGCCGTCGCGTCCTTCCAGGCCATCCAGCTCAGCAGGGCGCACTTGACCCGGGCCGGATACTTGGACACCCCGGCGAACGCCACCGCGTCCTCCAGGACCTCCTCCATCGCGTCGTCGGGCTCGATCTTCCCCTTGGACTGCATCAGCTCCAGGAAGGTCTCCTGGATCTTCTGCGCGTCGGCGAGTTCCCGGCCGACCAGGAGTTCGTTGAGCACGGACGCCGAGGCCTGGCTGATGGAGCAGCCCTGGCCCTCGTACGAGACGTCCTCGATCTTCGTGCCGTCGTACTTCACGCGCAGGGTGATCTCGTCGCCGCACGTCGGGTTGACGTGGTGCACCTCGGCGTCGCCGTCCCGGAGACCACGCCCGTGCGGGTGCTTGTAGTGGTCCAGGATGACTTCCTGGTACATGGAGTCCAGCTTCATGCGATCGCTCGTCCCGTCCCGTCAGCCGAAGAAGTTCCGTACGTGCTCCAGGCCGTCGACCAGGGCGTCGATCTCGGCTGGCGTGGAGTACAGATAGAACGACGCTCGCGTGGTCGCAGGAATTCCGTAGCGCAGGCAGACCGGTCGCGCGCAGTGGTGGCCCACGCGCACCGCGATGCCCTGCTCGTCGAGGACCTGGCCCACGTCGTGCGGGTGGATGTCGCCCAGCGTGAAGGAGATCGCCGCGCCCCGGTCCTCGGCCGTCGTCGGGCCGATGATCCTGAGGTCCGGGACCTGGGTGAGCCGCTTGACCGCGTACTCGGTCAGCGCGTGCTCGTGGGCGAGGATCTTGTCCATGCCGATCGAGTTCAGGTAGTCGATCGCCGCGCCGAGGCCGACCGCCTGCGCGATCGGCGGGGTGCCCGCCTCGAACTTGTGCGGCGCGGGGGCGTACGTCGAGGAGTGCATCGAGACGGTCTCGATCATCTCGCCGCCGCCGAGGAACGGCGGCAGGTCCTCCAGCAGCTCCTGGCGGCCCCAGAGCACGCCGATGCCGGTCGGGCCGCACATCTTGTGGCCGGTGAAGGCCACGAAGTCGGCCTGGAGGGCCTGTACGTCCAGCGGCATGTGCGGGGCGGCCTGGGAGGCGTCCACGCAGACCAGGGCGCCGACCTCCTGGGCGCGGCGGACTATCGCCTCGACCGGGTTGAGGGTGCCGAGGATGTTGGAGACCAGCACGAAGGAGACGATCTTCGTCTTCTCGGTGATGACCTCCTCCAGGTTGGACAGGTCGAGCCGGCCGTCGTCGGTGAGGCCGAACCACTTCAGCTTCGCGCCCGTGCGCTGCGCCAGCAGCTGCCACGGCACGATGTTGGAGTGGTGCTCCATCTCCGTGATGACGATCTCGGTGTCGTGGTCGACCCGGTAGGGCTCGTCGGCCCAGCCGAGCATGTTCGCCACGAGGTTGAGCGACTCGGAGGCGTTCTTGGTGAAGATCACCTCGTCGCGGCTCGGCGCGTTGATGAACGCGGCGACCTTGTCGCGCGCGCCCTCGTACAGCGCCGTGGCCTCCTCGGCCAGCACGTGCACGCCCCGGTGGACGTTGGCGTTGTGCTGCTCGTAGTACTCGTCCAGGACGTCGATGACCTGGCGCGGAGTCTGCGAGGTCGCCGCGTTGTCGAGGTAGACGAGCTTCCTCCCGTCGTGGACCACGCGGTCCAGGATCGGGAAGTCCTTGCGGATCGCCTCGGTGTCGAGGAGGCCCGGCAGCTGTGTCACGCGACGCCTCCCATTGAGTTCGCTCCGCTCACGGAGCCACCCTTCACGTATGCCTCGTAGCCCTCGTTCTCCAGCTTGTCCGCGAGCTCGGCGCCGCCGGACTCGACGATGCGGCCGCCGGAGAACACGTGGACGTAGTCGGGCTTGATGTAGCGCAGGATGCGCGTGTAGTGCGTGATCAGCAGGGTGCCGACCTCGCCGGTCTCACGGACGCGGTTGACGCCCTCGGAGACGATCCGCAGGGCGTCGACGTCCAGACCGGAGTCGGTCTCGTCGAGGATCGCGACCTTCGGCTTGAGCAGTTCGAGCTGGAGGATCTCGTGGCGCTTCTTCTCACCGCCGGAGAAGCCCTCGTTGACGTTGCGCTCGGCGAAGGAGGGGTCCATGTGGAGCCGCTCCATGGTCTCCTTGACCTCCTTCACCCAGGTGCGCAGCTTGGGGGCCTCGCCGCGGATCGCGGTGGCGGAGGTGCGCAGGAAGTTGGAGACCGAGACGCCGGGGACCTCGACCGGGTACTGCATGGCCAGAAACAGGCCGGCGCGGGCGCGCTCGTCGACGGACATCTCCAGGACGTCCTCGCCGTCGAGGGTGACGGTGCCGCCGGTGATCGTGTACTTGGGGTGACCGGCGAGCGAGTAGGCGAGGGTGGACTTGCCCGAGCCGTTGGGGCCCATGATGGCGTGCGTCTCGCCCTGCTTCACGGTCAGGTCGACACCCTTGAGGATCTCCTTCGTGGCGTTGTCGGCCTCGACGGTGACGTGCAGGTCTCGGATTTCAAGCGTTGCCATGGGTGCCTCAGGACTCCTGGGAGAGGGAGACGAGCACGTCGTCCCCTTCGATCTTTACGGGGTAAACGGGGACGGGACGCGTCGCCGGAAGACTGTCGGGCTTGCCGGAGCGGAGGTCGAAGCGCGAGCCGTGCAGCCAGCACTCGATGTGGCAGTCGTCGACCTCGCCCTCGGCCAGCGAGACGTTCGCGTGCGAGCAGATGTCGTATATCGCGAACACCTCGCCCTCGGTGTGCACCACGGACAGGGGCGTGCCGTCGAGTTCCACCCGCTTGGGGGTGTCCTCCTCCAGCTCGCTCAGACCGCAGACGCGGACAAAGGCACCGCTCATGCGACGGACGCCTCCAGCTCCTCCTCGATCCTGGCGAGCAGGCGCTCCTCGATGTCCGTGACACCGATCTGCTGGACCAGTTCGGCGAAGAAGCCGCGGACCACGAGGCGGCGGGCCTCGTACTCCGGGATGCCGCGGGCCATCAGGTAGAAGAGCTGCTCGTCGTCGAAGCGGCCGGTGGCGGAGGCGTGGCCGGCGCCGACGATCTCGCCGGTCTCGATCTCCAGGTTCGGCACGGAGTCGACCCGGGAACCGTCGGTCAGCACCAGGTTGCGGTTCATCTCGTAGGTGTCGGTGCCCTCGGCGACGGCCTCGATGAGGACGTCGCCGATCCACACGGCGTGCGCCTCGTCGCCCTGGAGGGCGCCCTTGTAGATCACGTTCGACTTGCAGTGCGGCGCGTTGTGGTCGACGAAGAGGCGGTGCTCCTGGTGCTGGCCGGCGTCCGTGAAGTAGAGGCCGAACATCTCGACCTCGCCGCCGGTGCCCGCGTACGTCACCCGCGGGTGCAGCCGGACCAGGTCGCCGCCGAAGGTGACGACGACGGACTTCAGGGAGGCGTCGCGGCCGATCAGGGCGTTGTGCTGGCCCACGTGGACGGCCTTGTCGTCCCAGTCCTGGACGGAGACGACGGTCAGCTTGGCGCCGTCGCCGATCAGGTAGTCGACGTTGGCGGCGAGGACCGCGTCACCGGTGTGGTCGATGACGACGACGGCCTCGGCGAAGGCCTCCAGCTCGATGACCTGGTGGCCGTAGGCGGTGCCGCCGTCGCCGTGCACGGCGATGCGGATCGGCTCGGTGAGGACGGTCTCCTTGGGGACGGTCACGACCGAGGCCTGCTCGAAGGCGGAGTAGGCCTGGGCGGCGACGCGGTCCACCGGGGCGCCGGCCCGGCCGAGCCGGGCGTCGTCGCGGCCGACGCTCTCCACGCGCACGCCCTCGGGGGCCTGGACGGCGACCTTCACGCCGCCGGTGGCGGTCGCGGTGCCGTCGTGCAGACCGCGCAGCCGCTCCAGCGGGGTGAAGCGCCACTCCTCCTCGCGGCCGTGCGGGACCGGGAAGTCGGCCACGTCGAACGAGGGGGGCGCGCTCATGCGCGTGGCGACGGTCGACTCGGCGGCCACCGCGATCTGTCCGGCGGTGGTGGAGCCCACCGGTGGGGGCGCCCCCTGTGCGCGCGAAGTCGAGGACTGGGGGGAGTTCTGAGCCTCAGCCATGGCTGTCGGTCTGCTCTCTTTCCTGCGTGGTGGTTCGCTGGCTGTTCCGGAAGGGGGCGGCGGTCAGCCGACCGCGCCTTCCATCTGCAGCTCGATCAGCCGGTTGAGCTCCAGGGCGTACTCCATGGGCAGTTCCTTGGCGATCGGCTCGACGAAGCCGCGCACGATCATCGCCATCGCCTCGAACTCGGACAGACCGCGGCTCATCAGGTAGAAGAGCTGGTCCTCGGAGACCTTGGAGACGGTCGCCTCGTGGCCCATGGACACGTCGTCCTCGCGGACGTCCACGTAGGGGTAGGTGTCGGAGCGGGAGATGGTGTCGACGAGCAGCGCGTCGCACAGCACGTTGGACTTGGAGCCCGGGGCGCCCTCGCCGATCTCGACCAGGCCGCGGTAGGAGGTGCGGCCGCCACCGCGCGCCACCGACTTGGAGACGATGTTGGAGGAGGTGTTGGGCGCCATGTGGACCATCTTGGAACCGGCGTCCTGGTGCTGGCCCTCGCCCGCGAAGGCGATGGACAGGGTCTCGCCCTTGGCGTGCTCGCCCATCAGGTAGACGGCCGGGTACTTCATCGTCACCTTGGAGCCGATGTTGCCGTCGATCCACTCCATGGTCGCGCCCTCGTACGCCACGGCGCGCTTGGTGACCAGGTTGTAGACGTTGTTCGACCAGTTCTGGATGGTCGTGTAACGGCAGCGGGCGTTCTTCTTGACGATGATCTCGACGACCGCGCTGTGCAGCGAGTCCGACTTGTAGATCGGCGCGGTGCAGCCCTCGACGTAGTGCACGTAGGCGCCCTCGTCGACGATGATCAGGGTCCGCTCGAACTGGCCCATGTTCTCCGTGTTGATACGGAAGTAGGCCTGGAGCGGGATCTCGACGTGCACGCCCTTCGGCACGTAGATGAAGGAGCCGCCCGACCACACCGCGCTGTTCAGCGACGCGAACTTGTTGTCGCCGACCGGGATGACCGTGCCGAAGTACTCCTTGAAGAGCTCCGGGTGCTGCTTCAGGGCGGTGTCGGTGTCCAGGAAGATGACGCCCTGCTCCTCCAGGTCCTCGCGGATCTGGTGGTAGACGACCTCCGACTCGTACTGGGCGGCGACGCCGGCGACCAGGCGCTGCTTCTCGGCCTCGGGGATGCCCAGCTTGTCGTAGGTGTTCTTGATGTCCTCGGGCAGGTCCTCCCAGGACTCCGCCTGCTTCTCCGTGGAGCGCACGAAGTACTTGATGTTGTCGAAGTCGATGCCCGACAGGTCCGAGCCCCAGTTCGGCATGGGCTTCTTCTCGAACAGGCGCAGGCCCTTGAGGCGGAGCTTGGTCATCCACTCCGGCTCGCTCTTCTTGGCGGAGATGTCCCGGACGACGTCCTCGTTCAGACCGCGCTTCGCCGAGGCGCCGGCCGCGTCGGAGTCGGCCCAGCCGTATTCGTACTTGCCCAGACCCTCGAGTTCGGGGTGAGCAGTCTCCGTGGGGAGAGTCATGCGGGGTTCCTCCCGGCCGTGCTAGCAGATGCGTCAGTGGAAATCTGGGGGATGAACGTCGTGCAGACGCCGTCGCCGTGCGCGATGGTCGCCAGCCGCTGGACGTGGGTACCCAGCAGCTCCGCGAAGATCTCGGTCTCCGCCTCGCAGAGCTGCGGGAACTGTTCCGCGACGTGGGCCACCGGGCAGTGGTGCTGGCAGAGCTGCTCACCCTTGTGCGGGAGGGGCGCGCTGCGCGCCGTAGCAGCGTACCCGTCGGCGCTCAGGGCCTTGGCCAGCGCTCCGGTGCGCTCGTCGGGGCCGGCCGCCTCGATCGCCCTGCGGTAGGCGCGCGCCTGTGCGGCGATGCGGGCCCGGGCGAAGGCGGCGACCGCCTCCTGGCCGCCCTCCCGCTCGGCGATCCAGCGCAGCGCGTCCGCGGCGAGCTTGTCGTAGGACTGGTCGAAGGCGTCGCGGCCGCAGTCGGTGAGCGCGAAGACCCTCGCGGGCCGGCCGCGCGTCCGCGCCCCGTACACCCGCCGCTCGCGCGCCTCGACGACGTCGTCGGCGAGCAGGGCGTCCAGATGGCGCCGCACGGCGGCCTGGGTGAGCCCCAGGCGTCCGGCCAGTTCGGCGACGGTCGACGGGCCGTGGTCCAGGATGGACCGCGCGACCCGGTTGCGCGTCGAGCGCTCACCGGTCGCCAGCTCCTCCTGCGGGGTCCCCGTGGGGGTCTCCCGAGCCTCGTCGACGTTTTTCACAACGCCATTGTTGCGTAATTCCTCGGGGCCTGACAAGCGGCCTTGATCCACCCGGGTGGTGCCCTGCATCACTTAGGTTCACCTAACCTGACCTGCGGAAACGATCTTTGATCGATCAGCCGGGGCACCGTCCGGGCAGGTCGGCTCCTCTCCACGCCCTCCCTCCAGAGCACGGGAACGGAGGAGGACTTCCGCCACCCGGGGGCCCGGGCCGTGCGGCGCGAACCTAGACTCTGGAGCCATGCGAAGTGAGCCCGTGGTCCCCGTGGTCCACGTACAGGCCCTGGTGAAGCGGTACGGCACCAAGACCGCGGTGGACGGCCTCGACCTGGTGGCCCGGGCGGGTGTGACCGCCGTGCTCGGTCCCAACGGCGCCGGCAAGACGACGACGGTCGAGACCTGCGAGGGGTACCGGAAGCCGGACGCCGGCACGGTGCGCGTCCTGGGCCTCGACCCCGTACGGCAGTCGGCCGAGCTGCGGCCGCGGATCGGCGTGATGCTCCAGTCCGGAGGCGTGTACTCGGGCGCGCGGGCCGACGAGATGCTGCGGCACGTCGCCAAGCTGCACGCCCACCCGCTGGACGTGGACGCCCTGATCGAACGGCTCGGGCTCGGCGGCTGCGGCCGCACCTCCTACCGCCGGCTCTCCGGCGGCCAGCAGCAGCGCCTCGCGCTCGCCATGGCCGTGGTCGGCCGGCCCGAGCTGGTCTTCCTCGACGAGCCCACCGCCGGCCTCGACCCGCAGGCCCGCCGGGCCACCTGGGACCTGGTGCGCGACCTGCGCGCCGACGGCGTCTCCGTGATCCTGACCACGCACTACATGGAGGAGGCCGAGCAGCTCGCCGACGACGTCGCGATCCTCGACGCGGGCCGGGTCGTCGTCCAGGGCACCCCCGAGGAGCTGTGCCGCGGTGGCGCGGAGAACACCCTGCGCTTCACCGGCCGTCCCGGCCTCGACGTCGCCTCGCTGCTCAAGGCGCTGCCCGCCGACTCCTCGGCCGCCGAGCTGACCCCCGGCTCCTACCGGGTCGTCGGCGAGATCGACCCGCAGCTGCTCGCGACGGTCACCTCCTGGTGCGCCCAGCACGGGGTGATGCCCGACCGGATCTCGGTGGAGCGGCACACTCTGGAGGACGTCTTCCTCGAACTGACCGGCAAGGAGCTGCGCTCGTGACCCTCACCACCGGCACCGGTACCGGCGCCGCCACCGGCGCGTACGCCCCGCGGCCCGGCGCGGCCCCGCTGCCCCGCATGATCGCGGCTCAGGCGGCGCTGGAGACGAGGATGCTGCTGCGCAACGGCGAGCAGCTGCTGCTCACCGTCGTCATCCCCACCCTGCTGCTGGTGCTGTTCAGCTCGGTGGACATCGTGGACACCGGCGCGGGCGAGGCCGTGGACTTCCTCACCCCCGGCGTCCTGGCGCTGGCCGTGATGTCGACGGCGTTCACCGGACAGGCCATCGCCACCGGCTTCGAGCGGCGCTACGGCGTGCTGAAGCGGCTGGCCTCCTCGCCGCTGCCCCGCTGGGGCCTGATGGCCGCCAAGACGGTGTCGGTGCTGGTCACCGAGGTGCTCCAGGTCGTCCTGCTGACCGCGATCGCCTTCGCGCTCGGCTGGTCCCCGCACGGCGACCCCGTCACGGTGCTCGCGCTGCTGGTCCTCGGCACGGCCGCCTTCTCCGGGCTGGGGCTGCTGATGGCCGGCACCCTCAAGGCGGAGGCCACGCTGGCCGCCGCGAACCTGGTCTTCCTGCTGCTGCTGGTCGGCGGCGGGGTGATCGTGCCGCTGGACAAGTTCCCCCCGGGCGCCCAGGACGTGCTGGGGCTGCTGCCCGTGTCGGCCCTGTCCGACGGGCTGCGCGACGTCCTCCAGCACGGCGCCGGGGTGCCCTGGGGCGACCTGGGGATCCTCGCCGGGTGGGCGGTCGTGGCGCTGGCGGCCGCCGGGAAGTTCTTCCGCTGGGAGTAGGCCGTACGGGCATCCGGCGGGACCCTCGTGAACGCGTGCACAAGCGGACGCCTACCATGGGACGCGTGCCAAAGCTGACCCGCGCCGACGCCGTATCCGCAGCGCGCAACCCGCTCGCCTTCATCGCCGACCGCTGGACCCCGCACCCGCGGACCGTCCGGCGGGCGGCCCTCGCCGCGCTCGTCATGGCGATCGTCATCGTCGTGACCGGCGGCGCCGTCCGTCTGACCGGCTCGGGCCTCGGCTGCCCGACCTGGCCGACCTGCACCGACGACTCGCTGACCACGACGCGGGCGATGGGCTTCCACGGCGTCATCGAGTTCGGCAACCGCATGCTGACGTACGTGCTGTGCGCGGCCGTCGGCTGGGCGATCATCGCCGCGCGCGCCGAGAAGCCGTGGCGGCGCGGTCTGACCCGGCTGGGCTGGCTCCAGTTCTGGATCGTCATGGGCAACGCGGTGCTCGGCGGCATCGTCGTCCTCGTCGGCCTGAACCCGTACACCGTCGCGGCGCACTTCCTGCTGTCCACGGCGCTGATCACGGTCGCCACGGTGATGTGGCAGCGCACCCGGGAGGGCGACGCCGAGCCGCGCCCGCTGGTGGGCAAGGCGGTGCAGCAACTGGTGTGGTTCCTGGTCGTGGCGAGCACGCTGCTGATCGCGGCGGGCACGGTGGTGACCGGCGCGGGGCCGCACGCGGGCGACTCCGCGGAGGTCGAGCGCATCCCGCTGGACTGGGAGACGGTCGCCAAGGCGCACGCGGTGCTGGCCTGGATCGTGGTGACGCTGACGTTCGCCCTGTGGTTCGTCCTCAAGGCCGTCGACGCGCCCAAGGGGCCGCTGGACCGGACGCGGGACCTGTTCGTCGTCCTGCTCCTCCAGGGCGTCATCGGCTACGTCCAGTACTTCACCCACCTGCCCGAGGCGATGGTCGCCGCGCACATGCTGGGCTCGTGCCTGATGTGGGTCGGGGTGCTGCGGGTGCTGCTGTCGCTGCGCGAGCGGCCCGCCGCCGGGGCGGCCGAGCTGCCGGATCCGTCCGCCGAGCCGGAGCTGGCCAAGGCCTGACGTCCGGGCCGGGCTCCGCTGTCCGGCCAAGGCGTGACGTCCGGGCCGGGTGCCTCGTCCAGCCGCCCGGCCACCGCCCCGCCGCCGCATGCCAGAGCGGCCGTCGGCTCACTCCGAGTCCGTACGGCCGCTCTCTCGTATCCGGTGTTATCGCTGCCGGGCAGCACCCGGCGCCGCGGCCGGTCAGCCGTTGCTCGGGCCGCCCAGCTGGAGTCCGGCCATCCGGGACCACTCGTACGGGCCGGTCTTCACCTTGGCCGCGAACTCCCCGTCGAAGGACTCGTGGACGGTGATCCCGGCCTTCAGCACCGCCTGCTCGGCGATCGCGTACGTGGGGGCCACGATGTCGCCCCAGGCGCCGTCCTCGCCCACCAGGACGATCCGGGCGCCGCGCTCCCCGATGTACGCGACCTGTCCCTCGGCTCCGCCGTGGGCCTTGGAGAACGAGCCGATGCGCTCGGCGAGGCGGGCCGCCTTGCGCTCGGCCTTCTGCTCGGCCTTCGGGTCAACCTGCTGCGTGTCTGCCATGGCTGGATGCTACCCAGCGGTAGCTCCAACGGCGACGGGCGGGGTGCGTGGCATGGACCACGCACCCCGCCCGTCGGCGAGTGTGAGGGACTAGGGGCTGTTTGAGGTTCGGATCATGTGGTTGAGGTGAGGTGCTTCAACCACATGAGCGATCCTCGG
>NZ_BAABKC010000063.1:0-13356 GCF_039543625.1 Streptomyces similanensis | reverse complement strand
CGCGCGCCCGCGGCGCCCCGCCGTACCGGCCGGCCCGTACGCGTGCGGCGGCGCCCGCCGGACGTCGTGGCGTTGGCCACAGACCGCCCCGGACCCGGCCCCGCCGACGGCCGCCGCCACGGCCCGTCCGGCCCGTCGGCGCTGGTCAGCGACGTACGGACGCGCCGGCCCGGAGTCGGACGGACCGCGTCCACGCGTGTCCACTATCCGGACGTGGGTGTCCTCCCAGCAGGCCGGGTCTGGTTTACTGACCGCATGACCACGACGAGCTGCCGCATCCCTGCGACCGAGGCGACGATGACGCCCGGTGCTCGTTGTCTGTGTCCTACGCGTCCTACGCGTCGAATGTGCGCCTTCTAGAGGGCCCCCGCACCACCTGAGCCTCGCGCCCCGAAGCGAGAGCCCGCTCATGTCCGCGCCCGCGTCGGTCCGTCCGGCGTACGCGGCCGAGCCCGTCCCCGCCGCCCACAGCGGCGCGGGAACGCCCCCAGCGCGCGCACGTCTCCCCTTCCGCCCCCGGCTCATCCACGGGAAGCGCGCCGCGCGACGGCTGCACCCGACCATGAACGCCGTGCCCGGCGCCCACGACGCGCCGCGCACTCGACAGTGACGGAAACCCACGTGATCACCACATCGGGCCTCACCAAGGTCTACCGCTCGCGCGGCCGCGAGGTCACCGCCCTCGACGGCGTCGACCTGCACGTCCGCGAGGGCGAGGTGTTCGGCGTCATCGGCCAGTCCGGCGCCGGCAAGTCCTCCCTCATCCGCTGCGTCAACCTGCTGGAGCGTCCCACCTCCGGCACGGTCACCGTCGCCGGCCGCGACCTCACCGCGCTCGCCGGCCGGGGCCCGCGCGCCGGCCGGGAGCTGCGGCAGGCCCGCAGCCGGATCGGCATGGTCTTCCAGCACTTCAACCTGCTCTCCTCGCGCACCGTGCGCGACAACGTCGAGCTGCCCCTGGAGATCCTCGGCGCCTCGGGCCGGGAACGCTCCCGCCGGGCGCTCGAACTGCTCGACCTGGTGGGCCTGGCCGACAAGGCCGGCGCCTACCCCGCCCAGCTCTCCGGCGGCCAGAAGCAGCGCGTCGGCATCGCCCGCGCCCTGGCCGGCGACCCCAAGGTGCTGCTCTCCGACGAGGCCACCAGCGCCCTCGACCCGGAGACCACCCGCTCCATCCTCCAGCTGCTGCGCGACCTGAACCGGCAGCTCGGACTGACCGTCCTGCTCATCACGCACGAGATGGACGTCGTGAAGTCGATCTGCGACTCGGCGGCGCTCATGGAAAAGGGCCGCATCGTGGAATCCGGCACGGTCAGCGAACTCCTCGCCACCCCCGGCTCGCAGCTGGCGGCCGCGCTCTTCCCGGTCGGCGGCGACGCCACCGGCGAGGACCGCACCGTCGTGGACGTCACCTTCCACGGCGAGGCCGCCACCCAGCCGGTCATCTCCCAGCTGGCCCGCACCTACAACATCGACATCTCGATCCTCGGCGCGGCCATCGACACCGTCGGCGGCCTCCAGGTCGGCCGGATGCGCATCGAGCTGCCCGGCCGCTACGAGGACAACGTCGTGCCCATCGGCTTCCTGCGCGAGCAGGGCCTCCAGATCGACGTCGTCGACGGCGGCGGCCACGCCGCCGACGCCCCGGCGGACCGTGCCCTGCTGGTGAAGGAGGGCGCCAAGTGAGCTGGTCCGAGATGCAGCCGCTGCTGTCCCAGGCCTGTTGGGACACCCTCTACATGGTCGGCTGGTCCACCCTCATAGCCGTCGTCGCCGGCCTCCCGCTCGGCGTCCTGCTGGTCCTCACCGACCGCGGCGGCCTGCTCCAGAACGTCGTCGCCAACAAGGTCATCGGCCAGCTGGTGAACGTCGCCCGCTCGATGCCGTTCATCATCCTCATGGTCGCCCTGATGACCTTCACCCGCTGGGTGACCGGCACGACGATCGGCCGGGACGCCGCCATCGTGCCGCTGGCCATCGGCGCCATCCCGTTCTTCGCCCGGCTGGTCGAGACGGCCGTGCGCGAGGTCGACGGCGGACTCGTCGAGGCCGTGCAGTCGATGGGCGGCAACACCTGGACCATCGTGCGCAAGGTCCTCGTACCCGAGTCGCTGCCCTCGCTGATCGCCGGCACCACCACCACGATCGTCGCCCTCATCGGCTACTCCGCCATGGCCGGCACGGTCGGCGCCGGCGGCCTCGGCGACATCGCCATCCGCTACGGCTACCAGCGCTTCGAGACCCAGCTGATGTGGATCACGGTGGCGATCCTCGCCGTGGTCATCTCCGTCATCCAGTTCGCCGGCGACTTCGCGGCCCGCGCCCTGCACCGGCGCGGCGGCCGCGGCGGTCCGGGCCCCAGGCTGCGGCTGCTGAAGGCCGAGGAGCCCGCGGCGGCCGACGTGACCCGGGCCGCCGCCCCCGGTGACACGCCTCCCGGCGACGCCGCCCCGGCCGACGTGAGCAAGGTCGCCTGAGACCCGCGCCGCGCCCCCCGCCGCGACACCCCCCAGACCCCCCGTTCACCCAAGACGGGGCGCACCACCCCTAGGAAAGGCACTTTTCGTGCGTAACACCGCCAAGATCACCACCGCCGTCCTGGCCGCCGGAGCCCTCACCTTCGGGCTCTCCGCCTGCGGCGGGTCCGACTCCGACGCCGGCAAGGCCGATCCGAACGCCACGCTGACGGTCGCCGCCACGCCCACCCCGCAGGGCGAGATCCTCACCTACGTGAAGGACCACCTGGCCGCGAAGGCCGGCCTCAAGCTGGAGGTCAAGGAGTTCACGGACTACGTGACCCCCAACACGGCCGTCCAGCAGGGCCAGGTCGACGCCAACTACTTCCAGCACAAGCCGTACCTCGACGACTTCAACAAGAAGAACGGCACGGACATCGTCCCGGTGCCCGGCGCCGATGTTCACCTGGAGCCGCTCGGTGTCTACTCCAAGAGCCTCAAGAAGCTCACGGACCTGAAGAAGGGCGCCACCGTCGCCCTGCCCAACGACACCACCAACGAGGCCCGCGCGCTGAAGCTGCTGGAGGCCAACGGCGTCATCCAGCTGAAGGCGGGCGCCGGCTACGACGCCACCCCCAAGGACGTCACCGGCAACCCCAAGGACCTGAAGTTCAAGGAGTTGGAGGCGGCCCAGCTGCCGCGCTCGCTCGGTGACGTCGACGCCGCGGTGATCAACGGCAACTACGCCCTGGAGGCCAAGCTCAGCCCGGCCAAGGACGCCCTGGCCGCCGAGTCCGCCAAGGGCAACCCGTACGCCAACTTCCTCGCCGTGAAGAAGGGCAACGAGAAGGACCCGCGGGTGGTCAAGCTCGCCAAGCTGCTGACCTCGCCCGAGGTGAAGAAGTTCATCGAGGACAAGTATGACGGCGCGGTCGTGCCCGCGTTCTGATCCGCACCCGGCGCGCCCGCGCGCCGAGCCGCGCACGCGGCACCGCACACGGGGTCCTTCCCACGCCGTCCGGACGGCGGGGAGGACCCCGTGGTGCGCCCGGGCGCCGCGATGCTGCATGCTGGGCAGTTCAGCAGGCCCTGACGGAATTTCCGAAGGTTACGGAGCGGCGCATGACGAGCACCTTCCCCAACATCTCCATCAGCACGGAGCGGTTGGTGCTGCGTCCCCTCGACGACGACGACGCCCCCGCCCTGGCCGAGATGATGAACGACGAACAGGTCGCCGCCTGGACCGACGTCCCCCAGCCCTTCGGCGAGGACCGCGCCCGCATCTGGATCAGGGAGCACGCGCCCGCCGAGCGCGCGGCCGGCCGCGGCCTCGACCTCGCGGTCACCGAGTTCCTCACCCAGCGCCTGGTCGGCATAGTCCAGCTGGGCCGGACCGACTGGCACATACGCTCGACCGAGCTGTCGTACGTCATCGCCCCCTGGGCCCGCGGCGAGGGCTACGCCTCCGAAGCCGCCCTGGCCACCGCCCAATGGCTGTTCCGCGACCAGAAGTTCGAGCGCCTCGAACTGCGCACCGCCGCCGACAACGCCGCCTCCCAGCAGGTCGCCCAGAAGATCGGCTGCATCAGCGAGGGCGTCCTGCGCAACGCCTGCATCGCCCATGTGCGCGCCGAGGACGGCGCCTGGACCGACGTGCGCACCGACTTCATCGTGTGGAGCCTGCTGCCCGAGGACCTGGACGGCGCCGACGGGGAACTCGCCGACACCGGCGGTTTCACCTCGTTCGCCGACTGGAACTGACGGGACGGACCGTTCGGCGGTACGGCCCCGTCGCGCGGCCCGCGGCCGCACCGGGTAATCTCACGGAGCCCGCCCGCGGGCGCCCCCTGACGACCAGCGACATCCCTGGAGACTGACGACGATGGCCGACCGGGTCACGGTGATCGGCTGGGACGGTTCGCCGCTGACCGACGCGGCACGCGGCGCACTGGGCGCCGCCACCCTCGTCGCGGGCGCGGCCCACCACCTGGCACTGCCCGAGGTGCCGCCCACCGCCGAGCGCATCCGCCTCGGCAGCGTCGGCCTCGCCGCCCGCCGCATCGCCGGCCACCGGGGCACCGCCGTGGTCCTCGCCGACGGCGACCCCGCCTTCTTCGGCGTCGTACGCACCCTGCGCGCCCCCGAGTTCGGCCTGGAGGTCGAGGTCGTCCCCGCCGTCTCCTCGGTGGCCGCCGCCTTCGCCCGCGCCGGAATGCCCTGGGACGACGCCCAGGTGGTCGTCGCCCACAAACGCACCCTGCGCCGCGCGGTGAACGTCTGCCGCGCCCACACCAAGGTCGCCGTGCTGACCGCGCCCGGCGCCGGACCCGCCGAACTGGGCCTGCTCCTGGACGGCGTCCACCGCACCTTCGTCATCTGCGAGGAACTCGGCACCGACCGCGAACAGGTCACCGTCGTCACCTCCGACAAGGCCGCCGACCACACCTGGCGCGACCCGAACGTCGTCATCGTCATCGGCGGCGGGTCCGGCGCCGCCGAGGACGGCGGCTGGATCGCCGGCCGCGACCCGGCGGCGGGACCGCGCGGCTGGACCCAGCCCGCCGAGACCTACGGCGGCGTACTGGGCGAGGGAGAAACGGATCTGCTCCGCGCCGCCCAACTCGCCCGGCTCGGCCCGCGCGTCGGCGACCTGGTCTGGGACATCGGCTGCGGCAGCGGCGCGTTCACCGCCGAGGCCGCCCGGGCCGGCGCCGCCGTCATCGCCGTCGACCGCGACCCCGGGGCCTGCGCCCGCGCCGAGGCCGCCGCCCGCCGCTTCGGCGTCCAGGCACAGGTGGTGCTCGGCGACGCCCCGCACATCCTGGAGAACCTGCCGGAACCCGACGTCGTACGCGTCGGCGGCGGGGGAGCGGCCGTCGTGGACGCGGTCGCCGACCGGCGCCCGCAGCGCATCGTCACGCACGCCGCCACCCGCGACGCCGCCGAACTCATCGGCCGCGAGCTGACCGAGCACGGCTACCGCGTCGAGTGCGCCCTCCTCCAGTCCGTCGCACTCGACACCCGCGCCTGGACCGAGACCGAGCGGAGCGTCGCGTTCCTGCTCACCGGGGAACTCGGCCGCGACGAGTCCCCTCGCTGAGCGGCCGCCGCCGGGCGACGGACGAGGCCATAGGACCACGCCCCGTGATCGGCTTGTCGTACCGCGCGCGGTAGGCTGGCCGATCGTTGTACCGCGCTGGGTGGTCCGGAGATTCGTTCGTCAATGTCCGGAAAACCCGCCCGTTGTACGAGGGGTGTGGTACGGCGGAACCGGAGGACGCGCAACGTGGCGCAGTCCACAGCGAGCCGCGGCGGATCACGCTGTCGCGGCGGCCGGACGACCGCGACAATGCCACTCAATGGCTTTGTCGCCTTTTTTGGGCGGGTCGTTCGTGCCGCCGGGCACGCACGCTCGTTCTTCACTGCGGGGCGGTCGGTGCGCCGCTCCCGGTGAGCTGGTCGTAGAGGCACTAACCGATGGGCGAGGGGTACGCATGACCGACACCGGCCAGATCCCGGGCGAGGGGCTGCCGGAGAGCGCAGGGATGGTGGAGCAGCCGGGCGTCCCCGCGCACGGCGTGTACACCTACCTCTCCGAGTCTCCCGCCGAGGACGAAGACCTGCTGCTCCCGGGCTCCCACGGCGCGTGGGGCAACGAAGTGCCCCCGCCCGCCCCCGAGCCGGTCGTCGAGACCGTCCACCAGCCCGGCCCGCACGAGCTGTCGGGCCGCGACAGCGGTTCCGTCGACCTGAGCGGCGTCCTGCACCCCGACCCGATGGCCGCGCCGCCGGCCGCGGCGACGCCCCCGCGCCGTCCGCTGCACCTCGGCCCGCCGATCCCCGACGCCTCCGCGAGCCCGGTGCGGTCGCTGGCCGACCGGGGCCCCGCCGAGGTGCCGGCCCGGCCGTCCGGGCAGCCCGCCCCCGGCCTCGAGTACCTGGACGCCCAGCACGGGCGCGAGGCGGCTGTGCAGGCCGCCGCCCCCTGGGGCGCGCAGGCCGCGCAGCCGGGCGTGACGGCTCCCGCCGCGCCCCAGGCCGACGCCCCGGAGCCGGCGGTGGAACAGGCCGTGGAGCAGGCGGCCCCGGCCGCGGAGTCGGTGGACGCCGCCCAGGCCGCCGTGGCCCGCCTCACCGCCCAGGCGGGCGCCCCCGCCGCCGTAGCCCCCGCCCAGGAAGACGTTCCCGCCGTCGCCCCCGCCGCGGAGGCCGCCGCCCCGGCCGACACGGCGACCGCGCGGCCCGAGGCCGCCCAGCCGTCCCCGGCTGCGGAGACGCCGGACCCGGCGCCGCAGGCCGTGGCCGCCCCGGCGGCCGGTCAGGCGCCGGAGGCCGCCCCGGCCGTCGTTCCGGCCGAGCAGAGCCCGCAGACCGCGCCCGCGCCGGAGGCCGAGACCGAGGCCGTGGGCGACTCCGCCCAGGCCGAGCCCGTCGCCGAAGCGGCCGAGGAGAGCGAGGGGGAGGACGGCCCCGCGACCGAGGCGGCCGCCGTCCCGCAGGTTCCCCCGGCCCCGGCTCAGGAGGCGCTGGAGGCGCGGCTTCCGCAGGGCGCGCAGCGGTCGCCCACGACCGCTGCCGAGGGCGTACCGGCCGTGGACGGCGTCCCGGCCGCCGAGGCCGTCGACATCCCGGAGGCCGCCGTGCCCGCCGAGACGGCCGCTGCCCCCGAGACGGCCGCTGTCCCCGAGGCCACCGCCGGTGTCCCCGAGACGGTCGTCGCTGAGGCCGCTCAGGCGCCGGGCGCCGTCGCGGCACCGGCCGCCGCCCCTGAGCAGGTCGCCGTTCCGGACCAGAACACCGCCGCCGCCCCGGAGCAGGCGGCCGTTCCGGAACAGAGCACCGTCGCCGCCGAGTCGCTTGCCGTCCCTGAGCCGGCCGCCGTCCCCGAACAGTCGGTCGCTCCGGAACCGCCCCTCGCCGCCGGCCAGGCCGCCCCCGCGCCGCAGGCCCCCGCCCCCGAGCCGGCCCCGGCCGCCGAGGACGCCCCCGCAGCGGAGGAGCCGACCGCACCCGCGCCGCCCGTCGCCCCCGAACAGGCCCCCGAGGCCCCGCAGACGGCGGAAGCGGCGGTAGCGGCGGAAGCGGTCCCCGTGACCGCGCCCGACGCCGCCCAGCCGCAGGCGCGGCAACCCGTCGCGGCGCCCGAGGCCGCCCCCGCCCCGGAGCCCGAGGCATCCGCCGTCACCGACGCGCCCCGGACACCGGCCGGCGTCGGCGTCACCGCGCCCGTCGAGGCGGCCGAGCGGATCGAGCCCGCGTCGCCCCAGGCGGCGCCGACCGCGGAAACCGCCCCGCAGGACGCCGCGCCCGCAGCCGCCCCGACCCCCGAGGCCCCCGCGGTCGAGGCGCCCACCTCCGAGGCCCCCGCCGCCGCCGAGGCGGCCGAACCCGAGCCCACGCCCCCGGCGACCGGCACCCCCGAGCCCGCCGAGGCCCCCACGGACGCCGCACCCGCCCCGGCCCGGGCCCCCGCAGACGCCGCACCCGCCCCGGCGGAGGAAGCCCAGCCTCTCGCGTCCGCCCCCACCGAGGCCCCCACGGAAGCCACCCCCGCCGAGGACGCGCACCCCGCCGTCCCCGCCCAGCCCCGGACGGCCCCCGCGCCCGAGCAGACGCCCCAACCTGCCGACGCCGCAGCCGAGTTCGCCGCCCCGGCGGCCGCAGCGGCCGAAACACCGCAGACCGCCCAGCCCGAGACCGAACCCGAGGCCCAGGCCCAGCCCCAGGCCCAGCCCGCGTCCGACTCCCAGCCCGAGTCCCCGGCCCAGCCCGCCCCCCAGCCCCAGGAACCGCCCGCGGCCGTCGCGGAGAGCGAGCCGGCAGACGGCGCCCCTCTCCCCGAGGCCCCCGCGCTCCCCGAGGCCCCCGCGCTCCCCGAAGCCTCCGCGCTTCCCGAGGCCCCGGTGCTCCCCGAGGTCCCCGCGCAGCACCGCCCCGACCTCCCCGTGGGCCACTTCGTCCCGGTCGAGGGCTCGGCCCCCCGCACCCCGCGGCAGCCCCCGGCCGCCGAGCCGCACGACGTACCGGCGCGGCAGCCCGCCGCCCCGCACGCCGAGGCCGAGCCACTGCTCACGGTTCCCGCCCCCCGCGACGGCGACAGCGTGCCCGCCACGCCCGGCGAGGGGCCCGCGTTCCGGGTGGTCCAGCACACGGACGACCCGGACGCCCGGGCCGCCGGGCAAGAGGAACACCAGGCAGAGCACCAGGCACAGCACCAGGAAGAGAGCACGGCCGCAGTGGCAGAAGCACGGCAGTCCACCGGCCCGGCCGCGCCCGGCTACGACGAGGCCGAGCGCGAGGCCGTGCTCCGGGTGATGCGCGAGCGCCGCGACATCCGCAACGGCTTCCGCGACGACCCGATCCCGCACGAGGTGCTGCTGCGCGTGCTGGAGGCGGCGCACACCGCGCCGTCCGTCGGGCACTCCCAGCCCTGGGACTTCGTCGTCATCCGCTCCGCCGAGACCCGCCGCACCATGCACGAACTCGCCGAGCGGCAGCGCGACGCCTACGCCAGATCGCTGCCGAAGGGCCGGGCCAAGCAGTTCAAGGCGCTGAAGATCGAGGCCATCCTCGAAACCCCGGTGAACATCGTCGTCACCGCCGACCCGACCCGCGGCGGCCGGCACACCCTCGGCCGGCACACCCAGCCGCAGATGGCGCCGTACTCCGCCGCCCTCGCGGTCGAGAACCTCTGGCTCGCCGCCCGCGCCGAAGGGCTCGGCGTCGGCTGGGTCAGCTTCTTCGACGAGCGCGAGATGGTCCGCGCCCTCGGCCTGCCCGAGCACCTGGAGGTCATCGCCTACCTGTGCGTCGGCTACGTCGACGAGTTCCCGGACGAGCCCGAGCTGATGCAGGCCGGCTGGGCCAAGCGTCGCCCGCTGTCCTGGGTCGTGCACGAGGAGACGTACGGCCGCCGCGCCCTGCCCGGCGAGGACCCGCACGACCTGCTCGCCGAGACCGTCGCCGGGATCAGGCCGCTGGACGCCAAGGCGCTTGGCGAGGCGTGGGAGCGGCAGAAGCGGATGACCAAGCCGGCCGGCGCGCTCGGCATGCTGGAGATCATCTCCGCGCAGCTGTCCGGGCTGTCCCGGCAGTGCCCGCCGCCGATCCCGGAGCCCGCGGCCGTCGCGATCTTCGCCGGCGACCACGGCGTGCACGCCCAGGGCGTCACCCCGTGGCCGCAGGAGGTCACCGCCCAGATGGTGGCCAACTTCCTGGGCGGGGGAGCGGTCTGCAACGCCTTCGCGACCCAGGTCGGCGCCGAGGTCTGCGTCGTGGACGTCGGCGTCATCGCCGACCTCCCGGCCAGCCCCGGCCTGCTGCCCCGCAAGATCCGCGGCGGCACCTCCGACATGACCGCCGGCCCCGCGATGACCCGCGAGGAGGCCAAGAAGGCCATCGAGGTCGGCATCGAGACCGCCCGCGACCTGGTGGCGGCCGGCAACAAGGCGCTGCTCACCGGCGAGATGGGCATCGCGAACACCACCGCGTCCGCCGCCCTCATCTCCGTCTACACCGGCGCCGACCCCGCCGAGGTAACCGGCCGGGGCACCGGCATCAACGACGAGACGCTGGCCCGCAAAACCGAGGTCGTCCGCCGCGCCCTGGAACTGCACCAGCCGGACCCGGCCGACCCCATCGGCGTGCTCGCCGCGGTCGGCGGCTTCGAGCACGCCGCCATGGTCGGCCTGCTCCTCGGCGGCGCCTCGCTGCGTACGCCGGTGATCCTGGACGGCGTCAGCGCCGGCGCTGCCGCCCTGGTCGCCCGCGCCATCGCCCCCGAGGTGCTGGCCGCCTGCATCGCGGGCCACCGCAGCGCCGAGCCTGGACACGTGGCCGCCCTCAACAAGCTCGGGCTGCGCCCCCTGGTCGACCTCGACCTGCGCCTGGGCGAGGGCACCGGCGCGCTGCTCGCCCTGCCGCTGGTGCAGAGCACGGCGCGCGCCATGCACGAGGTGGCGACGTTCGACTCGGCGGGCGTCACCGAGAAGTAGCCGAACGCCGGCCCGGGCCGGGGGGCGCACTCCTGCGCGCACCCCCGGCCCGGCCGTACGCTGAAGCCACGTCTAGAATCCGCACGTCAGGGCCGCTCCGGAGCCGTAGCGCCCCAGCCCCCCCTGATTCCCTTGCTTCCTTTGCTTCCCCCGCTTCTACCGCTGCCCGGCGCCGCCCCGCCGAGGCCGCCCGGACGAGGAGCCGCTCTCCCATGGCCGAACACCCCGCCTACCCCGTAGGCCTCCGACTGACCGGCCGCCGCGTGGTCGTCCTCGGCGGCGGTCAGGTCGCCCAGCGCCGGCTGCCCGCGCTGATCGCGGCCGGCGCGGACATCGTGCTGGTGTCGCCGCGGGCGACCCCGTCGGTGGAGGCGATGGCGGACGCGGGCGAGATCGCCTGGCGGCGGCGCCCGTACCGGGACGGCGACCTCGCGGACGCCTGGTACGCGCTGATCGCCACCAGCGACCACGACGCGAACACCCGCGCCTCCGCCGAGGCGGCGGCCCACCGCGTGTGGTGCGTGCGCTCCGACGACGCCGACGCGGCGACCGCCTGGACCCCGGCCACCGGCCACAGCGAGGGCGTCACGGTCGCCGTGCTCACCACCGACGCGCGCGGCCGGGACCCCCGGCACACCGCCGCCGTCCGGGACGCGGTCGTCGAGGGCCTGCGCGACGGCACCCTCGTCGCCCCCCACCACCGCACCCGCACCCCGGGCGTCGCCCTGGTCGGCGGCGGCCCCGGCGACCCCGACCTGATCACCGTGCGCGGCCGGCGGCTGCTCGCCGAGGCCGACGTCGTCATCGCCGACCGGCTCGGCCCGCGCGACCTGCTCGCCGAACTCCCCCCGCACGTCGAGGTGATCGACGCGGCGAAGATCCCCTACGGGCGGTACATGGCCCAGGAGGCCATCAACAACGCGCTCATCGAGCACGCCAAGCAGGGCAGGTCGGTGGTCCGCCTCAAGGGCGGCGACCCCTACGTCTTCGGCCGCGGCATGGAGGAGCTCCAGGCGCTCGCCGAGGCCGGCATCCCCTGCACCGTCGTCCCCGGCATCTCCAGCTCCATCTCGGTCCCGGGCGCGGCCGGCATCCCGGTCACCCACCGCGGGGTGGCGCACGAGTTCACCGTGGTCAGCGGGCACGTGGCCCCGGACGACGAGCGCTCCCTGGTCGACTGGCCGAGCCTGGCCAGGCTCACCGGCACCCTGGTGATCCTGATGGGCGTCGACAAGATAGGCCGGATCGCCGAGACGCTCGTGGCGCACGGCAAGTCCCCCGACACCCCGGTCGCCCTGGTCCAGGAGGGCACGACGGCCGCCCAGCGCCGCGTCGACGCCACCCTCGCCACCGTCGCCGAGACCGTGCGCGCCCAGGACGTGAGGCCGCCCGCCGTCATCGTCGTCGGCCCGGTCGTCGCGGTGGGCCCGCCCGCCGCCGAATGACCCGCCCCCGCCCCGCGCCCGTCGCACCGCAACCAGGACAAGGCAGCAACACCCCCGTGGCCGATCTCATCACCGTGGACGACCCCGCCGACCCGCGTCTGCACGACTACACCGACCTGACCGACGTCGAGCTGCGCCGCCGCCGCGAACCCGCCGAGGGCCTGTTCATCGCCGAGGGCGAGAAGGTCATCCGCCGGGCCCGCGAGGCCGGCTACGAGACCCGGTCGATGCTGCTGTCCGCCAAGTGGGTCGACACCATGCGCGACGTCATCGACGACCTGACGGCCCCGGTCTACGTCGCCGACCCCGCGGTAGCCGAGCAGGTCACCGGCTACCACGTGCACCGCGGCGCGCTCGCCGCCATGCGGCGCAAGCCGCTGCCCGCCGCCGCCGAGGTCCTGCGCACCGCCCGCCGGGTCGCGGTCATGGAGTCGGTCAACGACCACACCAACATCGGCGCGATCTTCCGGTCGGCCGCCGCCCTCGGCATGGACGCCGTGCTGCTCTCCCCGGACTGCGCCGACCCGCTCTACCGCCGCAGCGTCAAGGTCTCCATGGGCGCCGTCTTCTCCGTGCCGTACGCCCGCCTCGACGCCTGGCCGGGCGACCTGGAGCCGGTCCGCGCGGCCGGCTTCACGCTCCTCGCCCTCACCCCGCACGAGAAGGCCGAGCCGCTGGACGAGGCCGCCCCGCACCGGATGGACCGGGTCGCCCTGATGCTGGGCGCCGAGGGCACCGGCCTGTCCCCGCGCGCCCTGTCGGCCGCCGACCGGTGGGTCCGCATCCCCATGTCCCACGGCGTCGACTCCCTCAACGTCGGCGCGGCGGCCGCGGTCGCCTTCTACGCGGTGACCGCGGGCCGCCCGACGGCGTAGCCGGGAACCGCGGGGCACGCGGCCGGGGTACGCACATGTGCGGGCTGCGGGCTGCGGGCTGCGGGCTGTGGGCCGTCGGCCGCGGCCCGGTCCTCGGCGCGCGCACCCGCGACCTGGGTGGCGCACCCCGGCCATCGGCACGAGTCCCGGGGGCCGCACCGCGTCGCGGCCGCGAGCGCACGACGGGGCCGGTCCCTGTCCTGAAGCCGGGCGGTCGGCCGCGTCGCCGGACCGGTTACCGGCCCTCGGTGGGACGGACCCCGGGGGCCGCCGCCCGCAGGGCCGGGGCCGCCGCCACATGACCGGTGTCCGTCACCGCGCCGCCGTCGCCGCCCAGGCCGCGTGAGGGCCCCTGACAGCCCTGCGCCACCGCGATGCCGAGGGCGACCAGGAGCGTCACCACCACGAACACGAACAGCCGCTGCCGCAGCAGCCGGGGATTGGCCGGCCGCCGGCCGGTGGAGGTGTTGCGCGGCCGCGGCCGGGTGCCGCCGGCCCGCGGGGCCGGACGGCAGCCGCCGCTCGGCCGGGAACCGCCGCGGGAGGCCGGGATCGGCCGGCCACCCCCGCTCCGGGCGCGCGGCGT
>NZ_BAABKC010000062.1:0-15544 GCF_039543625.1 Streptomyces similanensis | reverse complement strand
CCGAGGATCGCTCATGTGGTTGAAGCACCTCACCTCAACCACATGATCCGAACCTCAAACAGCCCCTAGGAGGAGAGCGCTGAGACGCTCTGCGCCCGGGCCGGCCGGGCGCACCGTTCCAGATGCCGGGCCGCGGCTGTCACCCTCATACGGGCCGTACGGGATCGAGAGCCTGCGTCTCGGCCAGTCCTTCGGATACACGGTCACGGCCTCCCAGTCCTCTTCGGGCTCAGAGTGAGGTACGCGGCGAGCGGCGTGATGCGGGCTTCCAGGACGGCGTCGAACGGTTCTGGCGGCACCGGCGGGGTCGGCGCGGCGCCCTCGGCGCTGGTGTGGCGGTCGGGATCCCAGTCCCGGACGACCTGTTCCACCTCAAGGTCGGGCAGACGGGACAGGAGCGCGATGGCCGCCTCGACCTGGCCGGGATGCCGCTCCAGAGCGGAGATCAGTCCGGAGATCAGCCCGGCTCGGACCCGGCTGTGCCGCAGGATGGCGGGCACGTCCGCGGCGGTCACCGTACCATCGGCCGTCAGCGCGGCCAGCGTCTTCTCGCCGGCGTGAACCAGGAGCCGGCCGCGCAGCCGCTCAGCAGAGGTACGGGTCGAAGTCACCTCGCCTTCATGCGTCGACCCGGGGCACGCGGGGGTGGTGACGCACCAAGAGCGCGGGATCAACTCGACTGAACGGCGCGATCCGCAGCTGGTCGACGCGATGCGGCGGGCAGCCGATCCCAAGCGGGCCGGTAGTCGGCTGAGGCGGGGGCGCCGAACCACGTCGGCAGTCGTTCGGCGAGGTCGGACGGGTCCTCGCCCACCCAGGCCACATGGCCGTCGGGCCGCAGGAGCACGGCGGGGACGTCCAGTTCGTCGCTGCCGTCCACGACGTGGTCGATCCGGTCCGCCCAGCCGGCCACCGACAGCCGACCGGTCCGGTCGAGCAGCAGGCCGCGGCCCTGGTGCAGCAGTTCGTACAGGCGCCCCCGCTTCAGGGGCAGGTCCCGGAGGCGACGCCCGAGGAGTTCGTGGCCGTCGCCGAAGTCGTAGCGGACGCCGATCGCGATGATCTTCTCGGTCAGGCGGCGGTTCACCTCCTCGATGTCCATCAATTCCGTCAGCAGCCGGCGGACCGCTTGGGCTCCGGGCTCAAGGGAGATCAGTTCCATCTGGGCACGGGTGTTGTCGAGCACGTCGGCGGCGACGGGGTGGCGCTCGCGCTCATAGGTGTCGAGCAGCCCCTCGGGCGCCCAGCCGGCGAGCTCGGCGGCCAGTTTCCAGCCGAGGTTGAAGGCGTCCTGGACGCCGAGGTTGAGTCCCTGTCCGCCCATCGGCGGGTGGACGTGGGCGGCGTCGCCGGCCAGCAGGACGCGGCCGGCCCGGTAGCGCTCGGCCTGCCGGGTGCCGTCGCCGAAGCGGGAGAGCCAGCGCGGCGCGTGGATGCCGAAGTCGGTGCCGGCGACGACCCGCAGCCGCTGTCGTACCTCGTCCAGGGTCGGCGGGGCCGTGCGGTCCTCGGCCACACCGTCGGCCGGTACGACGAAGCGATACGCACCGTCCTCGAGCGGTCCGAGGCCGAACCGCAGCTGAGTCTTGCGGATCTCGGTCACCACGGCCTCCACCTCCTGCGGCGAGGCGGTCACCCGTGCCTCGCCGAGCAACGTGTCGACGCGGGAGGGCTCGCCGGGGAAGGCGATGCCGAGGAGCTTGCGCACCGTACTGCGGCCGCCGTCGCAGCCGACGAGGTAGCGGGAGCGCAGCAGGGTGCCGTCCGCCAGTTCGGCGGTCACCGCGTCCTCGTCCTGGCTCAGGGCGACCAGTTCGCAGCCCCGGCGGAACTCGGCGCCCAGTTCCGTGGCGCGCTCGGCCAGCAGGCGCTCGGTGATGGGCTGCGGGATGCCGAGGACGTACGGGTGCGCGGTGTCCAGTCGCGTCGGCGCCGGCTTGCGGATGCCCGCGAAGAAGCCGCCGAGCGGGTACTGCTTGCCCTGGGCGAGGAAGCGTTCCAGCAGGCCACGCTGGTCCATCACCTCGATGCTGCGCGCGTGCAGCCCGAGCGCCCGGACGATCCGGGTGGGCTCCACCTCCTTCTCCAGCACGACGGTGCGGATGCCGTGCAGCCGCAGCTCGGCGGCCAGCATCAGACCGGTCGGTCCGCCGCCCGCGACGATCACGTCGATCATGAAACTCCCTCTACCCAGGGCAGGCGTCCCACCTGCCCTTCGCTGTCCGGAGCGGAGATTGTGCGGCATGGGAGGGGCCTTGCCGCAAGGCCCCCCACCCGCTATAAGTTGAGAGTGGCAAGGAGTACGCACTCCCTGCCTCTGCCGTTTCGCTCCGCCGTACGGGTGACTGTCCCTCCGGGTAAATTCCGGGCGGTCGGCGGCCCGACGGCACCACGCCCGATGCACCTCCCTCCCGAGTTTCTGCCTCGGCGGCATCGACGGATCGGATTGTCAAGGTCGCGGACCGTGACGATGCGGGGGTGCGACGGGTGCGCGATAAACGGGTGCATGAGATCGTTGCGCATCCAGTCCTGGGCCTCCGCCCTGCTCCTCGCGGGCGCCTGTACCCTGGCCGGTCCGGCCAGCGCCCCCGCGGCACCGAACCGGGCGGCCCTGGACTACGTGGCACTCGGAGACTCCTACTCGGCCGGTGTCGGCGCCGGGGACTACCTGCCCGGGGGCGCGAACTGTCTGCGCAGCAGCCGGGCCTACCCCGCCCTGTGGGCCGCGGCGCACGCCTCGTCCTTCGCCTTCGCCGCCTGCAACGGCGCCAGGACCGGGGATGTGCTGACGAAGCAGCTCGGGGCACTGAGCGGCCGTACCGATCTGGTCAGCGTCACCGTCGGCGGCAGTGACGCGAGCTGGGCCAGGGTGATGGGGATCTGCGCGCTGCCCGGCACCACCGCGTGCCTCAACGCCATCGACACCGCACGCGCATACGTCGACAGGACGCTGACCGGGAACCTGGACCGGCTCTATTCGGCGATCAGGGCCAAGGCGCCGTCCGCCCGTGTCGTGGTGCTCGGCTACCCGCACTTCTACCAGCTCCGCGGCGCCTGCGCGCGGGGGCTGGAGGACAAGGAGCGGGCGGCGCTCAACGCGGCCATCGACCACCTCGACGGCGTGATCGCCCGGCATGCCACCGGCCACGGATTCTCGTTCGCGGACGCCCGGAGCGCCTTCGAGGGGCACGAGATCTGTTCCGCGGGGCCATGGCTGCACAGCATCGAGGTGCTGGACCTCACCGAGTCGTACCACCCCAACGCCGCCGGGCAGTCCCTCGGCTACCTGCCCCTCCTCAGCCGAGCGTCCTGATCCCGGCCGTCTCCGGCACAGAGGTCAGCGGTCCTTTGCCGCCCGGTTCGGCGGCCCCGGCTCGCGCCGAAGCCCGTCTCGTGTCCGAGACGTGGGTGCGGGTCGGACACTGGAGGTGGACCACGCTGCCGGTGTTCGACAGCAGATGGCGCCACTGCCGCATGCGCCTGCGGCCTCGGCCCGCAGCCGCCTCCCGCTCCGCCCGCTCACTCTCCCGCAGCCGGCCACCCGACGGCTCGGCCACCGGCCGGTCCGACGACGGAGATCCGTTCGTCTCCACAGGCAGGAGGGGAACCTCAATCGCCCGCCGGCGCGGCTGCTGCCACGACCAGCCGCGCCGCTTCAGCACCGCCGGTGCCCTCGACGGTGTCGAGACGTGGAAGAGTCGGTTGATCAGCGACTTGATCCGCGCGAGAGTCCACCGCTGGTCCGCCCAGCCGTGGGCCATCGAACCGCGCCCCAACTCGCGCCCTGAGCTCACCGTTTGTGCATCGCCGAGCCGGGGCCGCACTGGGGACCCCTTTGACAGGACCCGGCCTCCCCGTATCCGCGCCCTGCCCGTAGCCGCCGCCCCTGGGACTCCTTGTCGGATCCGGGCCTCGGCGCCCTCCCCGCTGGGCACCGGTCAGGCTGGACGCAGTCGAGGCGGTTGCGGCGGAGCGGCGATGAAGACGGACGGAAACCGCGGGGCCTGTTGAGTGAGGCGACCGTGCATGGCTGAAAAAGCGATTTCCGATCGGATAGTGACTGGTAGAAAGGAGATGTAGCCGATTTCTTTCATGTCGCGTCCGGGCCGGATGGCGCCTCCGCGCCGGGCGTACCCGCGGCGACCCGGCGTGCCCCGATCGCCGTACCCCCATCCTCTGTCGCCGGCCGCGCTCGTGGTCCGGTCGGCGCCTGTTCGTACGTACGCGCCGCACCCGGCGCCAGGGAACGTCACCAGCGGCTCGATCGAGGCGGCTCGCACACCCCCGCGGTACCGCAGGGACTCCTCGTTCCGGCGCCTTCGCGAGGACGGAGAGAGGAGCTGACGCGCACATCGGCAGCCGGGCGTGACCGGCCGGGCTCCCCGCGGGCCACTTGGGAGAAGCGGTGAAGGAGGGACCGTCGTGTCACGCCGTCATGGCCACAACGCCGCGCTCCGGGGCCTGTTGAGCGAGGCAGGCATGAGCGCTGCGGAACTGGCCAGAAACGTCAATCGCCTGGCGGCCGGCGAAGGCCTGACACTGCACTACGACCGCACCACCGTCGCTCACTGGCTCTCGGGATCCCGTCCCCGTGATCCCGTCCCCCAACTCGTGGCCGAGGTACTGACCCGCGGCATCGGCCGGCTGGTCAGCGTCGCGGAGACCGGCCTGGCCGGCGCCCGTTCACAGGCTTCCGGCGACGGATCGGACGAGGACCGCGCCGATCCCCTGCCGCGCCTGGTGGCCTTGGCCAGGACGGACGCCGATCCGGTACGCCGTGTGCGGCTGGCGCACTTGGTCTTCCGCCAGCACGGTGTCCCGGACACGGAGATCCGGGACATGCTCGAAACCCCCGGCCCCGCCTCGCTGCGGGCTGGGATCGGCGGCCCCGACGTGCAGCGGGTCCGGTTCGTGACGTCCCGGTTCGCCGCCGGCTGGCCGCGCTACGGAGGCGGCCACGCCCGCGCGGCCCTGGCCTCCTACCTCGGCGACGACGTGGGCCGCCTGCTGGCGCAGCCCGCGCCTTCGGCCGAGCGACGGGCGCTGCTGTCGGCGGCGGCCCAAATCGTCCAAGTCCTGGGTGACATGTCGGCGGACGCCGGCCTTCAGGGGCTCGCCCAGCGGTACTCGATGTATCTGGAGTGGCGCCGCCTGCACAAGGACGGGATGCGCAAGGTCCAGCAGAGCTGGAACAGCCTGCACGAGCAGACCCGCGTCTGCCGGGTCTACGTCTCCAACGTCCCGCCCGGCTTCTTCCAGACGCCGCCCTTCGCGATCGCCCTCATGGAGCAGATGACCCGCTTCCAGGGCACCCCCAACGACGTCACCGAAGCGGTCGCCGCCCGCATCGCCCGCTCCCGCTTCCTCTACGAGGGCGGGCACCGCTACGTCGTGCTCATGGAGGAGTCCGTCCTGCGGTTCCGCACCGCCGACCCCGAGGCGATGCGCGGGCAGTTGCGCCACCTCCTGGCGGTGATGCCGCTCGCCGCGGTCTCACTGGGCATCATCCCCTTCACCGCGCAGCGCACCGTGTGGCCGCTGGAGGCGTTCTACCTCCACGACGACACCGTGGCCGTGGTGGAGACGCTGACGGCGGAGATCAAGGTGACGCAGCCGCGCGAGCTCGCCGACTACGCCAAGGCGTTCGCCGGCCTCGCAGAGATGGCCGTCTACGGCGACCCCGCCCGCGACCTCATCCGGGCCGCGATCGACGCCCTGGGGTGAAATTCCGCAATTTCCCGCAATCTCATTGAGGACGGAGCCGAAGCCTCCGTAGCGTCGAACACCACCGACGCGACGCACTCAGCACACGGAGGCGGTGCCTATGAGCGCACCCACCCCGCCGACGACCAACCGGAAGACCGCGGTCTCCAGCCGGCCGCCTTCGGCCGGCCCTCCCCGGTGCTGATCGCCCGCGCCTACCGCGGCTACGCCCGCTTCCTCGCCGCCCGCGTCCCGGCCGCCGACACTGGCGAACACGGCCAGGACGACGACGCGGCGGCCCCGCGGCGAGCGGGGCCTACGCCGTGCTCCACGACCCCCAAGGCCGGATGGACGCCGAACTGCCCCTGGACCGCGCCCCGCACGAGGCACTCGTCACCGCCGTCCTCGCGTGGAAGGACCCGGACCTCGCACCCCGCGACTACGAGCAGATCGCCCTCCAGCTCACCGGCCACGCCCGCGCGGTCGCCGCCGACGTCCGCCGCCACGCCGCCGCCCTGCCCAAGAGCGACGGCCGCGGCGCCCTCGCCGAAGTCGTCCTTCGCGAAGCCGACGGACGCCTGTCCGCCCCGGTGGTAGGCACCGTCCGCTGCGCCCAGAACCGCGCCCGCCTCGTACAGGCCCTCTACGCGCGACTGGACCGCCTCAGCGAACCACTCCCAGCCACCCCGTAACCCAAAGGAGAGCAACTTTGGAGGCGGCGCCGCCAGCCCCGGGCTGTGGAAGCTCCGGGCTGGCCAATGCGCCAAAGACCCTGCCTTGAAGTCCGCGTTCGGATGGCGGTGGAGGGTGAGCTCTGCGGGCCGATGTTGGGGGACTGGTGCCCCGAGGACGTGGGCTGACGGAACTGATCTGTAGAAAGCCTTTTCGAGTGCCCCTGTTCGATGAGGGTATGTCTGTCTGTGTTGTCACACCGTCAGGGCTGGGCGTGACACTGTGGGGTTGGTGCGCTCAACAGCCTGACATGTTGCGGCCGTTGTATAGGTAACGCCTGTCGAGTGAAGGTTCACATGGGTCGAATCCGTGATCTCGCACTGCGTGCGTTCGCTAACGGTGCGTGATTTATTCATGGAATGCACCGCTCCGTCTCATGGTTTGGTGAAGATGTGAAGGCGCACCGCTCGGTGCGCCTTTGTTCTGCGTGAGCCCTCGGGGGCTGCTCGTGTGGGCTCTGGGGGCTGCGCTTTCATCGCGGAGGGGGATGCACGTGCGACGTGCACGGATGACGATCACAGCGACGGTGGCGGGGGCCGCTTTGTCGCTGCTGGGGGCGGGTGTGGCTTCGGCGGGTACGGGCCCGGTTCCCGCAGCGGGTACTTCCGCCACGCCCGCCGGTGCGGCGGGTACGGAGGCGGGCAATCCGGCCAGCGCGGTGGCGCAGGCGGCGGGTGTCTGCGCCGACGCCTACCAGATCGGCACCACGTCCTACATCGATCGGGACACCGAGACGATCGCGTCGGTCAAGCAGTTCTACTCGCCCCAATGCAACGAGAACTACGGCTACGTCTGGGTGTGGAAGTCGTTCCTGGACAAGAACATCAGCTTCGATCTGACGGCCGGGGTGTGGTCCTACGACCGTGACTCGCTGGTGGGCACGCGCAACGTGCTGGACGCCCGCGGCCAGGAGTTCTGGGGCAATGCCGCCAACACGGTCAGCGAGTGCACCTCGGGCTACGGCCTGATCGCCATCGCCGGCGAGGCCTCGCACGAGGTCCGTACCGCCAAGCGCTGCTGACACCGCATCACCGCCCCGCGGCCCGCAGGCGCGTACCGCGTCCCGGATGGGCCGTTCACGCAGGGCTGGGTGGCACCCCTGCACGGGTGCCACCCCGGTCGGTCCCTGCTCACATCCGCCGACTCGAGCATTGGAGTGGAACCTCGTGAAGTCTCGCATGCCCGCATTACGGTCGCGTAGACGATGGCTGCCGCTGTCGATCGTGGCTGCGGCGACCGCGACCGCCACCATGACCGCCACCCTGCCGGCCCTGGCCCAGCCCGCCGCCGGCGCGCCCGGCACCGTGTCGGCCCTGAAGGCCAGGCCCACACCGCTGGGCGTCACCAAGGCGCCGGCCAGCACCCCGGTGAAGGCAGCCGACGCCCGAGGCACGCTGCTGAAGTCCACCGCGGCCGCCACCGGCGTCGTCCCCGTCGGCGTGGGCCAGGTGCCTTGGTCGGACTTTTACACCGCCCAGCTCTCCGACGCGATCAGCGCCCAGGTCAACTACGACAACGGCAACCTCCTGGTCACGGTCAGCGGGTTCGACATAGCCGATGCCGGGCCCGGCCTGGCCTGGGGCCACACCTACAACAGCCTGGGCAAGGCCGGCTGGCGCGCCACCACCGGCTCCGACTACCGCGTCACCGAGGCTGCGTCCGACGCGGTCGTCGTCCGCGGCCCCAGCGGCACGATGGCCGTCTTCGCCCGCGACGGGGCCGGCTTCACCCCGGCCAAGGGCTACAAGCAGGACCTGAGCGAGTCCGACGACAAAAAGTCCTTCACCCTCACCAGCCGCCGCACGGGGGAGAAGACCACCTTCACCCGCGCGGGCACCACGGGCGACGCGCTCGTGTCGAAGGTGGAGGACAAGAACGGCAACGCCACCACCGTCACCTACTCCGGCGACCTCCCCTCCAAGATCACCGACGCGGCGGGGCGGACGCTGACCCTCACCAACGACGGCAGCCACATCACCAAGGTCACCGACGACACCGGCCGCTCGGTCGGCTACACCTACACCGGCGACCTGATCAAGACGTTCACCGACAGCGACGGCAAGACCACCGCCTTCGACTACGACGCCTCCCAGCGCCTGTCCAAGATCACCACGGCGCAAGGGCGCCAGACCACCTTCACCTGGGACAGCACCAAGGTCGCCTCCCTCACCCGGGTCGTGGACAACGCCACCGGCGCCGGCAACACCACCGCCTTCCGGTGGCTGCTGGGCCAGGACCAGACCACCACCGAAGGCACCGTCCGCATCACCGACCCGCGCGGCAAGAACACCTTCAAGACCGTCGACGGCTACTGGCGCACCAAGAGGACCGAGGACCCCCTGGGCCGCACCCGCTCCAAGACCTGGGGCCCGGACAACGACGTCGCCACCGCCACCGACGCGATGGGCGCCACCCCGGACGACGGGAACATCACGAAGTTCGACTACGACTCCGCCTTCAACCCCAAGAGCGTGACCATCCCGACCGGCGCGCAGGCCACAGCGACGTGGGTGAAGAAGGGCAGCGGCTACTTCCCCGAGACGCAGACCTCCGCCGCGGCGGAGAAGACCACCAACGGCTACGACGACTCGGGCAACCTGCTCACCTCCACCGACTCCACCACCGGCGGCACCGCCGCGAAGTGGACCTACACCTACAACCCCAAGTCCAAGACGATGGACTGCGGCGGCCTGCCCGGCCAGCGCTGCACCGCCACCGACCCCCGGGACAAGAAGACCAGCTACGCCTACGACTCCCAGGGCAACCTGACCAAGGTCACCCCGCCCAGCCCGCTCAAACCGATCACCTACACCTACGACGCCCTGGGCCGGCAGAAGACCGTCACCGACGGCCGCGGCATCACCACCACCTACACCTACGACAACCGCGACCGCGTCAAGACCCAGACCGCCGCCGGCACCACCGCCACCCTCACCTACGACGCCGACGGCAACCTCAAGACCCGCACCACCCCCGCCGGCACCTCCACGTTCACCTACGACGAGCAGAACCGCGAACGCCTGCGCACCCTGCCCGGCACCGCAACCACCCAGATCACCTACGACCCGGCCGGCAACGTCGACAGCGCCACCGACCCGGCGGGCACCGTCACCTACGGCTACGACGACGCGAACGAACTGACCTCCGTCACCGAACCCGGCGGCGCCCAGACCACGTTCGAGTACAACGACGACGGCAAGCGCACCACCACGACCTTCCCCGGCGGCACCACCCAGACCGTCACCCCCGACGACTCCAGCCGCCCCACCAAGGTCGAAGTCAAGAACGGCTCGACCACCCTGTCCTCGATCTCCTACGACTACAAGAACAGCGCCGGCAAGGACACCGACAAGATCTACCAGCGCACCGCCGACGGCGCCGCCACCGCCTACACCTACGACACCACAGGCCGCCTCACCAAGGCCGTCGAGACCAAGAGCGGCACCACCACCGCCGGCTGGGCCTACTGCTACGACAAGACCGGCAACCGCACCGGCGCCTCCACCGGCACCAGCCTCCCCGCCTGCAGCAGCGCCCAGCACACCTCCACCTACAACGACGCCGGCGAACTCACCGCCTACGACTCGTCCACCGCCTTCACCTACGACGGCGCCGGCAACGAGACGTCCGCCGCGAGCCCCACCGGCACCCGCACCGCCGAGAACTGGACCCCCTTCACCCAGCTCGCCGCCTACACCCAGTCCGGCGCCACCACCAACCAGACCTACGCCGGCACCGACAACACCCAGCGCCTGACCCGCGACGCGACCACCTTCGCCAACGCCGCGGTCGGCATCACCGGCCAGAGCGTGACGGGCACGGCCACCGGTTTCGTCCGCGAACCCTCGGGCACATTGGTGGCCATGAGGACCGGCGGCAGCAGCCAGTACTACCTGACCGACGCCCAGAACTCCGTCATCGGCCTGGCCGACACCACCGGCAAGCGCACCGCCACCTACACCTACGGCCCCTACGGCGAGACGCGCACCAACACCGGCACCCAGCAGCCCTTCCACTACACCAGCGCCTACCTCGACCCCTCCGGGCTGTACAAAATGGGCGCCCGCTACTACGACCCGGCCCTCGGCCGCTTCACCCAACCCGACCCCAGCGGCAAGGAACAGAACACCTACCTCTACGCCGCAGGCGATCCCGTCAACCGCAACGACCCCACCGGGCTGTTCAGTTGGTCTGACGCCCTCGATATCGGCAGCGATGTGTTCGGTGTGGTCACCGGATGCATCTCCGGAGTAGGCGCAGCGTCAACCTCCGGGGTCACCGAATTGGCCAGCGTTTTCGGCCCTGTAGGTACGGCGACAGCGGTCATCGGTAGCTGCGCAGTCGGAGGTGCCGCCGGTTACTACGGGGCAGACATCATCACTTACGATTAATCGACCCCAATGAGACGTATCCGGCGAGCCAGTGATCCTGGCTCGCCGGTGCATGCCGACAGACTTGCCGAAGAACTCGGTGGGCGTGCACTCATAGCGGCTTCTGTAGCACGTTACAAGGAAAAGGATCAGATTGATGCTGAGGCTAAAGATTGCAGTCGCGGTGATGTTTCTCGTCGGTATCGCTGCAATCATCCTGAGTGTGTCCGGCAACGGCGGGCACAGGCCGATAATTCCACTGATTTTGGGGATCATTGCCGTACTCTGCGGTGCGACCTTAACGGTGCTGATGATCCGAGGCCCTCGAGACTCATCACCAAGATCGTAGCAGCTGTTGCCGGTGAAACCTCCGATGGCAACAAGTACTGAAGGGAGTGATCGCCTGGAGGGCCCGCGGTAGCGGGCCCTCCAGGGTAAGGAGCGACAATGCGCAAAATCCCGCGTTACTCCGCCGCCGTCTTCATCCTGTCACTGTCCGTAATATGCCTAATTATTTTTTCTCCGAATGCAGCTGACATTCCTGGGGCTTGGTGGGCATCTCTGGTAGTGGCTATTCTTTCACTTGGGTCACTGCTCGTTATCCGCTTGTCCGGCAGGCGGAAAATGTAGTCACGTGCATTGCCATATCAGTGTCGCAGTCGCCCTTCGGTACTCTCTTGGGAGCTGCATCCGGCGGAGCAGTTGCTGCTCTCGGTCTCGCTCCCGAGGGTTACCTCGAAGCCGGCGTCGCCGGTGGCTTGCTCGCGCCCTTCGTGCCAGGCTTCTGAGCCGGATCAGCCCGGTGCTTGCTGTCCGCGGGAAGCACCGGGCTGGAGCGCGGGGGTACGTTGAACTCCATGACGAGCGGGGGCAAGAGCTACTACTACCTCGCCGACGCGATCGTCTCGGTGATCGGCCTGGTCGACGTGGACGGCAACAAGGTCGACACTTACACCTACAGCCCCCGCGGCGTCCGCCTCTTGGCCCAGTCCAACGAGCCGGTAGCCCAGCCTTACCGCTTCGCCGGCAACTACCAGGACCCCACCGGCCTCTACCCACCTCCAAAACCGCTACTCCGACGCCAACATCGGCCGCTTCACCCAGCCCGATCCCTCCGGCCAGGAGAAGAACCCCTATCTCTATGCCGAAGGCGACCCCGTCAACCGCATCGACCCCCAGCGGCTTGTACTCGATTGACGATTTTCAAGTCTGACGTCGGGTTCGTTAGTTCGACTGCGACAATTGGCGGAGTCATCGGCGGTGAGGTCAGTTCTGTCGTCCCGGTTGTTGGCACTGGCGCGGGCACCGTCGTGGGCGGTGTCGCAGGGGTCTCCTTCTGGGTGGGCTTCCTCGTTGGTGAAGCGGTGGGAAGTTAACCACACGCCGACGTTATTTACTTAGGATGACTGATGTTACGGGGTGCGCACTGTTGGTGCGGCGCCCCGAGGCTGAATCGACCGGGAGAAGGAATTGGAAAAGCGACAGCTGATCGTATTGCTGGCTGTGATTGTCGCCTTTGGTGTAGCTGGGCTAGCTATTGGACTGATGGGCTTCTCGCGGACAACAGCTCTTATTGCCTTCGCTATCATTGCTGTTCCCCTTCTCTACCTGATCTTCAGTCGGTTTCAACAGGACCGGTAGAGCAAAGAAGTGGATCACGACCAGCAATGCGCGGTAGATCGTCCGTCAGCGGTTGACTTCGAGGTTGGTCAGGAAGAGCAGGGCCCGCAGGAGGTGGGTGGCTCGGGCGGGGTTGGTGCGGAGTTTGGTGAGGGCGCGCCAGTTCTTGAGGTGGGCGAAGGCGTGCTCGACGGGTGCGCGTCCGACGGCGAGGGCGCGGTTGGCGTCCTTCTGGGCGGGGGTGAGTTTGCGGGTGCGGGTGGCGGCGAAGCCGGTGATGATCACGGGGTCGAGTACGTCGTTGTCCAGGCCGCGGAAGCCGAGGTCGGCGAGGCCGGCGGCGTGGAGGTGGGCCAGGATGTGATCGTGACGGGCGGCGGTGTTGGCGTGGGTGCGGCCGGGCCGGGCGGCGGATATCCAGATCAGAGGGCCCTTTTCGTCGGTCAGGGCGAGGAGGTGCAGGCCGTGACGATGGTGTTTGCCGGAGTAGTTGCGGCGGTTGGCCTTTCCCGTGCGGCGCTGGGTGGGGATGAAGGTGCCGTCGATCAGGACGACCTCCCCGCCCCGCTTGGCGACCGTCTTCAGGGCGCGGTCCAGGCGTGGGGCTTCGGCTGTGAGCAGGGAGATCAGTTCGTCGCGCCAGCGGTGGACGGTGGACTTGGACACATCGTTGCCGCCCGCCAGGTCGGCCAGGCGCTGATCGTGGCGCAGCACGGCCAGGACGACGCTGGCCCGGCGGCCTGCCGCACGGCCGCGAGGATCCGCTGGTAGTCCGCCGGGAGCGCGGTCTCCTCCACCCCCGGCGCGCGGTGCGGGATCATCATCACCGCCTGCCTGCTCACCTGCCCCGGCACCGGCGCGGTCTCCGCACGCTCTTGGGCGAGCTGCTCGCTCACCCGCTCCAGGACTCGCTCAGCGACGGCGAGTTCATCCCGCTCGGCCCGTATCTCCGCCAGCTGCTTGACTGGCTGCTCTTCGGGTTCGTCCAGCTCCGCGCGCCGTGCGGTGATCCGTTCCAGCAACTCAGGATCCCTACACCGGATCGTAGAAGGCCGTTGACGGGGATTTCGGGAAAAGGGTGTGAGCGAGCCTCCGTGACGGCTACCGCCACAATCCGGTGGTCACGGCCAGCCTGCTGCCCTGAGCACCGCTACGGCGACGTCAGCGACGGAGCCTGTGCCGGCATCGACGGTGCAGTCGTCGACTGCGGACCGGCTGAGGATTCTGTCCAGTTCACCGGACCGGTTCAGGTGCCATCGCAGCGCTTCGGGCTCGCTGTCGTGGCGCTGGGCCAGTCGCCGGTGGATGACCGACAGCTCGGCCCGGAGCCGGCAGACCGTGAGTTCAGCGCCCACGGCATCGGCCAGTAGCTTCCGCTCGTCCTGGTCCTCCATCACACCGGCGAGGACGAGGCGCGTCGCTCCGGCGTCAAGATAGTGACCGGTGACGCTCCGCAGATTCCGCAGCAGCATGCCGAAGTTGAACCGGTCACCGGGAGGCGCGGGCCACGACTTGCGCAGCCAGTCGAGATCGACGACGGAATGAGGGATCCCGGCATCGGCGAGGAGATCGCCGACGGTCTCGGCAACGGTCGTCTTGCCCACACCAACAGTGCCGTTGAGGAAGAGGGCGCGAGCGTCCCGAGGGCTGTTTGCGTGCATCCCGGCAGCGTACGTCGAATAGAGCGGGTGTCGGAGTCCTGCCCGTCCCTCGGGAAACACACCTCCTCCACCGATTCGAGCACCGAAGAACCGGCCAACCAACCGTTGACGGACGATCTACCGCGCAGACAGCCGCCCACGACCAGCGTGAGCACCCCCGGAGCCGGTCACACCAGCCCTTTGACCAGCAACTTCAAGTTGGCGGAGGCCCAGTGGTCCGCACCGGGTGCGGAGTGCATCGCGCGAGCCAGCACCAGGTGCTCATCGCGCATCGCCTCCAGGGTGTCGGCGGTGTCCGGGTGGTCGGGGTCCGGAATGACGTTCAACGTGAACCGGATGATGCTGCGGGCGATGCTTAATGCCGCCGTGTCGGGGGAGAGTCCAGTGCCCAGTCCCGCAGCGCGGACAGCAGCACGCACCCGACCTCGTCCAGCGCGAAGGAGTCCGTGCACGAATCGGTGGTCTCCCCGTCGACGGACGTGGCGGGCCAGACGATGTCCCCGGCCAGCCGCAGCAGGACGAACGTCAGCTCCGGGTCTGCTTCCACTCTGCTCGGCGGCGTAGGGGGCGCCCTCCCATCTGCAGCGCCAGGAGGTAGTCGAAGCCGCGCTTCCACCTGCTCGGGCGTCAGCGGGGTACGGCGCGGGATCAGATACGGCATGGAAGTCTCCTCAACTGAGTGTCGCCGCGCGGATCACGACGACTCCCAGCAGCCTCGGACGATCACCCTGAGACCAGCCGTCCCGTGTGCGCCGGCTGCGGCACCCGGTTCACCGACGCACGGTGGAAGGCCATCGAGCCCGCCGGGTGGGGGCGCCCCACGGGACACCCATCCGCATCTGTGAGACGACTGCAAGCAGCGGGCCATCACCGCCGAACGTCAAGCCGAACAGGCTGGGCCAGTCATACGCGAGCACCAGGACCACCAACAGGCCGTGCCTGGGCAGAAGGCTGGCGGCTGGCTCGCGCGCTTCCGCACCTGACCTGGGCCCCGTCTGCGGCCGCGCGGGCATAAGCCGTTTGAAGAAGAGGCCTTCGAGAGCGGCCGAGGTCCACGGCAGCCACTCGCGGGCAGTGTCCGCTCGGGACACCAGTCCCGTGGTGACGGTTTGGGTGCCCCGGCTGGTGACTGTCTTCCCGATCTTCGCAAGATACGCGTCAGTCATTTACAGGCGCCAGAGGTTCCTGTGGTGCGGTAAAGATTACATCAAGGGATGGGATAGTAAGCCTTTGAAACAAGCGGTTTGGTCGCTAGATCACCTTTTTGGACTCCTTCTGTTGTCGTGTTCACACCTTATGCTCGCCCTTCGGTCCATCACAGGGCCTTCACAGGGAGGTTGAGCGTGCATCAGCACATTCCCCCGTCGCCCAGATGGCGACGGGGGCTTTTTCGGAGAGTGGCCGCGCCCATAGCCGGTTCACTGGCCCTGGCGCTATCCGTCTCGGTCCTCGAGGGCA
>NZ_BAABKC010000061.1:0-14713 GCF_039543625.1 Streptomyces similanensis | reverse complement strand
CGGTGGGCGAGGCGGCCGGCGCGGGCGTCCCGGCGCCGGTGCTCGGCCCGGCGCTGCCGGTGGCCGCGCCGGTGCCGGGCGCGGATATCCCGGACACCCCCGGCAGCCCCGGCCGGCCCGGCACGGCGACGCCGACGCCCGTGCCGGACGGCGGGGCCGACTCGGCGGGCTCGGGCGAGGTCTCGACCTTGCTCGCGGGCTTGTCGCCGCCGCCCTGGCCCGGGACCGGCAGCCAGGGTGCGTTGGAGTTGCCGGAGACGAGGGTGGCGGTGATGACGACGGCGTAGGCCCCGCACGAGAGGCCGACCGCCATGCCGATCCGGCGGAAGCGGCGGCTGCGGCGGCCCGACTCGTCCACGAAGACCGGCCCGTCGGAGCCGCCGGCCTTGCCGGCACAGCCGCGGGCGGCGTCCGGCCGGTCCGCTCCGGCCTCCGCGCGGTCGAGCCGGACGGTCAGCTCGCCCGGACCGGCGGCGTCGGGCCCCGACCGCTCCCACGGATCCTCGATCCGCGCCGCCGGTACGGCGGCGGTCTCCGGGAACCGCTGGACCGCGCCGCCGCCGGGAGCACCGGTGCCGGTCTCGAAAACGGGCGCCGTTCCGGTCGCCGAAGCGGCCGCGGGCCATTCTGGTCGGGCTTGATCCAGCCCCTTGTTCACGCGCACGTAAGTTCCCCACGGGAGTGTTGCGGGTGCGCGTACGACCCCGAGCCCTCGCCGCCGGAACAGGCCCCCACCTGCCCGAGCGCCCCCCTTGTCCCACCGGCTCGGCGGTCACGAACGTAGTGCGCGCCAAGCGGTCACCAGGCGGAAAGATCAATCATGAACGGAATTGACCGATACGTCGATGGCTGGAATCCACGCTTTTTCGGGTCGCCGCAACCAGCCCTCCGCCGCCGCCAGTTCCGCCGCCGCGCGCCGCACCGCGTCGAGCGCCGGATGGGTCAGTCCCCTGCGCCACACCAGTGACACCGGCGACAGCGGCACCGGATCGACCAGGGGCCGTACGACGGTGCGCGGCAGGGCCGGGAAGCCGACCACCGCGAGCACCGGATGCCCGGTCTTGGCCATCAGCCGCTCGAACTCCTCCGCCCCGACGGCCAGCGGCGCGGGCGGCGCCACCGCGATGCCGCGTCCGTCGAAGAGGCGGCGGGCGAGGTCGGTCCACTCGGGCGTGCGCGGGTTGCCGGCGCCCGCGTACACGGTCGCGCCGGCCAGCGCCGTGAGCGGCACCTCGGGCAGGGCGGCCAGCCGGTGGCCGGCGGGCAGCGCGATCGCCATCGGCTCGTAGCGGACGGGCTGGTGGTCGAGGGCCGCCCGCAGCGCCGGGTCCAGGCCGGCGTACCGGCCGAAGGAGGCGTCGAGCCGGCCGGCCAGCAGCTCGGTCGCCGCGCCGGTCAGGCCGCTCTCGAAGCGGGCCATGAGCTCGTGCTCGGGGGCGAGTTCGCGGGCCCGGTGCAGGACCCGGCGGCCGGTGGCCAGGCCCGGCGAGTTGAGGTCGAGGAGCAGCGGCCGGGCCTGTCCGAAGGCGGCCAGCAGTTCGTCCTGCGCGGCCAGCGCCCGGCGCGCGTACGGCAGCAGCCGCTCGCCGTCGGCGGTGAGGGCCACCTGCCGGGTGGTGCGCACGAACAGCTCGGCGCCCAGCTCCCGTTCCAGCCGCCGTACGTCCCGGCTGAGGGCCTGCTGGGCGACGTACAGCCGGACGGCGGCGCGCGTGAAGTGCAGTTCCTCGGCCACGGTGACGAAGGCCCGCAGCAGCCGCGGGTCCAGGTGCGGGACGGACATGCGCCGAACCTACAACGCGGGTGCGTCAATCGGCCTCGCACAGGTGTTGGACCCCGCGCCCCGCCCCGGACGACGGTGAACCCATGCCCCCGAGCCCCCCGGAAGCCCCTGAGGCCCCCGAAGCCCCCGCCGACCAGACCGCCCGCCCCACCGGCGGCGCCCCGGCCACCCGCCCCACCGCCGACGACCGGGCAGCCCCTCCCGCCCCCGCCGCCACCCCTTCCTACCGCCGCCTCTTCGCCCTCCCCGGCGCCCGGGCCTTCACCGTCGGGAACCTGGTCGCCCGGCTGCCGATGGGGATGTTCGGGGTGAGCGCGGTCGTCATGATCGCCGGGGCGCGCGACTCGTACGCCCTCGCCGGGGCGGTCACCGCCACCGGGCTGGCGGCGACGGCGGTGACCGCGCCGTGGATCGCCCGCCTGGTGGACCGCCACGGCCAGGCCCGCGTCGCCGTGCCGGCCACCGTCTGCGCGGTGCTGGGCAGCCTGGCCCTGGTGCTGTGCGTACGCTGCGACGCCCCCGACTGGACCCTCTTCGCCGCCTACGCCGCCACCGCGACCACCCCCAACACTGGCGGCATGTCCCGCGCCCGCTGGTCCCACCTGCTCCGCTTGGACCCCGCCGCCCTGCACACCGCGAACTCCTTCGAGCAGGCCGCCGACGAACTGTGCTTCATGCTGGGTCCGGTCCTCGCGGCCTTCCTCACCGGCACGTTCTTCCCGGAGGCCGGAACGCTGACCGGCGCGGTGCTGCTGCTCACCGGCGTCCTGCTGTTCGCCGCCCAGCGCGCGACCGAGCCGCCGCCGCGCCCCCGGGGCCGGGCGAAGGCGCCGCTGCGCGCTCCCGGGATACCCGCGCAGCTGGCCGTGTGCGTCGCCATGGGGGCGGTGTTCGGCTCGCTGGAGGTGGTGACGGTGGCGTTCGCGGACGCGCACGGGCACCGGTCGGCGGCGGGCGTGGCGCTCGGCCTCCAGGCGGCCGGATCGTGCGCGGCGGGGCTGGTGTACGGGGCGCTGCGGCCCGGCGGCCCGGCCGAGCGGCGGCTGCCGTGGTGCGTGGCGGCGATGACGGCGCTGATGACCCTGCCGCTGCTGGCCGCCGCCCTGACCGGCTCGCTGCCGGTGCTGGCCGGGGCGCTGCTGGTGGCGGGCACGGCGACCGCGCCGACCATGATCACCAACATGACCCTGGTCCAGCGGCGCACCCCGGAGGGCCGCCTCAACGAGGGCATGACCCTGGCGGTGACGGGCCTCCTGGCCGGCATCGCCTGCGGCAGCGCGACCGGCGGCTGGACCGTGCAACACCTGACCCCGACCACCGGCTACGCCGTCCCGGCGACAGCGGCGGCCACGGCCCTCCTCCTGTCACTGGCGGGACGGCGCAGACGTGCCTGACGGCGCCTTCGGCCCCCCCGGGCCGCTACTGCCAGAAGATCTCTTCCACGACGATCTGGGGATCCTCGACGCGCTGGACGAAGGTGTAGCGCAGCCACCCGTGCCCATGGTCGAAATACAGGACGCGGGGCCCCTTCGGCGCGCTCGACCTGGCGGGTTCGACGCTCATACCCGCGGGCAGACGAGCGTCCGCGTCGATGCCCCGGAAGTACGGGTCTCTCGCCGTGACCAGTTCGGCGCGTGCCGAGTCGATCACTTTGCGCACATGCTCGGGAAGTTCGTCGCGGGCGGCCTGCGCCTTGAACGTCCAGTCCATCTGCCAGGGCGGCCCCATGAATCCGCCGCTCGTCACCGCCCCGGCTCCGTCCGGGCCGCCAGGTGCCGGATGTTGGAGGCTTCCTCCAGGAGTGCTTGGGCCTCGGCGGCCTCGGTGCACTCGTAGGCGGCCCGATGTTCGAGATCGGTGACGTGTGCGTCGAGTTCTGGATCACGGGCGATGGCGTACTCGCCCCACCAGCGGGCCATGAAGGCCGGGACGGTGCTGACGTCGTACGCGTCCGCGACGTAGCGCTTCCAGTGGGCGTCGAAGTCCCGCAGCAGCTGAGGGGCATGCTGCGCGATGGCGGCTCGCAGGGCTTTGGGGTTCCGGTCCGGCATGGGCGGGACCCCTGGAGCGTGCGAGGCGGCTGTCGTCATCGGTCCTCCGGAGCAGCGCTGGAGCATGCGGACGCTCCGTTCACCGTACCGCCTGCCGCTCGCTGCGTACGACCGTCGGTGCGTACGACAAAGGCCCCGCCGCTCGGAAGCGGTGGGGCCTTTGTTCACATGGGGTACCCGAACGGGTGAGTGGAGATGGCGGGAATCGAACCCGCGTCCAACGGTGCGGAATCAGGGCTTCTCCGTGTGCAGTCCGCTTCGTTTTTCTCGGCCCCGGAGATCACGCGGACAAGTCTCCGACGGGCTCAGTCACTGTTTGGTTTCCCTCTTCACCCCGTGACCGGGATCAAGGTTTAGTCCCCTAGTCGATGCCAGGATCCGGGTCGGGAACAGCCCCGGGCTGACACTCCCTATATAGGAGGCTCGCGATCGCTACCTGAGATCAGGCAGCGAGGGCGAAGGCCTGCTGGGAGGAATCGCGCTTGGTGTTGGCGATTATTTTTTTCGGCCTGTGGTTTACGAGATCATGGCCGCTTCCTCGACACGCTTCCCCTGCTTCGACAGCCGCTGTCGAAACCGATCATCCCCATGTTGTTTTTTCAAAGCCCTCCGAGGAGGGCCCCTCCGGAGAGGGGGCTCGCACCGGCTGTGCGGTGCTCGTGCCATCGTACGTGACCAACGCGGGTCCTTGCCAGCTTATTCCCGGCGGCCCGCCCGCGGCGGAGCCACGCCCCGCGGCGGCCTTACGCCCGCTGCTGGCGCCGCACCGCCGACACCGCCCGCTCGGTCTCGCGACGGTCCTGCTTCTCGCGCAGGGTCTGCCGCTTGTCGTACTCCTTCTTGCCCTTCGCCAGCGCGATCTCGACCTTCGCCCGGCCGTCCTTGAAGTACAGGGCGAGCGGGATGATCGTGTGCCCCGTCTCCTGGGACTTGGTCTCCAGCTTGTCGATCTCCAGCCGGTGCAGCAGCAGCTTCCGCTTGCGGCGCGCGCTGTGGTTGGTCCAGGTGCCCTGGCTGTACTCGGGCACGTGCACGTTGTGCAGCCACGCCTCGTGGCCGTCCAGCTGCACGAAGCCGTCCACCAGCGACGCCCGCCCCTGGCGCAGCGACTTCACCTCGGTGCCGGTGAGGACCAGTCCGGCCTCGTAGGTGTCGAGGATGAGGTAGTCGTGCCGCGCCTTCTTGTTCTGCGCGATCAGCTTGCGCCCTTTTTCCTTAGCCATAGTGCCGCCCATTTTTGCACTACGGGGCGGGTGCGCGAAAAGGGTATTCGGCGCGGGGTCCGGCGGGCCGGCGCGGCTACGACGGGTCGCCGAGGCCGGTGAGGACCGTCTCGGCCCGTTTTACCGCGTCGCCGCCCGCGGGCAGGTCCGGGGTGATGCCCCGGCCGTCCACGGCGCGCCCCGCGGGCGTGCGGTAGTGGCCCACGGTCAGCTCGGCGACGGACCCGTCGGGCAGCCGGCTCGGCATCTGCACCGAGCCCTTGCCGAAGGTGCGCGAGCCCACGACGACGGCCCGGCCGCGGTCCTGGAGGGCCCCGGTGAGCAGTTCGGCGGCGCTCATCGTGCCGCCGTCGACGAGCGTGACCAGCGGCTGGGCGGTGTCGCCGCCGGGCTCGGCGTGCAGGGCGCGCTGCCCGCCGTCGACGTCGTAGGTGGCGACGAGACCGCCGTCGAGGAAGGCGGAGGCGGTGGAGACGGCCTCGGTGACCAGACCGCCGGAGTTGCCGCGCAGGTCCAGGATGACGCCGCGGCCGGCCGAGGAGCCGTGCACGGCGGCGCGGACCCGGTCGCCGACGCCCTTGGTGAAGGCGGAGATCCTGATCACGGTCACCCCGCCGGCGAGCCGCCGCACGGTGACCGAGTCGGTGGACAGGCGGGCCCGGCGCAGGGTACGGGTCCACTGCCGGTCGCCGCGCTCCAGGCCGAGGGTGACGGGCGTGCCGGCGGGCGCGTCGTCGGCGTCGCCGCGCAGCAGTGCGACGACCTCGGTGACAGGCCGGCCGTCCGTCCGCTCGCCGTCCACGCTGCGCAGCCGGTCCCCCTCGCGGATCCCGGCGTCGGCGGCGGGCGAGCCGGTCCGCACCTTGGTGACGTCGATCCGGCCGTCCCGCTCGCGCCGCGCCCACAGGCCGACGCCGGTGTACTGGCCGTCCAGCGCCTCCTGGAACTCCTGGTAGTCGCCCGGGGAGTAGACGGCGCCCCAGCGGTCTCCGCTGCGGCTGACGGCCCGTTCGGCGGCCTCCATGGGGGACTTGCCGGCGGCCAGCGCCTCGGCGGCGGCCCGCGTCACCTGTTCGTGGGCGGCGGCGGGGGCCGAACGGACCGTGTGCGCGGGTGACTTGCGCTCGCCGGGGCCGGACCGCGCGCCGGGCAGCGACCCGGTCGCCGCGCCGGCCACCAGCACTCCGGCGAAGACCAGGGTCAGGGTCGCCCCGGCGCGGGGGCGGCGGGGCGGACAGAACAGGTCACGGCCGGGCATGCCGGTGAGTCTAGGACAACGCCCCGGGGCCGCAGGCCGGGTTGACCCGTACGGCCCCGTTGGCATCCGTCACACCTTCAGGTACTTGCGCAGGGCGAGCAGACCGGCAAGCGCCGGGATCAGGAAGCTCACCGCGAGGATGAGCGGGATCTTGGTGACGACGGCGTCCCAGCCCACGAAGTTGATGAGCGGCAGCTTCGTCGACAGCGAGACGCCGTGGTCGATCACGAAGTACTGCACGACCACCAGGAAGGAGGAGGCGAGTATGCCGCCGATGAGCCCGGCGACGGCGGCCTCCATGATGAACGGCGCCTGGATGTAGAAGCCGGAGGCGCCCACCAGGCGCATGATGCCCGTCTCCCGGCGCCGGCTGAACGCCGAGACGCGCACGGTGTTGACGATCAGCAGCATCGCCACCGTCAGCATCACCGCCATCACGCCCCGTGCGGCCAGGTTCAGATAGCCGAGCAGCGTGAAGAGGTTGTCCAGGATGCTCTTCTGGTCCTGCACGGACTGCACCCCGTCGCGCCCGTTGAAGGCGCTGGCGATGACCTGGTACTGCTCCGGGTTCTTCAGCTTGATCCGGTACGACTCCTGCATCTGGTCCGGCGTGATGGAGGCGGCCAGCGGGGAGTTGCCGAACTGCTCCTTGTAGTGCTTGTACGCCTGGTCCTGGGACTCGTAGGTGACCTTGTCCACCACCGTCATCTTCTGGAGGTCCGCGAGGATCGACTTCTTCTGGTCCTCGGTGACCGCGCCCTTGGCGCAGTTGGGGTCGGACTCCGCGTTGCTCTTGTTGCAGAGGTAGATGGAGACGTTGATCTTGTCGTACCAGTAGCCCTTCATCTTGCCGACCTGGTCGCTCAGCAGGAGCGAACCGCCGAACAGGGCGAGCGACAGGGCGACGGAGACGATGACGGCGAACGTCATCGTCAGGTTGCGGCGGAGACCGACACCGATCTCCGACAGGACGAACTGGGCGCGCATGGCGTCTGGTCAAGCCTTTCCGAGTGGACTCTTCAGTGCTGGTAGCCGTAGACGCCGCGCGCCTGGTCGCGGACGAGGCGGCCCTGCTCCAGCTCGATGACGCGCTTGCGCATCTGGTCCACGATGTTCTGGTCGTGGGTCGCCATCACCACGGTGGTGCCCGTCCGGTTGATCCGGTCGAGCAGCTTCATGATGCCGACGGAGGTCTGCGGGTCGAGGTTGCCGGTGGGCTCGTCGGCGATCAGGAGCTTGGGCCGGTTGACGAACGCCCGGGCGATGGCGACGCGTTGCTGCTCACCGCCGGACAGCTCGCCCGGCATCCGCTCCTCCTTGCCGCCGAGCCCGACCAGGTCGAGCACCTGCGGCACGGACTTGCGGATCTCGCCCTGCGACTTGCCGATGACCTCCTGCGCGAAGGCGACGTTCTCCGCCACCGTCTTGTTGGGCAGCAGGCGGAAGTCCTGGAACACCGTGCCCAGCTGGCGGCGCATCTGCGGCACCTTCCAGTTGGACAGGCGCGCGAGGTCCTTGCCCAGGACGTGCACCTGGCCGTGGCTGCACCGCTCCTCGCGGAGGATGAGCCGCAGGAAGGTGGACTTTCCGGAGCCGGAGGACCCGACGAGGAACACGAACTCGCCCTTCTCGACCTCCAGGGAGACATCCCTGAGGGCGGGGCGGGTCTGCTTGGGGTAGACCTTGGAGACGTTGTCGAATCGGATCACGGATGCACCACGGGTCGCCGGGGGTAGATGAGCGTGACCATACGCGAGTCCGGTGCGCCCGCGCAGTCGCCGGTCTGGGTTGCGGGACAGTTGTACGGTTTGTCCGGGCGCACGGACGGGCACGGACGGGCATGGAGGGACCCGGACGGCGCGGGGGCGTACGGGGCTTTCGGGGACCCCGCGCTGAAAGCCGGGGAACCTGGCATGGTGGAGGAGGGAACGTTCGCGTGGCCGCGGGCGTTGTCCAGGGTGTGACCGGCGGTGCAAGGAGGGCGAGCGCATGACGTACGACCGGTTGGTGTGCGCGAACTGCGCGGCGCCCGTGAGTGAGGGCCGGTGCCCGGTGTGCCGCGCGAACCGCGAGCGGCTCCAGCAGGAGCGCGACAACTTCTTCGCGGGGCTGAACCCGATGGCGCTGATCGCGCTGCTCGCGGTGCTGATCGCCGCGGTGGCGCTGCTGGCGCACCAGACGGCTTAAACGGGGCGGCAGGACGAGCGAGGGGCCCGGAGCGGTGTGCTGCTCCGGGCCCCTCGGCGTCAGTCGCCGTACACGCCCCGTGGGGCGGGGGTCACGCTCAGGCGGCGGCGTCGCGGCCGGCCGCCAGGCGCGGCAGGAAGCGGAAGCCGATGCCGCCGGCGATCATCGTCGCCGCGCCGACCAGCAGGAACGTGGTCTCGCCCGCACCGGTCTCGGCGAGTTCCTTGCCGTTGCCGTTGCCCTGGGGCGCGGTGTTCGTGCTCTCGCCGGTGTCGGTGAGGGTCGCGGAGCCCTGCTCCTGCGGGACGGTGTTGTTGCCGCCGCCGTCGGGAGTGGTGCCGCCGGTGGTGTCGGAACCGCCGGTGCCGCTGCCACCGCCATTGCCGCCCTGGTCACCGCCGGTGCCGCTGCCACCGCCGGTGCCGTTGCCGCCGCCGGTGCCCTGATCGCCACCGTTGCCGCCCTGGTCACCGCCATTGCCGCCCTGGTCGCCACCATTGCCGCCCTGGTCACCGCCATTGCCGCCCTGGTCACCGCCATTGCCGCCCTGGTCACCGCCATTGCCGCCCTGGTCACCGCCATTGCCGCCCTGGTCACCGCCATTGCCGCCCTGGTCGCCACCATTGCCGCCCTGGTCACCGCCATTGCCGCCCTGGTCGCCACCATTGCCGCCCTGGTCACCGCCATTGCCGCCCTGGTCACCGCCATTGCCGCCCTGGTCGCCACCATTGCCGCCCTGGTCACCGCCATTGCCGCCCTGGTCACCGCCATTGCCGCCCTGGTCACCGCCATTGCCGCCCTGGTCACCACCGTTGCCGCCCTGGTCGCCACCATTGCCGCCCTGGTCACCACCGTTGCCGCCCTGGTCACCGCAGGTGGGGTCGAGCACGATGTCGCACGGCGTCGGGTCGCCCGGACCCGGGTCGGCCGAGGCGACGCCCGCGACCATCAGCGAGGCGCCCGCGGCGACGACCGCGCCCGCGGCTATGCGCGCGACACGGATCCGCGTCTTCTTTGTCATGTAGCTGCTACCCCCAGTAGCTGTTCGTCCATGAGGCCGCGCTCGGGGCAGTGATCGACGGAGGTGGCTGAACGACTGGAGCCCCCCGGTTCACATGCGCCCCGCAGATACGCATGCCGCGCTTTACCCTTCCCATATTTCAAAGCAACGTCAAGGCCGTTGCGTACGCGATGTCCCAGTACGCGCTCTTTGCCGGAGGAAGAGGGATATGAATGTGACGCGAAACCCGGACACCGGGGAACGAAAAAGGCAACCGCCGCGCTGAGCACGGCAGTTGCCTTGTCGACAAAGCGTCCTGTCTTTACTCGCTCTGCGTTTCCTGCTGCTTGCGCCAGCGAATACCGGCCTCCAGGAAACCGTCGATCTCGCCGTTGAACACGGCCTCCGGGTTGCCGACCTCGAACTCGGTCCGCAGGTCCTTCACCATCTGGTACGGGTGCAGGACGTAGGAACGCATCTGGTTGCCCCAGGAGTTGCCGCCGTCGCCCTTGAGGGCGTCCATCTTGGCCTGCTCCTCCTGGCGGCGCCGCTCCAGCAACTTGGCCTGGAGGACGTTCATCGCCGTGGCCTTGTTCTGGATCTGGGAGCGCTCGTTCTGGCAGGAGACGACGATGCCGGTGGGCAGGTGGGTGAGGCGCACCGCGGAGTCGGTGGTGTTCACGCCCTGGCCGCCGGGGCCGGAGGAACGGTAGACGTCCACCCGCAGCTCGGTCTCGTCGATCTCGACGTGGTCGGTCTGTTCGACCACGGGCAGGATCTCGACGCCCGCGAAGGAGGTCTGCCGCCGCCCCTGGTTGTCGTAGGGGGAGATGCGCACCAGGCGGTGCGTGCCCTGCTCGACGGAAAGGGTGCCGTAGGCGTAGGGCGACTGGACGGCGAAGGTGGTCGACTTGATGCCGGCCTCCTCGGCGTACGACGTCTCGTAGACCTCGGTCTTGTAGCCGCGCTGCTCGGCCCAGCGCAGGTACATCCGCTGGAGCTTCTCGGCGAAGTCGGCGGCGTCGACGCCACCGGCCTCGGCGCGGATGTTGACCAGGGCCTCACGGGCGTCGTACTCGCCGGACAGGAGGGTGCGGACCTCCATCTCGTCCAGCGCCTTCTTCACGGAGACCATCTCGGACTCGGCCTCGGCACGGGTGTCCGGGTCGTCCTCCTCCTCGGCCATCTCGAAGAGCACGGCGAGATCGTCGATCCGTCCGCGCAGCGCCTCCGCCTTCCTGACCTCGGCCTGGAGGTGGGAGAGCTTACTGGTGATCTTCTGCGCCTCGTCCGGGTTGTCCCACAGGGACGGCGCGGCCGCCTGCTCCTCGAGCACGGCGATGTCTGCCCTCAGCTTGTCGAGGTCCAGAACGGCCTCGATCGACTCCATGGTCGAGGAGAGGGACTTGAGCTCTTCGGATACGTCGACGACTGCCACGCCCTCCAGCGTAACGGCTCCGTCGGGCGGCGAGCGCCGGGCGGAGCCGGTCGGCGGGCGTCAGGGGGGCGTCAGGGGGCGTCGGGGGCGGAGTGCCGGGTGTCCGGGGCGGGCCCGGCGGGGGCGTCGTCCGAGGTGGCCCAGTAGGCGCCCGCGCCCACGGCGGCCGCCAGCAGCGCGCCGGCCACGCTCAGGGTGATCCGGCGGCGCCGGGCCGCGGTGCGGTGGCGGGCCGAGCCGGGGCGGGGGGCGCCCGGGGTGCGGGGGGCGCGGGCGGTGCCGTGCGCCGGGCCGGCCAGCTCGTCCGGCGCGGGCACCCGCATCGAGGTGTGCGTGTCCCGGTTGGAGTCCGGCTTCGCGCCGGGCACCAGCGGCACCGCTCCCCGGCGGCGCGCCCGGTCCCCGGCGGGCGCCGAGGGCTCGGCGGGCACGGCCTCGTCCCGCTCCTCCTCGGCCGGGTCCGCGCCGGGCTCGTCCACGTCCAGGGGCGGCATCCCGGCGAGCAGCGGCAGCAGCTCGCGCAGCCGGGCGGCCAGCTCGGAGGCGCGCAGCCGGGACGCCGGGCCCTTGGCCAGGCACTGCACGAGCAGCTGCCACAGCTCGTCGGGGATGCCGGGCAGCGGCACCACGGTCTCGGTGACGTGGCGGCGCAGCACCGCGCCCGGGTGACCGCCGCCGAACGGGGTGAAGCCGGCCAGCAGCTCGTACAGGACGGTGGCGAGGGCGTAGATGTCCACCGCGGCGCGCGGGGGCAGCCCCTCCACGATCTCCGGGGCGAGGTAGTCGGGGGTGCCGATGATCTTCGTGGCGCGGGTGCGCTTGGGCGAGTCGATGAGTTTCGCCACACCGAAGTCGGTGAGCAGCGCGGGGTGGGCGCCGCCGGGGCCGAGCGGGCCCTGCATGTCCAGCAGGATGTTCTCCGGCTTGACGTCGCGGTGCACGACGCCGGCCGCGTGGGCGGCGGCGAGTCCGTCGGCCACGTCGGCCGTGATCGCCACCGCCGCCTCGGGCGAGAGCCGCCGCTCGCGTTCCAGCCGGGTGCGCAGGTCGGTGCCGCGGACCAGGTCCATGACGAGGGCGAGGTCGTTGCCGTCGACCACCAGGTCGCGCACGGAGACGACGTTCGGGTGCTCCAGGCCCAGCAGGGCGGTGCGCTCCTGCACGAAGCGGCCCACGAGTTCCTGGTCGGAGGCCAGGTCCTCGCGCAGCAGCTTGATGGCGACGGGCCCGTCGGGGCCCTCCCCGAGCCACACCGTGCCGGCGCTGCCCCGGCCCAGGATCTGGTTCGCGGTGTACCGGCTGCCGATCTTCCGTGCCAAGACTGCTCCTACAGACGCGTGTTGCGGCTGAGGCTACGCGTCCGAACGGTCGACCTTCACCGCGGAGGCCGAAATCACCCGCCGGATGTCGACAAATCTCCTGACTCACGGTGCGCGGGGCGCATGGGGACGGCGACGTCCGGCGGAGGGCGGGCTGTGGGCGGTGTGCCTCAGCTGCCGCCCAGGTTCCTGACCCAGTCGGTGGCCTGGCCGAACCAGTGGGTCAGTTCGGACCAGTAGCCGCGGCCGGTGCCGATCCAGCCCTGCAAGGGGCTCAGCTCCCAGATCAGCCAGCCCGCGACGAACAGGATGAGGATCGTGAACAGGCAGCCCTTCAGGCAGCCGAGTCCGGGGATCTTCATCGGGTTGGCGCCGCGCTGCCGCGGCGGCCGCGGCTCGCGCGCGGGCCGCTGGGGCTCGGGGGCGGGCGCCGGGGCGTACCGCTGGGGCTGCGCTTGCGGCTGCGGCTGCGGGGTCTGGCGGCGCGGCGGGGCCGGGGCGTACTGCTGCGGCTGCTGCTGCTGGTACTGCTGCTGCTGACCGTAGCCGTAACCGGGCTGCTGTTGCTGCGGGCGCTGCTGAGGCTGTTGCGGGCGGGCGACCTGCCGCTGCGGGCGGCGGCGCAGCGGGTCCTCGCCCGGGTCGAGGTACTGGGTCTGCTCGTTGCGGTCGCGGGCCGCGCGCAGCTGGGACTGCCAGGGGTGCGGCTGGTCGGGCTGCCGGCCCTGCTGCCCGGGGTGGCCCTGCTGGCCGGGGTGGCCCTGCTGGCCGGGCGGCTGCATCAGGCGCGTCGGGTCGGGCGCGCCGGTGTGCGGCAGGACGCTGGTCGGGTCGGCGGCGCCGGCCGGGGTGCCGGTGTGCGGCAGGACGCTGGTCGCGCCGTTCGGGTCGTACCCCGGTGCGCCCTGCCCGTGCGGCAGCACCTGGGTGGGGTCGGCGGCGCCGGGCGCGCCGTCCGGCGCGGGCACGAAGGCCGGGTCCGGGTCGGGGGCGAGCAGCGCGCCGACGCCCTCGGCGGCGGCGATCTGCGCGGAGTTCGCGTGCACGCCGACGCCCTCGGCGACGACGCGCAGGGCGCGGGCCAGGTTCTCGGCGCCGGGCCGCTCCTCGGGGCTCTTGCGCAGACAGCGCTCCATCACCGTCCACAGCGGTTCGGGAACGGTGGAGGGGCGGCGCGGTTCGGCGCTCAGGTGCTGGTGCAGCACCTCCAGGGCGGAGCCGCCGGCGAACGGCGGCCGGCCGGTGACCAGCTCGTACAGCAGGATGCCGGCGCCGTAGATGTCCACGGCGGACGTCTGCGGGCGGCCCTCGGCCGACTCGGGCGCGACGTAGGCGGGGGTGCCGACGAACTCGTGGGTGCGGGTGAGGCCGGGCGAGTCGGCGAGGCGGGCGATGCCGAAGTCGGTCAGCATCGGGTGCAGCTGCCCGCCGTCCTGCTTCAGCAGCACGTTGGCCGGTTTCAGATCCCGGTGGACCACCCCGTCGGCGTGGCTGGCGGCCAGCGCGTCGCAGATCTGGGCGGTGAGCAGGGCGGCGGCGACCGGGGTGAAGGGGCCGTTCTCGCGCAGGTGGCGGTGGAGGTCGGGGCCGTCGACGAGGTCCATGACCAGCGCCAGCAGATCGCCCTCGACCACCAGGTCGCGGACCCGGACGATGTTGGGATGGGTGAGCCGGAGCAGCACGGAGCGCTCCCGCAGGAACCGCATCACGACATCGGCGTCGTTCGCCAGCTCCTCCTTGAGGACCTTGATGGCGACGGTCTCGCCGGGCTGGCCGGCCACGGCCGCCTCGGCGCCCGCGGTCTCCCGCTGGCGGGCTCGCCAGACGGTGCCCGTGGCGCCGCGCCCGAGCGGCTCCTCGAGCAGGTACTTACTGCCTACCGGCCGCACGTCATGTGCTCCCTGCTGCTTGCTTGCCTGTCCCCCGCACCCGGGCGGGGCCCCGCGGGTTTCCGCCCCACTGTAGTGCCGCTCCTCGTGCGGGCTCAGGCTCTTGTGGACGACGTACGCGGGGGACGCCGGACATGTTCGAAGGAAAGACGCCGGACTCGGGGCCGTTGGTTGCCCGCACGCGGACGGGAGCGATCTCAAGGCGGTATCAAGCAGACATTCGCCGGGCACGGGTCAGGCACTTTTGGGGTCAGAGCCGACCAATCAAGATCACTTGGCGCCGGGCGGCGGGCGCGGTGTCAGTGGCAGGTGCGAGGATGCTGCCAGTTACTGACCGACGTGCTCGCGCGGCGGCGGGGGGTGGCCCGCGGTGGGGGACCGCGGGGCGGTTTCGCCCTCCCCGTCTCCCGGGCGCCCGTGCAGAAGGGACCGCTGACGGCGATGCAGATCCGGCTGACCGTCGTAGACCCGCTGGGCCCGCCCACGGCCCTGGGCCGCGCCGCGAGCTGCGACGTCCTGGTCACGGCCCCGGCGGGCACGGCCCTGGCCGCGGTGGCCTCGGCGC
>NZ_BAABKC010000060.1:0-50130 GCF_039543625.1 Streptomyces similanensis | reverse complement strand
GGGCAACAGTCATGCCGGGCCCGGAGGCCAGCGGCCCCATTGCGGAACCGCGGAAAACATAACGGGGGGAGCGCGGTGGCGCAGAAGAGCGACAAGCCCTACTACCGGGCAGGGCACTGGGTGCGGCCGCCGGCCGCCAAGCAGGTGAAGAAGCCTGCGACGGGCCTTGTGATTGCGGCGGCGTTGCTGGCTATTGCTGCCTGGAACACGGTCTTCGGTGATGACAGCGAGGCACCTGTTCCGGCTCCGCAGCAGGCGTCTCCGACTGCCTCAGCTACTCCCTGAACGGTGATCTCGACTGCGACCGTTTCGCCGAGACAGTCTTCCGGTCAACCGCTGCAACGTAGTGGGCTTCTGGTGCTGGCGCGGGTGCGGGACGGTGTGCGGTGCGGCGTCGGTCGTCGTATCCGTTAGCAACCGCGTCCAGACGGCATACCACTCAGCGACCTGCTGATCCGGCACGCCACAGGCGGACAGAAACGCCGCTGTGGTGTGCCAGGTCTTGGGAAGGCTCTCGCGGTTCAAAAGCCGGCTGACGGTACCGGGTGAGATGCGTCCACCGGAACGTTGGCTAACCATCTGATGGGTGAGACCGCTCGTCACACGAACATCGGCCAACGACTTGAAGAAACCCCTGACAGTGCGGATTCCCGAGGGACTCGGCCAGGAGCGCGCTGTGGCTGGCTCCCCGTCGGCAGAAGGGGTGGTCGCGGTTGTGGGCAGGCAGGCCAGGTTGCGGCCGAGAGCGAGTCGGGCCCCGGTGTTCCTGTCTCTCGCCTGTGGGTCGGGGCGCCCCTTAGCCGCCAGCCTGATCCGCAAGTGCCGGTACAGCGCTCCAAAGTCGATCAGCTCAGGCCCATTGGGGATGCCCGTCTGAAGCGTGTCGAGGAGCTCGCCGGTGAACGCGGTGCAGGTCTCGTCCGGCGGGGCGAGAGCTTGGCGTGTTTCTGCAGCAGCGGCCAGCAGGAATGTTCCCTCCACGGCCGCCTGATCGGCCAGATCTGATGGGCCGCCCATCGTCCCGAGGGCCAGACCGCTGTAGCAGCAGTCGAGGACAACGACACATCGATCGGCCCGGCCGTTCAAGAGGGCCTGCCGTATCCACCGATAGGGCAGGCCGGTCTCTACGCGTCGCTGCTTGGACTGCGGCATGGCCAGATAGAGGTCCCCTTCGGGGTCGACCAGCCCATGACCGGCGAAGTAGATCAGCACGGTGTCGCGCGCTTGCTCGGCTGCGGCTCGCACTGCGGCCATCGTCATCTCTGCGGTCGTGGGGTTGGAGAGGATCGTGCAGTGCTCCTGCGGCAGGGTCCAAGAGGTGGGTCCGGTCAGCGCCTCGGCCAGAGCGGTCAGGTTGTTGGACACAGCCGGCAGCGACTCCAGGTGGTCGTAGTGGCTGGTGCCGATCAGCACGGCTCGGGTCGCGCCGGGGTCGGGCAACACGCTCATGTCCCAGGTGCCTCATCCTCGGTCGAGGTCTCAAGGGCACGAATGACACGTGCGATCTCGGCATCGCTGCCCTGGGTAAGAACGATCACGGTGTCACCCCGCCTGATCTCGATCCGCGGGTCCTGGGGCCTGGTTCGCTTCCAGGCGGCCAGTGCCACCACGAAGGAGGCAGCACTCCATCCGTTGTCAGTCACCAGTTGGATGACGTCCAGCAAACCGCCCATGTGCCCTGGCTCGGGAGGCTGCTCCTGGAGTGTCAAGGAGGACGACCTGCGGATCTCTCTGTCTGCCCCCAGCCACTGGTGCAGTGAACGCAGCTCGTCTGCCTCGGCCCCTACCCGCACGTCGATGCGCATGGTTCCCCCTGTCTCCGCGTGTCGGCGGTCTTCCGCATTGCCATCGTCGGGCAGAACCGGCTTTCTGGTGTGCGTTTGGCTTGTTCACGCCCTTACCTGGTGGGAACTAGGGGCCTGGATCGTGTGATTACGCCGCGACCTACAGGCGTCGCCAGCCGTTGGCGAACTCGCACTGGAGGTCTGTCGAGCGGCGCCGCTCGACGGGGGTGTATGCGGGGTGGTCGCGGAGGTGGGCCAGGGCATTGACCCACTGGTCCCAGAGACCGTCAGGCTGGGTGAAGCGGTCCGCATGGTGGGTGCCGAGGTGGGCGTCGAGGCGGAGGAGGGCGCCGAGGGCTGCGGGCTGGTCGTAGCGGAGGTCGGCGCGGGGGAGGTAATGGTCGAGGTAGGCGGTGAGGATCTCGGCGTCCGCGTGGGTGCCGAAGCGGGCCAGGGCGAAGCAGTAGGCGCTGCCGGAGAAACAGAACTCGCTGGCCAGGAGCAGGTCGCCGATGCGTTCGCGGAACGTGGCGCGTCGGCCTACGCCTATCAGCCAGGCGGCGGTAAGGCGTGAGCGCCACTCGTAGCCGAGGAGGGCTTCCAGCTCGGCATCGGTGATCGTGGCCGAGTCGTCGATGAGGTGATGGGCGAAACGTTCGGCGTGAGGCCACTCGGGCCGCAGGAACCGACCACTTTTCAGGACGAGGTAGCGCGCGTGGCCTGAGTCCTTCCTTGTCGCGTAGCGCTCGATGACGTAGCCGTAGCCGATCTCCTCGGGGTGCTGGGACGGCATCGGTCACCTCTCCGGGTACAGGTCGGTACGGTCGATCCAGGTGGGGGCGACGAAGATGTTGTCGCCGGCGGGGGCTTCGGAGGCTTCCAGTAGGGACCAGGTGCGGGATTCTTCGACCAGGTGCTGCCAGGGCGCGGTCCAGTCGAGTTCCCAGTCCAGGCCAGTGCCGGAGATGCCGTACGTGCCGCCGGCGTCCACGCGCCAGAACTGGGAGTAGAGGATCACCTGGGCATGGTCGGCGAGGTCGTTGATGATCTCGGTGAAGTGGGTTGAGGGCCAGCCAGGGGCGTCGTCCGCGGTGGCGGCTCGTAGGCGTGCGGTGAGCGGTGGGACGACGGGCGTGCGTGCGCCGAGTTCGGTCAGCGCCCAGCGGATGCCGACGGACTCGGTCCAGTCCGGTGGGGTCGCCCGTTCCAGGCAGGCGCGGTAGGCGCGGCGCAGGGGCTCGATGGCGCCGTCGATCTCCAGGCTCGCCAGGGCCATGGCCGCCCATTCGCGGACGGTCGGGTTGTCGCTGTCCAGCAGGCCGATGAGAGCGGGGCCGCAACAGGGATCGCCCACCTCCTCGAAGACCTCGATGGCGGTCAGCTGACCGAAGCCGCCGAGGGAAGGCAGGCCGTTGATGACGGCGGGTATGGCGTCGGCGCCGATCCAGATCAGCTCCGCACGGGCGTCGTAGGACTCGTCGGCCTTGCCGTCGAGCCGCTGGACGAGTGCCTCGATGTGGGAGGTCATGACGCGGAGTGGTCCCGGCGCCAGAAAGTGGGGAGCCACCAGCAGAGCGCCGAGTAGTCGTCGGGCCACGGGGCGCGGTCCTCGGCTGTCCAGTCCTCGAAGGAGTCGCGCGTCAGGTCGATGGGGCGCCAGGCGGGGTCGAGCGGCTCGTCCTCGGCCGGAGGGCGGACGTACCGCCGGCCGTGCTGGTCGCAGGCTCCGAACTCCCGGTAGTTCCGCTGGGCCTCGATCAGGGAGACCTTGTTCGCCCCTCCGGCCATGGTCGGCCAGCGGAACTGGACCCCGTCGTCCTCCCAGAAGCAGATGGGGCAGATCTCGTACGAGCCGGGCATCGCGCCCAGCACGCGGTGCCCGCAGCACGGGCAGGGGTAGGAGTCGCTCACCCGTGCAGTCTCGTTGCAGGTCCCGCCGGGGTGCCATGGGTTTCTCTGCCTCCGGGGTACCCGGGCAGTCCGCAGCCAGTCCGCAGGACACCCGTAAACGGCCGTCGGGAGCCAACGCATGCCAACCGGGAAATCCCAGGTCAGAGCCCTAGAGGGGGCTCCGCCGCAGGTCAGGATCAGGCCGCAGATATTCCGGTTCAACGTCTGAGCGGATGAAATAACACCACGTCGTTGACGTGGCAAACAGGCAGGTCAGATGGGGCCCACTTCTCCGGAGGTGGGCCCTTGGCCTTTCCTCGTGCTGGATGGGTGCTGGATCAGCTGAGGCACCATCAGTCGGTTCCTCTCTCAGATGACACGAAGAGTGGTACGTTATTGAGTACCACTTGATGGGAGGTTGCGGTCATGTCCATCACTGCGAGTGAAGCGCGCAAGGAACTGTTTCCGTTGATCAAAAAGGTCAACGAGAATCATGAGGCCATCGAGATCGTCTCCAAGCACGGTAACGCGGTGCTTGTCTCGGCCGAGGACTACATGGCGCTGCGCGAGGGCTCCTACCTGCTGCGCTCGCCGGCGAACGCCCGGCGGTTGCTCAAGGCGTACGAGAACGCCCTGTCGCACATCAACGTGTCGGAGCGTGAGCTGATCGATCCCGAGTCACCGGACGCAGGTGCGGGTGCCGCGTGAGGCTGGTCTTCGAGGATCAGGGCTGGGAGGACTACACGTCCTGGCTCAAGAACGACCGGAAGATGCTCGCTCGGATCAACAAGCTCATCGAGGACGTCAAGCGTGACCCCTTCACGGGGATCGGCAAGCCCGAGCCGCTGAAGTACCACTTGCCCGGGGCATGGTCGCGGCGGATCGACGATGAGCACCGCCTCGTCTACCTGGTCACGGACAAGGAAATCGTCATTCTCGCGGCTCGTTATCACTACTGACGTCCGGGACGTTTTCTTGTGGGACGCGGCCCGTGCAATGCAGGCCGGCGACGGAAGGCGCTGCTAAGGGCTTGCAGATCATCAAGGTGTTGCTTCCCGTCCCGTGGCTCGTTGGTGTGGTATGCGCATCCCGGACGAGATCCGTACCCAACTCGCTGTGAAGTTCGCGGTGTTGTTCCCGCATCTGGATGAGCGGCAGCGACGGCTGCTGATGGCCGCGGAGGCCCGTGTCCTGGGACATGGTGGTGTTCGGGCCGTCGCGCGGGCGGCCTCGGTGAGTGAGACCACGGTTCGCAAGGGCGTGTTCGAGTTGGAGGCCGGTGAGGAGCCTCTTGGGCGGGTGAGGCGGCCAGGCGGAGGCCGCAAGAGGGTCGCAGAATGGTCAGGTGTCGTAAACGGTGGACCGGTGCCCCACGTGAACGACCCAGACCACCAGTTCTCCGTCGTCGATCGTGTAGACGACGCGGTAGTCGCCAACCCGCAGGCGTCGGCGATCTGGCTGGGACACGAGTGCGGTGGTGTTGAAGCCGAGCGGATCGCTTTCCAGCTCGGTCAGCTTGGCCAGGACGCGCAGCGCCATCTCGCGCGGGATCTTCCGAAGCTCGGCCTGCGCCTCGGGGCGGAAGACGGTTCGGTACTCACTCACCGCGCGCCAGCGTCTCCCTCATGATGTCCTCGATCGGGATGCCGGGTGCGGGGTTGGCCATGCGCTCGTCGATGATCCGATTGATCTCGCGCTCTTCCCACTCCTGGTACTTGCGCAGTACCTCGATGGAGACGACGGCGGCGACTTCCTTGCCGCGGCGTGTGATCACGGTGGGTACGTCATCGCGGTCGGCGCGCTCCACGACCTCCGCCAGATGCGCGCGCACGTCGCGGATGGTCTCTCTGGGCGGCGGCTGTGTCATGCGCTCAAGCGTACCGAGTGTCCCATGTGTACACAACGCTGGATGAGTTTCTACGGTGCTGGATCGGTACTGGACACGACCCTGCGGAACCTCGTTTCCGCAGGCCGCAGCCCTGTACTACATGTTCCGCCTCAAGGTGTCTCAAGGTGTGGAGTGGAGAGGATGGCGTCGCGTCGCTGATTCGGTGTGCGCAGGCAGGTCCAGTGGGGTCCGCTCTTCGGAGTCGGGCCCTTGGCTTTTTCCGGGCCGGGGTGGTGCTGGAATGTGGTTGGGCTGTCGGGGCCGGGAGTGCGGGTGGGAGGGAGTTGAAGGCCGTGGGGCGGGGCGGGTGGGAGTGGGTGGGGCGGGCGGGGCGGCTTGGGGAGGGTGCGGGTGGGGTGGTCGGGGATCATGAGCGGGCCGTCGGGGCGGTGCGCGCCGCGCTGGAGCCGTTGCGGGACGCCGTGGTGCGGCGGGAGCTGGACGCGCTGCCGGTCGGGCGGCTGAGTGAGGTCACCGAGGGGCGGCTGCGGCTCGGGAGCGTGGAGAAGAGCGGGCTGCGCACGGTCGGGCAGGTGCTCGACGCCGGCCCCTACCGGCTGCGGCAGATTCCCGGGGTCGGGCAGCGCACCGCCGACCAGCTGCTCGCCGCCGCCCGGCGGCTCGCTGAGGCCGTGCACGAGACCGCGGCCGTCCACATCGACCCGGACCGGCCGGAACCGCGCACCACCGCCCTGGTCAGGGCCCTGCACGTGCTCGTGGAGGCCGGACCCGACGCGCAGCGCGCGGTCGCCGCGGCCGCCGCCCTGACGCAGCGGCTCGGTCCGCTGCTGGCCGACGCCGGGCCCGCCGCCGGACGGTTCCGGCTGCTGCTGGCCGGACGGGAGAAGAAGGCGCGTGCCCTGGCGGCGGTCGCCGCGCTCCGCTCGCTCGTGGCGGAGGCGGAACGGGCCCAACTGCCCGAGCTGTTCGCCCAGACATCGGTGGACCTGCTGCGCGCCGTACCGTCCGACCTCGCGGCCTGGGTGGACTTCGAACTGCGCTCCGCCGAGTACTACGGGCTGCTCGCCGAGATCGCCGGGCGCCCGCCCGACACCGCCGCCGCCGAAGGCTTCCTGCCCGAGGAGATCGCCGAACGGGTCCGGGACCAGCGCCTGGACGACACGCACCGGCGGGTCTCCCTGCGCGGCTACCAGGCCTTCGGCGCGCGGTTCGTCCTCGCCCGGCGCAAGGTGATCCTCGGTGACGAGATGGGCCTCGGCAAGACCGTTCAGGCCATCGCCGTGCTCGCGCACCTGGCCGCCGAGGGGCACACCCGCTTCCTGGTCGTCTGCCCGGCGAGCGTCCTCGTCAACTGGACCCGCGAGGTCGGGACCCGCAGCGCGCTGCGCGTCGTAGTGCTGCACGGGCCCGGCCGGCACGAGGCGTACGCCGACTGGAAGGAGCGCGGCGGGGTCGCGGTGACCACGTTCGACGCGCTGCGCGGATTCCCGGCGCCCGAGGACGGGGAGGTCGGCATGCTCGTCGTCGACGAGGCGCACTGCGTGAAGAACCCCGCCGCCAAGCGGTCCCAGGCCGTCGCCCTGTGGGCACGGCGGTGCGAGCGCGGCCTGTTCCTGACCGGGACCCCCATGGAGAACCGGGTCGCCGAGTTCCGCAACCTGGTCCGGATGCTCGACGCGGCGCTCGCGGACGCGCTCGGCGAGGGGGACGCGGTCGTGGGTTCCGTCGCCTTCCGCGCGGCCGTCGCGCCGGTGTACCTGCGGCGCAACCAGCAGGACGTGCTCACCGAACTCCCGAGCCTCCAGCACACCGACGAGTGGGAGGAGCCGAGCGCCTCGGACGAGGACGCCTACCGGGCGGCCGTGCGCGCCGGCAACTTCATGGCGATGCGGCGGGCGGCGTACGCGCGGCCGGAGAAGTCGGCCAAGCTGGAGCGGCTGCGCGAGATCGTCCGGGAAGCCGGTGAGAACGGGCAGAAGACGGTGGTCTTCTCCCACTTCAAGGACGTGCTGGGCGTGGTGGGGGAGGCGCTTGCCCCGGCTCCCGGCGACCCCGTGCCCGTGTTCGGCCCCTTGACCGGCGCCGTGCCGGCCGCGCGCCGGCAGCGGATCGTCGACGACTTCGCCGGCGTCCGCGGCCCCGCGGTGCTCCTGGCGCAGATCCAGGCGGCCGGGGTGGGGCTCAACCTCCAGGCCGCCTCCGTCGTCGTCCTGTGCGAGCCGCAGGTCAAGCCGACCGCCGAACACCAGGCGGTCGCCCGCGCCCACCGCATGGGCCAGGTCCGGCCGGTCCGCGTGCACCGCCTCCTCGCCACCGGGGGCGTGGACGAGCGCCTGGTGCGGATGCTGGAGCGCAAGACCCGCCTCTTCGACGCCTACGCCCGCCGCAGCGCCGTCGCCGAGGCCACGCCGGACGCAATCGACGTGTCGGACCTCGAACTGGCCCGCCGCATCGTCGAGGAGGAACAGGAACGCCTGGGCATGACGGACGCCCCCGCCGCGCTCACGCCCAATGAGTGAGCCCCGCTCCTTCCACCTTCACGCGACCGAGTGAGCCCCGCCGCTTCCGCCCTCACGCCGACTGAGTGAGCCCCGCCCCCGCCGCCGCACCGCCGCCGCCCCGCCGCACCCCCGCCACAGGCCGCGATTACTCCGCGTATCCTCAGCTCGGGACTGGGGCGCTCATCGGGGAGGCAGGACGTGGAGTTCCGGTTGCTCGGGTCCGTGGCGGTGGTCACGGAGAGCGGGGACGTGCCGCTCGGTCCCGTCAAGCGGGCGACGCTGCTGGCCGTGCTGCTGCTGCGGCCCAACACCCCGGTGAGCGTCGACCGGCTCACCGAGGCCCTGTGGGAGCACGAGCCGCCGCTCCACTTCAAGACGGTGGTCCAGGGCCACGTCTCCCGGCTGCGCGCCCTGCTCGCCGAGCACGGTGCGCGGGAGTACGGCGTCGAGCTGGCCACCCACGGGGCGGCGTACGAACTCCAGATGCCCGAGTCGCTGGCGGACGCGCACCGCTTCGAGGAGCTGGTCGGCCTCGCCCGGGTGCAGCGCCGGCCCGCCGACACCGTGCGGATGCTGCGCGAGGCGCTGGCCTGCTGGCAGGGGCCCGCGCTCACCGGGACCGTGCGCAGCGGTCCGCTGGAGGCGGCGGCGGCCGGTCTGGAGGACCTGCGGCTGTCCGCCGTGGAGGCGCTGGCACAGGCGTACGGGCAGCTCGGCGAGCACGGCCGGGCCGCCGCCGTCCTGCGCACCGAGGCCGTGGCGCACCCGCTGCGCGAGTCGCTGGCCGCCGCGCTGATGCTGGCGCTGGGCCGGTCCGGGCGGCAGTCGGACGCCCTCAACTGGTACCACCGCACCCGCCGGCTGCTCAGCGAGGAACTCGGCGTCGACCCCGGCGACGCCCTGACCGACGCCTACGCCACCCTGCTCAAGGCCGCCGAGCCCGCCGAGTCCGCCGTGACGCCCGCCCCGCAGGCCCCGCCGGCCGCCGAGACGTCCGTACCCGAGCTGCTGCCCCGCCCGCCGCGCGGCTTCACCGGGCGGCGGGCCGAACTGGCCGCGCTCACGGCGGCCGTGGACGGCGCCGACGCGCCGGTCTGCCTGGTCACCGGGCCGGCCGGGGTCGGCAAGACGGCGTTCGCCCTGCACTGGGCCTACCAGCGGCGCGCCGACTTCCCCGACGGCCGTCTCTTCGCCGATCTGCGCGGCTTCAGCGACACCCCGGCGCCCGACGCCGGGACCGTGCTGCGGGAGTTCCTGCTCGCCCTCGGCGTGCCCGCGCCGCGCGTCCCGGAGACCGCCGCCGCGCGCGGGGCGCTGTTCCGGTCGCTGACCGAGGGCCGCAGGCTGCTCGTCGTCCTCGACAACGCCCGCTCCTCCGAACAGGTCCGCCCGCTGCTGCCCGGCGGCGACCACTGCGCCACGCTGGTCACCAGCCGGGATCGGCTCGGCGGCCTGGTCGCCTCCGACGCGGCCCGCCCGGTGCCGCTCGGACACCTCCCGGCGGCGGACTCGGCGGCGCTGCTGGCCAGCGTGCTGGGCGAGGACCGCGTCGCCGCCGAACCCGCGGCGGCCGAGCGGCTGGCCGGGCTGTGCGACGGACTGCCGCTCGCCCTGCGGGTGACCGCCGCCCGGCTGGCCGGCCGGCCGCAGTGGACCCTGGCCGCGATGGGGCACGAACTCGCCGACGAGCAGGGCCGGCTGGCGCTGCTGAACGTCGAGGACACCGGCGTCTCCGCGGCTCTGCGCCTGACCGTGCAGCAACTGCCCGAGCCCGCCGCCCGGATGTTCCGCGCGCTCGGCCTGCACACCGGCTCCGACCTGGACCGGTTCGCGGCGAGCGCGCTCGCCGGCACCACCCCCGCGCAGGCCTCCGCCGATCTGGACCGGCTGGCCGCCGCCCATCTGCTCACCGAGTCCGTGCCCGGCCGCTGGACGCCCCACGACCTGGTCCGGCTGTACGCGCGCCACCTCGCCCCGCAGGCCGACCCGGAGGGCCTGCGCCGCCTCCTGGACCACTACCTCTACACGGGCCTGGCCGCCGACGCGGCCGCCGAACCCGGCTCCCAGCCCTGCTACTCGCTGCCCGCCGACGCCCATCGCCCGGCCTCCACACGGGAGTTCGAGGACCGGTCCGCAGCGTTCGCCTGGTACGAGGCGGAGCGCCCCGCGCTGGAGGGTGCGGTCGCCGCGGCCGCGGCCCTGGGCCTGCACGACCGGGCCTGGCGACTGGCGCTGGTGCAGTGGCCGTTGATGCTGTGGCGGATCACCGACGGCTGGACCCCGCTGCTGGAGGCCGGCCTCGCCTCGGCCGAACACGTGGGCGACCTGGACGCGCAGTCGCGCACCTGCGCGCTGCTCGGCTGGATCCTGCACGAGGAGGGCCGCGACACCGAGGCCCTGGTCCACCTGGAGCGGGCGCCCGCGCTGGCGGCCGGCGCCGGTGACGCGATCAGCGAGGCGATCGCCCACGTCAACCTCGGCGCCGTCCTGGGCGGCATGGGGCAGACCGGGCGGGCCGGGGAGCTGATGTCCCGGGCGGTCGCCCTCGCCGACCGCACCGGCCACCCCGCCACCCAGGTCCTGGCCCTCCAGCACCTGGCCCGGCACTGCCTGACCTCCGGCCAGTACGCGGCGGCCCTCGCGCACACCGCGCGCGCCGCCCCACTCGTCTCGCCGCACGCCGCGGTCGGCCGGGCCGAACTCCAGATCCTGCGCGGGGAGGCGCTGGCCGGGCTCGGCCGGGTCGCGGAGGCCGCCGACCAGTTCCGCTCGGCCACCCGGGCCGCCGACGCGGCCGGTTTCACCGAGGGCTCGGAGCGGGCCGCGCAGCTGCTGTCCCGGCTGGCAGCGGGGCGTTAGCGGGACGTAAGCGGGACGCCAGCGGCGGTGCGGAAGCTGGTGGCCGGCATCAGGAAACGGTGCCGGCCACGACCGCTTCACCACCGCCACGGGGGAGAACCACCATGCGCATCACCATGCGAACCACCACGCGCGACCACCGCAAGCACACCGTCCTGGCCGCCGCGGCCGTCGCCGCCCTCTCGCTGGGCCTGACCGCGTGCGGCGGCGGCGACGGGACCGGCACCAAGGACGAGGGCGCCGCCGCGTCGTCGCGGAACGCCACCGCCGTCAAGCCCGACGCCACCTCGAAGAGCGACGGCGGCGCGAAGAGCGACGGCGCCGCCTCCGACGGCTCCGGCACGGCCAAGGGCGGGACCGCCGCGCAGACCGCGGTCAAGAGCAAGGCCGGCGGCAGCGGCACCGCCGCGGGCGGCTCCGACGGCTCCGGCAAGTCCTCCGCGTCCGCCCCCGCCTGCGCCTACGGCGACGTGCGGATCACGGTGCAGAAGGCCGACGAGACGCCCACCGAACACGTGGTGCTGACCGCGAAGAACATCTCCGGCCACTCCTGCCGCCTGCTCCAGTACCCGCTGATCGCCTTCGGCCCGATCCAGACCGCCAAGGACATCCCGGCGGTCGCCAAGAGCAAGCCCGAGGCGCCGGTCGTCCTGGCGCCGGGCGCCCCGGCGTACGCCAACGTCCGGATCGCCAACGGCGGCGTGCACGAGGACAACAAGGTCGTCACCTCCTTCACCGTCAACCTCTTCGCCCCCGACGGCCCGGCCGAGGGCAGCGTCGACGTGAAGGCCCCGGCCGGCGGACTCGCGGTCGACGAGGCGGTCGCCAAGACCGGCTACTGGACGGAAGAACTGCGCAACGGCGCCGACGAGTTCTGACCTCCCCTCGCCCGAGGGTCCGGCTCCCCCAGCCGGTCCTCGGCGCGGGGCGGACAGGAAGGCCCCGCCGGTTCGGCGGGGCCTTCCTGATGCGGTACCAGGACTGCGGTACCAGGACCGAGGCCCTCCGGGGCGGGGGTGCCGGGCCCGGTGGAGCGGTCACCTGCCGTCCGTGGCCAGCCGGCAGGCCTCCGCGTACGCCCGCACCAGCGGCCGCCGGGCGTGCTCGCGGCGCCAGGCCAGCGCGTACCGGCTCGGTCCCAGACCGCGCACCGGCCGGGCGCTCACCCCGCCGAGGCTGATCAGCGGGACGTTGCCGGCCGCGACCAGAACCACGCCGAGCCCCGCCACCAGCGCCTCGTACGTCTCCTCGGTGCTCGCCACCTCGGCGCCGATCACGGGCTCGGCGCCGCCGCGGGCGTCCAGGGCGAGCCAGTGGTCGCGCAGCGGGCCGGCGGTCCGGGGCAGCGCGAGGAACGGCTCGGCGGCCAGGTCGGCGAAGTCGATCTCCGCGCGGGCGGCCAGCGGATGCGTGTCCGCCAGCGCCACCAGCCGCGGTTCCTCGGCGACCACCGTCCAGTCGTAGTCCCCGGCGCCGGGCAGCGGCAGCCACACGAAGGCGACGTCCGCCGTGCCGTCCGCCAGGCCCGCCGTCGGGTCGTCCCAGCTCGCCTGGCGCAACCGCACCGACGCCTCGGGCTCGGCGGCCGTGAACCGGGACCGGATCGCCGGCAGCAGCCCGCCGCGTCCGGGGCTGGTGCTCATCCCCACCACCAGCGTGCCCCGCTGGGCCGCCCTGGCCTCGGCCACCGCAGCCGCGCCGCCGTCCCAGTCGGCCAGCACCCGGCGCGCGTGCGGCAGCAGCGCCGCGCCCGCCTCGGTGAGCGCCGTGCCCCGCGGGGTGCGCCGGAACAGCTCCACGCCCAACTGCCGCTCCAGCGCGCGGATCTGCTTGCTCAGCGCGGGCTGGGACACGTACAGCCGCTGCGCCGCGCGGGTGAAGTGCAGCTCCTCGGCCACCGTGGCGAAGTAGCGCAGCTCCCGTAGGTGCACGTCCGTCGTCATAGCCATCGGTTATCACACCGGGTCTTGGACGGACCACCCCCGCCGGCCGCAGAGTTGAGCCCGACGACGCGACCACGAGAGCACGAGAGCCTCCAGGAGGGGTCATGAACAAGGTGTGGCTGATCACCGGCGCGAGCAGCGGTTTCGGACGGGCGATCACCGAGGCCGCCCTCGCCGCCGGTGACGTGGTGGTGGGCGCCGTCCGGCGCACCGAAGACCTGGACGACCTGGTGGCCGCCCACCCCGACCAGGTGGAGGCGCTGCGCCTGGACGTGACCGACACGGCCGCCGCCGAGACCGCCGTACGGGACGTGCTGGCCCGGCACGGGCGGATCGACGTCCTGGTCAACAACGCGGGCCGCACCCATGTGGGGGCGTTCGAGGAGACCACCGAGCAGGAGCTGCGCGATCTGTTCGACGTGCACGTGTTCGGTCCGGCGGCGCTGACCCGCGCGGTGCTGCCGTCCATGCGCGCGCGGCGCTCGGGGGCGATCGTGCAGATGAGCAGCATGGGCGGGCAGCTGTCCTTCGCGGGCTTCGCGGCCTACAGCGCGACGAAGTTCGCCCTGGAGGGACTGTCGGAGGCGCTCGCGGACGAGGTCGAGGAGTACGGCGTGAAGGTGCTGATCGTGGAGCCGGGGGCCTTCCGCACCTCGCTGTTCGGCACGGGCCGGGCCGGGGTCAGCGCGGACAGCGGCGTGTACGCCAAGGTGGCCGGGACCCGCGCCGCGGTGGCGGGCGGCGACGGCGGCCAGCCGGGCGACCCCGCGAAGGCGGCGGCGCTCGTCCTGGCCGCCCTGGACGCGCCGGACACCCCGCTGCGGCTGCCGCTGGGCGACGACGCGGTCACCGCCGTCCTCGGCCATCTCGACCAGGTGCGCGCCGAGGTCGCCGCCTGGGAGAAGCGCGGCCGCGCCACCGCGTTCGAGGACTGAGCCGCGCGCCCTCCCGAGCCGAACGCGCCCCGGGAGGTGCTACGCGCGGGCGAGGCCCGACTTCAGGCCGGCCCCGCACAGCGGCACCACCGCCGACTTCCCGGCCAGGGCGCCCTCCCGTACGGCGGCCCAGCAGGCCACGCCGGTCGACTCCACGAACAGGCCGCGCGAGGCCAGGTCCAGCTGGGCGTGGCGGATCTGGTCCTCGGTCACCGTCAGGAAGGTGCCGCCCGAGTCGCGTACCGCGCGCAGGATCTGGCGGGCGCGGGGCGGGCGCGGGATGGCGATGCCCTCGGCGAGGGTGGGTGAGACGGCAGTCGTCCCGGTGAGGTCGTCGGCGCCCTGGGCGAACGCCTCGGCCAGCGGCGCGACCGCCGCCGCCTGCACCGCCCACAGCGCCGGGCGCCGGTCCAGCAGCCCGGCCCCGTACAGCTCGGCGATGGCCAGGGCCGCGCCGAGCAGCAGGGTGCCGTTGCCCACCGGCAGGACGAGGACGTCGGGCAGGCGCCCGCCGAGGTCCTCCCACAGCTCGTGGACGTAGGTCTTGGTGCCGTGCAGGAAGTAGGGGTTGTAGACGTGCGAGGCGTAGAAGGTGTCCGGTGCGTCCGCCGCCCGCCGGGCCGCGGCCGCCGCCGCCTCGCGGCCGCCGTCCACCACCTCCACCCGCGCCCCGTGCGCCTCGATCTGCTCCAGCTTCTTCGTGGCTGTACCCAGTGGTACGTACACCGTGCAGGGCAGCCGTCCGCGGGCGCAGTACGCCGCCACCGAGGTGCCCGCGTTGCCGCTGCTGTCGGCGACCACCCGGCGGGGCTCGGCGCGCAGCGCGAGTTCGGCCAGCAGCACCGCGCCCCGGTCCTTGAAGGACAGCGTCGGCATCAGGTAGTCGAGCTTGGCCGAGATCTCGTCCGTCAGCGGCGCCAGCGGGGTGCGGCCCTCGCCGAGCGAGACCGTGGGCGCGGCCAGCGGCAGCGTCTCGGCGTACCGCCACAGGGAGTTGACGCGTCCGGTGAGGGACTTCAGGGGCGCCGGGGTGGGCGCGAAGTCGAGGTCCAGGGGGCCGTGGCAGGAGGGGCAGCACCAGGCCAGCGAGGCGCCGGGGATGCGGACGCCGTCGGTGGGGCAGTAGCGGTCCGGCAGAGGTGTCATGATCGCAGGTTAAGCCCCGGACGGCCGCGCGTCCCCGGTCACCGGACGCGCGGTTCCGGGTGGTGCGGCGGTGCGGAAGGCCGGGTCCGGAGCGGGGGTGGCCGGAAGAGAGCCGGGCTGGAGCCGGGGTGAAGCCGGGATGGGGCCGGGGCGGTGCGGGGCGGCCGAGGTGTGACGGGCGTCATAGCGGGGAGGAACCGCCTGGGTAAGGCCCGCCGTCGGCGGACGTCATCACATCGAGTGATTCTCTGGCCTTTGCTTGCAAGTTACAACCTACGGTTGCCAGGCTGTTGCTGTCTGTAGAACCTGATGGGAGTGGCCAGTGACTTTCGGTGAGCAGCCGGCGTATCTGCGTGTCGCGGGTGACCTCCGCAAAAAGATCGTCGACGGTCAGCTGCCGCCGCACACCCGACTGCCTTCCCAGGCGAGGATCCGGGAGGAGTACGGCGTCTCGGACACCGTCGCCCTGGAGGCGCGCAAGGTGCTGATGGCGGAGGGCCTGGTCGAGGGCCGCTCCGGCTCCGGGACCTACGTGCGCGAGCGGCCCGTGCCGCGCCGGGTGGCCCGCTCCGGATTCCGGCCGGCCGGCGGGGCGACCCCGTTCCGGCAGGAGCAGGCGGCGGTCGAGGCGCGCGGCACCTGGGAGTCCCGGAGCGCGCAGACCGAGGCCGGCGGCGTCATCGCGGAGCGGCTCGGCATCAAGCCCGGCGACCGTGTGATGCGCACGAAGTACGTCTACCGGGACGCGGGCGAGGCGATGATGCTCTCCACCTCCTGGGAGCCGCTCGCCCTCACCGGCCGTACGCCGGTGATGCTGCCCGAGGAGGGGCCGCTGGGCGGCATGGGCGTGGTGGAGCGGATGCGCGCCATCGACGTCGTCGTGGACAACGTCACCGAGGAGGTCGGCGCCCGGCCCGGCCTCGCCGAGGAACTGCACACCCTCGGGGGCGTCCCCGGCCATGTCGTCGTGGTCGTCCAGCGCACCTTCTACGCCTCCGGCCGGGCCGTGGAGACGGCCGACGTGGTGATCCCCGCCGATCGTTACCGGGTGGCCTACCACCTGCCCGTCAAGTAACCGCGCCCCGGCCGCGGGGTCGGACCGCCGGGGCGGCGCGTGCGCTGGTGCGCGCCCCCTCGGGCGGTCACGGCCTGCCCCGCCCGGCTCCCGGGCGCCGGACCGGCGCTGTATTCCGGCCGTTCTCCCAGGTCGACCCCGTCCCGTGCGGTGCGTCCCGTACATCACACACCCACGCCAGATGCGGCGCGTTCAGCTGTGTGCGCCCCTGGGTTACTGGCCGGTTGGCTACCTCTTTGTGAAAAGCCGTGTTCGCTGCGTAAAGGTAGGGCGTAGGCTCGGGCATATGCGAACTGCGGTTTCCCTCGACGTGCGGCGCGCGACGCGGGGGCGGACGCCGATCGCGGGCGCGGGCTCCGGAGCGCGAAGGCGCACCGGGGCGGGAAGGAGCAGTGGGGCGGGATGAACGACAGCACGATCACTCTTCCCTGGCTCGTCGTCCGGCAGGACGACAACGGCAATCGCTACCGCGTGGGCAGGTACGCCACCCGCGCGGAGGCCGAGGAGATCGCCGACAGCCTCGACAGCCGCGGCCACAAGCAGCTGTATTGGGTGGAGTGTCTGGAGGACGGCGGGACGGCCGGCGGCGGCTGACCCCGACGTTCCGCTTTTCCGCGGGTGAGCGGTGCCGCTCCGAGCTGGCCGCGGCGCCGAGCCGGGGCGTGCTCCCGTAGGCTCCGGCGCATGAGTGAACGGATCGTGGTGGTGGGGGCCGCCCTGGTGGACGGCGGGCGGCTGCTCGCCGCGCGCCGCAGCGCCCCGCCCGAGCTGGCCGGCCGGTGGGAGCTGCCCGGCGGGAAGGTCGAGCCCGGCGAGCGCCCCGAGGCCGCCCTCGTCCGCGAACTGCGCGAGGAACTCGGCGTCGACGCCGAGGTCGCCGAGCGGGTTCCGGGCAGCTGGCCGCTGCGGCCGCCCTACGAACTGCGGGTGTGGACCGCGCGCCTGTGCCCCGGCTCCGCCGCCCCGAAAGCCCTTCAGGACCACGACGAACTGCGCTGGCTGGCGCCGGCCGAGGTCTGGTCCGTCCCCTGGCTCGACCAGGACGTCCCCGCGGTGCGCGCCGCCCTCGCCCGTCTCCCGGCAGCCCCGCCGCCCGCGGCCGGGGACGCCTGACCCCGCGCCCGGCTGAAGCCGCCGGGCCGCCGCGTCCCCTCGGTCCAGCCCCTCCTGTGCGCCGTTCGCAGCACAGGGAGGCGCCGCAGGCGTTAGGGGACGGCGCCGGACGGTACTGCGGGCGGGATACCGGGTAGGGGGCAGTTAATCGTATGAAATGGGACGTGATGGGCTCCCTGTCCTGGGAAGTGATCGGCGTGATCGACACCGAAGGCGACTGCGCCGAGTGGACGTTCCCCGCGGACCCCGGCGCGGTGCGCACGGCGCGCGCCGCCGTCCGCGGCCAGTTGCGCACCTGGGAACTGGACAGCGTCGGCGACACCGCCGTCCTGCTGGTGAGCGAACTGGTCACCAACTCCCTGCGGCACGCCACCGGACCGATCGGCCTGCGCCTGGTGCGTCCGGCCGGACTGCCGGACGTGCTGCTGGTCGAGGTCTCCGACCCGCTGCCCGACCCGCCCCGCGAACGCGCCGCCCGCCCCGACGACGAGAGCGGACGCGGCCTGCAGCTGGTGGCGTCCTCCTCCCGCCGCTGGGGCACCCGCCCCGCCGAGGCCGGCAAGACCGTCTGGTTCGAACTGGCGGTGCCCGACGGGCACGAGGGCCGTACGTGACGGACCGTGATGATCGTCGCCGACCGCCGGACGGCCGTCCCCGACCGGAGTGCGGCGATTCCCGCCCGTACGGGCCGTCCGGGACCGCCGCCGGTGACGGTCGGCGATGACGATTGACCGCCACGGGGTTCGACGGGCTGTCGCCTGGTTAGAAGACTGGTGTGTTGTCGCAGGCCGGACCGAAACGCATCGGGATGGTCCTGTGATCGTGAACACCGTGTCGCGCGGCGCCGTAGTGCTGGATACTGCGGGCAGCCGCCTCCGGTGACCGGTGCCGGATGCGGTGAGCTGGAGGGGACGGTTCGCGTGAGCGAGATACCAGCGAAGGCCACGGAGTCCGAGGACCCGTCGGACGGCGCGATGAAGAGGTCCACGGGCGAGGGCTCCCACGAAGGGGCGCCGCCCGTGGACGCGATGTGGCAGAGCAACCCGCCCGGCTCCATCTACGACTACATCAAGGTCGCCTCGTTCTCCATCGGCCCCGACGGTCATGTGGACCAGTGGAGCCTGCGCGCCGAGCAGTTGTTCGGGATCCCGGCCGAGCGTGCCGTCGGCATGGACCCCATCGACGCGTTCATCGACTCCGATCTGCGCGAACAGGGCCAGCGCAAGATGGCCGAGATCCTCGACGGACGGGAATGGACCGGTGTGGTCCCCTTCCGCCTGCCGGTCCCGGCCGGCCGCGCGCCCGGCGACGGCGCGGCGGGCGACGACCTCGGCGGCCCCGTCCGCGGCCCCGGGCCGCGCGTGGTGCGCGGGCTCGCCGAGGTGTACGTCATGCCGACCCGCACCGCGGAGGGCGACAAGGCCGCCGTCTGCATCGTCGTCGACGTCCGCACCCTGCGCAGCATCGAGACCGACCTCGCCGCCTCGCAGGCGATTTTCGGCCAATCGCCGTTCGGTTTCCTGCTGCTGGACCCCGACCTCCGGATCCGCCGCGCCAACCAGCGGTTCGCCTCCATCTTCGGCGGCCGCCCCGACGACCACCGCGGCAAGGGCGTCCCCGACTACCTGCCGCGCGCCGAGGGCGAACGGGTCACGGCCATCCTGCGCCGGGTCCTGGAGACCGGCGACTCCATCACCGACATGCACGTCACCGGGTTCGTGCCCGGCTCCGACGAGCGGCGCCACTGGTCCATCAACCTCTACCGCGTGCACAGCGGCACCGGCCGCCCCATCGGCATCGCCTGGCTCGGCACCGACATCACCGCCCGCCGCGCCGCCGCCCGCGAGGCCGCCGCCGCCCGGCGCAACCTCGCCCTGCTCAACGAGGCCGGCGCCCGCATCGGCAACTCCCTGGACCTGGAGACCACCGCCCGCGAACTGCTCGACGTCGTGGTCCCCGGCTTCTGCGACCTGGCCACCGTCGACCTCTACCAGGGCCTGCTGGCCGGCGACGAGGCGCCGCCCGGACTCGCCGACGGCAGCGCCGAACTGCGCCGCGTCGCCTTCGCCAGCGCCGTCTCCGGGGCGCCCTTCCCCGGCTCCGGCGCGTACGTGGAGGTCGGCGCCGTCCACCACTTCGCCTTCAACTCCCGCTGCGCCGACGCCCTGCGCACCGCCCGCCCGCAACTCGTGCCCGGCGAGGAGGGCGGCCTGGTGCAGTCCACGCTCGCCGTCCCGATGGTCGCCCACGACACCGTCGTCGGGCTGGCGCAGTTCGCGCGGACCAAGGGCAGCGAACCGTTCGGCGACCGGGACCGCGACCTCGCCGTGGAACTCGCCGCCCGCGCCGCCGTCTGCATCGACAACGCCCGCCTCTACCGGCGCGAGCACGAGCGGGCGCTGATCCTCCAGCGGTCCCTGCTCCCGCCCGGCGACCCGGAGGCGTCCGGGCTCGACATCGCCTGCCGCTACCTGCCCGGCAACGCGGCCACCGGCCGGCCCAGCGAGGTCGGCGGCGACTGGTTCGACGTCATCGAACTGCCGGGACACCGCACCGCGCTGGTCGTCGGCGACGTCATGGGCCGCGGCCTGCGCGCCGCCGTCGCGATGGGCGAACTGCGCACCGCCGTGCGCACCCTCGCCCTGCTCGACCTCGAACCCGCCGAAGTGCTCTCCCAGTTGGACGAGATCGCCCGCGGCCTCGGCGCGCCCGGAGGTATCCAGCAGGCCACCCGGGCGGCCCGCCGCCCCCGCGAGGCCGACCTCTCCGAGGTCTACCTCGCCACCTGCGTCTACGCCGTCTACGACTCCGTCACCCGCAGGTGCACCTTCGCCAACGCCGGCCACCTGCCGCCGGTCCTGGTCGAACCCGGCGAGAGCGCGCTGATGCTGGACGTGCCGCCCGGGCTGCCGCTCGGCGTCGGCGGCGAGCCCTTCGAGGAGGTCGAGGTCGAACTCCCCGAGGGCGCGCTGCTCGCCCTCTACACCGACGGCCTGGTCGAGTCCCGCGACCACCCGCTGGACGAGGGTCTCCAGGCGTTCGTCGGGGCGCTCACCGACCAGAACCGGCCACTGGAGGACGTCTGCGACCACGTCCTCAACACCCTCGGCAGCCACCACGGCGAGGACGACATCGCGCTGCTGATGGCCCGGGTGCAGGGGCTGCCCGCCGAGTCCGTCGGCGACTGGACCCTGCCGCGCGAGCCCCGCAGCGTCGGCCGCGCCCGTGAGTACGCCCGCTCCCAGCTGCTCGCCTGGGACCTGGAACCGCTGGTCGACACCGCCGAACTCCTGGTCAGCGAACTGGTCACCAACGCCCTGCGCTACGGCGAGGGCGAGATCAGGCTCCGGCTGCTGCTGGACCGCACACTGGTGTGCGAGGTGTGGGACTCCGGGCTGGTGCAGCCGCGCCGCCGCCGCGCCCGCGACACCGACGAGGGCGGCCGCGGCCTCCAGCTGGTCGGCCTGCTCAGCGCCGCCTGGGGCTCACGGCGCACCCCGCGCGGCAAGACGGTGTGGTTCGAACTCCCGCTGCCCGACGGCGAGAACGGCCTGATGGACCCGGCGGAGGCCCTGCTGAGCCTGTTCTGACCCACCCGCCCCGCGCTACTGCCCACCTGCGCCGCGACCTGCCTACGCTGCTGGCCGCCTGCGCTGCTGCACGCCTGCGCGGCTGGCCGCCCACGTTGCGACCCGCCCGCCCCGTGTCACTGCCTGCCCGCGCCGCGACCTGCCTGCGCTGCTGGCCGCCCGTGTCACTGCCCGCCCGGCCGCGCTGCTGCCCGTCCGTGCCGCGACCTGCCTGCGCTGCTGGCCGCCTGCCTGCGCTGTTAGCCCCACGGCCCGTGTTACTGCCCGCCCGCGCTGCGACCTGCCTGCGCTGCCGCGCGCCTGCGTCGCGACCCGCTTGCGCTGCTGGCCGCACGCGTCGCGACCCGCGCCCCGTGTCACTGCCCGCCCGCGCTGCGGCCCGCCTGCGCTGCTGGCCGCCCGTGTCGCTGCCCGGCCGCCCGTGTCGCTGCCCGGCCGCCCGCGCCGCCGCCCGGCCGCGCCGGGCCACGACCCGCTCGCGCTGCCGCCCGGCCGCGTCGCCGCCCGCTCGCGTCGTCGGTCGGTCTCAGGCAGCGGACGCGGTGCGCCGGGTCCGGGTCGCGGGGCCGCCGAAGGCCGGGGGGACGCCGGTGGGCAGGCCGACGGGGAGCAGGATGCCGCCGAGGACCGCTCCGGCGGTGCCGCTCACCCGGGTGTCTGCCTCGGCGTACGGGTTGCCGTGGGCGCGGACGGCCTGCTCGGCCGCCGCCAGGGCCTCGCGGGCCAGCTCGTCGGCGCGCAGGTGGTCGGCGGGGGCCGGGGAGGCGAGGAGGCGCCGCGCCTCGGCGAGCAGGGTGCGGGGCGCGGCGCCCACCGCGCCCCGGTGGGTGGTGACGAAGCCGGCCGCGGCGTCGGTGGCGCAGCGGGCGGTGAGCAGGGCGGCGGCGGACAGCACACCGGTGCGGCCCAGGGCGAGCGGCGCGGCCGCCCGGACGATCCGGCGCAGCAGGTCCACCGGTTCGTACGGCCGCCCGGTGGCCGCATCCCCCGGCCCGGGGGCCAACTCGCCTCGTACGGAGGCCAGTACCGCGTCGGCGTGCAGCAGGCGGGCGCGCACCTCGCCGGGCGGTACGTCCGGGAGCCGGTCGGCCGCCCCGGCCCGTTCCGCCTCCGCTCCGGTGAGCGCGGCGGGGACGAGCGCGGCGGCCTCGTCCAGTACGGCGGCGAGGCGGTCGACGCCGTCCAGGAACACGGCCGCCTGCGCCACCGCGCCCTCGGCGGCGCGCAGATGGGCGACGGCGGCGGAGACGCGGCCCGAATCGCTCGCCTGGCGACCCTGGTTGAGGCGGAGGGCGGCGAACACGAGCCGGTCCTTGGCCTGTTCCACGTGGCCTGCGGTGTGCTCGGTCGCGGTGGGGGCGTAGCGCGCGGCGAGCGCGGCCAGCCGCGCCTGCGTCGTCGGCGTCCGGGCCGCCAGTTCGCGGAACCGCGCCTCCACCGGTTCCAGCGCCGCGCCCAGCGCGTCCGCCCCGCGGTCCAGGCCGCGCAGCTCGTCGAACCCGTCGGCCACGGCGTCCAGCAGCCGGCCCGCCTCCTCACATCGTCCGACCATGCCGGCCAGCGCCTGCCGCCGGGCCGCCGGGTCCGCGGGGACGCCGTGGTCGTAGCGGCGGCGCAGCGCGAAGGCGGCGGCGAGTTCGGTCTCGGCCTGCCGTACGGCGCGCGCGTACGGCTCGACGGCCTCGGCGTCGAACTCGGCCGCCGCGAAGGCGAGTTCCTCGCGGGAGGTCCGCACGCAGTCGTCGGCCGCCACGAGGCGGTCCCGGGCCTGCCTGTCGAGCCCGGCTCGCGGCGCCGGTCCGTACGACGGCGGGGCGGGGCCGCCGGCCGGGGCGGTACGGGCCCGGGCGCGGCGGGCGCGCCGCAGGCAGCCGTACCCGGTGAGGACGCCCGCCGCGCCGAGCGCCACGAGCGGCAGGACCAGGGCGGTGTCCGACGTCTCGTCCTGCGGGCCGGCCCGGGGCACCGCGGCGGCTGCAACCGCGGTGCCGGTGTTGATCGTCATCACCGGAAGCGTCGGCCCCACCAGCAACACGGCGCACGTCACCCGCGCCGGCCAGCGCGGAGCGGCGCGCCGCTGCCGGGGCGCCGGGGGCGGGGAGGACGTCACATTCGGGAGCGTATGACCGCCCGGGCGGCCCCGCGACCGGTGACGGCGCGGACGGTCCAGGCCGACACGGGAGGAAGGCGACGGGAATGAAACCCCCACCGAACGGAACACCGGACCCGCCCCCGCGGACACCGCCCACGACGCCGCCTCCGGAACCGGCCGAGGCGTCGCCCCCGGCCCCGGAGCCGGAGCGCCGCACAACCCCGACCCCTCCTGCGGACTCGGGTACGGCTCCGGGACCCGGCGCGGACCCGGGCCCCTCCCCGCGGCGACACGGCCCGGTCCCGGCCGCCGACCCCGTCGAGGAGCCGAACGCGACTCCGCCCCCCGGCCCGGCCGCGGAGCCGGGCACGGCTCCAGCCTCCGGTCCGGCCGCGGAGCCGGGCACGGCTCCAGCCTCCGGTCCGGCCGCGGAGCCGGGCGTGGCTCCAGCCTCCGGTCCGGCTGCGGCTCCGGCCGCCGGCCCGGCTGTGGCTCCGGACGCCGGCCCGGTCACCACCCCCGCCCCCGCCCCCGACGGAGACCCGGATGCCGGCCCAGGGCAGGAGGCGCCGCCAGGTGGAGGCGGGCGGCAGAGGGCCGGGGGTGCGGCCGGTGGGCGTAGGCGGTGGGGCCGGTGGGTGCGGCGGGGGGTGTTCGCGCTGGTGCTGGTGCTGGTCGTGCCGTTGCTCGTCGCCGAGGCCGCGCTGCGGGTGAACTACACGGGGGACCCCGCCGACGGGACGTACACCAGGGGGCAGGACGCGATCTGGCTCGGGCACGCCTGGGTGGACGGGCGCAAGTCCGCCGCCGACGTGGCGGCCCTGGCCGAGCGGCTGCGCCCGACCGGCATCCACGACCTGTACGTGCACACGGGCCCGCTGGAGCACGACGGAACGCTGCCCAAGGCGGTGTACCCGAAGGCGAGCTGGTTCATAGCCGCCGTGCACCGGGAGCTGCCCGGCGTGCGGGTGCAGGCCTGGCTCGGCGACGTGCTGGCCACCGAGTCCCCGGACGGGCTCCGGCTGGAGCGGGAACGGACGCGGACCGCCGTCGTGGCCTCCACCCGCGAGGTCCTGGCCGCCGGTTTCCAGGGCGCCCACTTCGACCTGGAGCCGCTGCACTCCGGCGACCGCGACTACCTCGCCCTCCTCGACGACCTGCGCGCCGTCACCCGCGCGCACGGCGCCCTGCTGTCCGTCGCCGCCCACCAGATCGACCCGCTGCCGTCCTTCCACTCGGTGTGGAAGACCCTCACCAACCACCCCAAGTGGTGGTCGCAGGCGTACTTCGGCGAGGTCGCCCGTCGCGTCGACCAGATCGCCGTGATGTCGTACGACACCATGCAGCCGCTTCAGAGCCTGTACGGCGGCTACGTCGCGCAGCAGACCTCGCTCGCCCTGGAGGTCACCCCGCCGGGCACCCAGCTGCTGATGGGCCTGCCCTTCTACCACGAGAACCGGTTCGGCCACTGGGCGCACGCGGAGACCGTGCCGGCCGCCGTCCGGGGCGTTCGCCTCGGCCTGTCCCGCACCGACGCCGGCCGCGCCCGCTTCGGGGTCGCCCTGTACGTCGACTTCGCGGCCACGGAGGCCGACTGGACCGCGTACCGCGAGGACTGGGTGCACCGCTAGGTCCCGCGCCGAGGGGTGCACCGGTGGTTCCCGGCGGGAGCGCGGGTGCCATCCTGACGGTCATGCACACGATCCTCGTGGTCCTCGCGGTGCTGGCCGTCGGCATGATGGTGGTGGCCGGCATCGCAGCCGTCACGACCGGCTGGATGCCGCCGCCGGCCCGGCGGCGCGTCCTGCGGCCGAAGCTGTGGGGGTACGCCCAGCTGATGGGCGCGGTCGGCGCCGTCCTGTGGCTGTTCCTGGGCGCGTTCCGCGGCAGACTGGGCCCGTGGCCGATCATCGGCTGGTGCCTCTTCATGGGCAGCCTGGGCGTCCAGACCCTGGCCCGCCGCCCCGGCCGCACCCCCGCTGGCACCCCCGATCACCCGTCCCCGACCCACCCCGCCGCCTGACCTCCGGGACCTCCTCACCTACGGGCCTCCCCGAGCCCGCGCCTACGGCTCTCCCGGCGCCCGCGCCTCCCGCTCCCCGCGCCCGCGCCCACGGCTCTCCTTGCCGCCCGCGCCTCCCGCTCCCCGCCCCCAGGTCGCCCCCTGCTCCGCCCGAGTGACCTTCGGCGGTCCCTCCGCCGTGTCGTCCCCGCCAGGCGAACCCTTTCCTCTTCAGTGGGCCGTAGATCCGCGTAGATCTGATCAACACCAAATACCGCCAATCGTGAACGGACCCCACCCAAGTCCACCGGCGGGGGAGCGGGCCTCGGAGGTAGCAGGGATGTCGTACGACGGTGTCGGACCACGGGCGGTCATGCGCTCGGTCGCCTTCCTGGCCGCGGGCGCTCTCGCCGTGCCCCTGCTGGCCGGCTGCGGCTCCGACGACGAGGGCAGCAAGCCGCTCGCCGGGCAGGACATCGGCGCCGCCCAGCGGACGGACATCGGCGACGGCGGCACCCTGCGCTGGGCCGTGGACGCGATGCCGCAGACGCTGAACACCTTCCAGGCGGACGCCGACGCGGGCACCACCCGGATCGCCCAGGCCGTCCTGCCCGCCATGTTCCGCATCGACGCCGCCGGCCGGCCGCAGCGCGACGCCGACTACCTCGACTCCGCCCGCGTGGTGGAGACCGAGCCCAAGCAGGTCGTCGTCTACCGGCTCAACCAGCAGGCCGTCTGGAGCGACGGCCGCGAGATCGGCGCCGCCGACTTCGCCGCCCAGTGGCGCGCCCTGTCCGGCAAGGACTCCGCGTACTGGACCGCGCGCAACGCCGGCTACGACCGCATCGAGAAGGTCGAGCGCGGCGCCAACGACCTGGAGGTCCGCGTCACCTTCGCCCGCCCCTACGCGGACTGGAGGTCGCTGTTCTCCCCGCTGTACCCCAAGGACGTCACCGGCAGCGCCAACTCCTTCAACGACGGCGCGCGCAAGAAGCTCAAGGTCAGCGCCGGGCCGTTCGCCGTGCAGAAGATCGACACCAAGGACAAGGACGTCGTCCTCGCCCGCAACCCCCGCTGGTGGGGCCACCCCGCCAAGCTCTCCGGGATCGTGCTGCACGAGGTGCCCCGCGACAAGCGGGCCGCGGCCCTGGCCGACGGCACGGTGGACGTGGCCGACGTCGACCCCGCCGACGCCGACCGCGTCGCCCGGGCGGCGGGCAGCCAGGGCAGCTCGCCGGTCACGGGCTCGGGCGGCCGCACCGCCGCCAAGGCGCTGCGCTCCTGGGCGCTGCTGCACGGCTCCGACGAGGAGGCCGCCGACCGTGAGCGCGGCGCCCTGGCGAAGGGCCGCGGCACGCTCGGCGCCTACCTCAGGCAGCAGGACGGACTGCGGCGGATCAAGGTCCGCAAGTCGCTGGAGCCCGCCTACACCCAGCTCGCCCTCAACGGCGCCGGCGGCCCGCTCGCCGACGAACGCGTCCGGCACGCCGTGGCGCACGCCCTGAACCGCCAGGAGATCGCCGACCTCGTCCTCAAGCCGCTCGGTCTGCCCGCCGTCCCGGTCGGCAGCCACCTCGCCCTGTCCGGCCAGGACGCCTACGCCGACAGCAGCGACGCGCTCGGCGGCCAGGACGCGGCCCAGGCGCAGGCGCTGCTCACCGACGCCGGCTGGGTGCACGGAGCGGTCAAGGACCAGAAGAAGGGCGACAAGGCGGCGGGCGCCGAACGCGACAAGGGCGGGGACGGCCCGGACGCCGCCGCCGGCGACGGCACCTACATCGTCGGCGTCGACGACGACGTGGAGCACAACGGCGACGGCAAGGGCCGCGCCGCGAGCGACGAGCACGGCCGCCAGGCCGGCCGGGAGAGCACCGAGGACCGCGCGGGGCAGCACGCCGGGGACGGCAGCGGCGCCCAGCAGCTCGCCCAGGACGGCCGGCAGTACGCCAGGGAGCACCTCACCCAGGGCGGCGCGCCCGGCGCCTACGCCCCCAAGGGCACCGCCGCGCCGGCCGGCGCCGTGGCCGGACCGCTGGCCAAGGACGGCAAGCCCCTCACGCTCCGCTTCGTGCTGCCCTCGGGCCCCGGCTCGGACACGCTGCGCAAGGTCGCCGACCGGATCACGGCCATGCTGAAAAAGGTCGGCATCACCACGGAGATCACCAAGGTCTCCGAGGACAGCTACTTCCGCGACCACATCGCCTCGGGGCAGTTCGACCTGGCCCTGTACTCCTGGCCGTCCTCCGCCTACCCGGCCACCGACGCCCGCCCCGTCTACGCCAAGCCGGTCCCGGCCGCCGACGGCTCCCTCAACGTCCAGCAGAACTACACCCGGGTCGGCACCGACCAGGTCGACCAGCTCTTCGACCAGGCCATCGCCACCCTGGACGAGGACGAGGAGCGCAGCCTGATCCGCAAGGCCGACTCCCGCATCTGGGCCGCGGCCGGTTCCATCCCGCTCTACCAGCGCCCCCAGCTCGTCGCCGCCCGCGCCGACCTGGCCAACGTGGGCGCCTTCGGCTTCCAGACGCCGGTCTACGAGGACATGGGCTTCCTGCGCAAGGGCGCGAAACCGGCGACGAAGTGAGCCCCCCACCCCTCCGTGAGCGCCCCGCCCCCGTGAGCCCCCCACCCCCATAAGCACCCCCGGACACGGCGAACGCCGCCCGCAGAGACTCGGAAGTCTCCCCGGGCGGCGTTCGCGTCACGCGGGAACGGCCGTGCGTCAGCCGTGCTTGGCACGGCTCGCGGCGCGGGCGCGCTCGCGGGCGTCCAGGTTGACCTTGCGGATGCGGACCGCCTCCGGGGTCACCTCCACGCACTCGTCGTCGCGGCAGAACTCCAGGGACTGCTCCAGGGAGAGCTTGCGCGGCGGGACGATCGCCTCGAACGAGTCGGCCGAGGACGACCGCATGTTGGTGAGCTTCTTCTCCTTGGTGATGTTGACGTCCATGTCGTCGGCGCGGGAGTTCTCGCCGACGATCATGCCCTCGTACACCTCGGTGCCCGGCTCCACGAAGAGCACGCCGCGCTCCTGGAGGTTCGTCATCGCGAAGGCGGTGACGGCGCCGGAGCGGTCGGCGACCAGGGAGCCGTTGTTGCGGGTCGTCAGGCTGCCGAACCAGGGCTCGAAGCCCTCGTGGATGGAGTGGCCGATGCCCGTGCCGCGGGTCTGGGTCAGGAACTCGGTACGGAAGCCGATCAGACCGCGCGAGGGGACGACGAACTCCATGCGCACCCAGCCCGAGCCGTGGTTGGACATGTTGTCCATCCGGCCCTTGCGCACGCCCATGAGCTGCGTGACCGCGCCCATGTGCTCCTCGGGCACGTCGATCGTCATGCGCTCGACCGGCTCGTGGACCTTGCCGTCGACGTCCTTGGTGACGACCTGCGGCTTGCCGACGGTCAGCTCGTAGCCCTCGCGCCGCATCTGCTCGACCAGGATGGCGAGCGCCAGCTCACCGCGGCCCTGCACCTCCCAGGCGTCGGGACGCTCGGTGTCCAGGACGCGCAGGGAGACGTTGCCGATCAGCTCGCGGTCGAGGCGGTCCTTGACCTGGCGGGCGGTGACCTTGCGGTCCTTGACGGCCGCCTTCGCGTCGGCGCCCTTGCCGGTGCCGCCGCGGCCGACCAGCGGGGAGGTGTTGGTGCCGATGGTCATGGAGATCGCGGGCTCGTCCACCGTGATCAGCGGCAGCGCGACCGGGTTCTCCGGGTCGGCCAGCGTCTCGCCGATCATGATGTCGGGGATGCCGGCGACGGCGCAGATGTCGCCCGGGCCGGCCTTCTCGGCGGGCTTGCGGGTGAGCGCCTCGGTCATCATCAGCTCGGAGATGCGCACGTTGCTGATCGAGCCGTCGCGCTTGATCCACGCGACCGTCTGGCCCTTGCGCAGCTCGCCCTGCTCCACGCGCAGCAGCGCGATACGGCCGAGGAAGTTGTCCGCGTCGAGGTTGGTGACGTGGGCCTGGAGCGGCAGCGCCTCGTCGTAGGTGGGGGCCGGGATGTGCTCCAGGATGGTGGAGAAGAACGGCTCCAGGCTGTCGCTGTCGGCCGGGACCGTGCCGTTGTCCGGCTTGGTCAGCGAGGCGATGCCGTCACGGCCGCAGGCGTAGACGATCGGGAACTCGATCTGCTCCTCGTCGGCGTCCAGGTCGAGGAAGAGGTCGTAGGTCTCGTTGACGACCTCGTCGATGCGCGAGTCCGGACGGTCCGTCTTGTTGATGCACAGGATGACGGGCAGTCGCTGCTGGAGGGCCTTGCGCAGCACGAAGCGGGTCTGCGGCAGCGGGCCCTCGGAGGCGTCGACGAGCAGCACGACGCCGTCCACCATCGACAGACCGCGCTCGACCTCGCCGCCGAAGTCGGCGTGGCCGGGGGTGTCGATGATGTTGATCGTGATGGGGTCCCCGCCGTCCTTGGGGTGATACTTCACCGCCGTGTTCTTGGCGAGGATCGTGATGCCCTTCTCACGCTCCAGGTCGTTCGAGTCCATCATGCGGTCGTCGACCGAGTCGAGCTGGTGCGCGGCGAAGGCGCCGGCCTGCTTCAGCATCCCGTCGACGATGGTCGTCTTGCCGTGGTCGACGTGGGCGACGATGGCTACGTTTCGAATGTCGTGGCGCGTGGCCATAGTGAGGCGTACTCCCGGAGTGTGCGGACGGCTGCGCGTACGTCCTCGGTACACGCGCCCTGCCGGGCAAACACGCCACGGCCTCACCCCATGGTACGGGGTGCCCCGCACGTGCCGCCTGCGCACGCCCCCCGGCCCGCTCCCGCCCCTGCCGGAGTCCCTTTCCCCGGTTCTCCGGGGGAGTGATCGCGGCCGCCTTCCTGGAGTGAGCGCGGCCTCCCTCTTATATGGCGCGATCACGACCGCCTTATGGACCCGTCGCCTCCGCGATGAGCGCCGGCCGGGGCGGAGACAGGGGCATAGAGGGTTTTCCCTAGGGAACAGGTGTGAGCCCCATGTATGGGCGCGCACGCGACATCGCGGCGGTACGGTTGGCCGGATATGGGCGACCTGAGGCAGTCATCTGCCCCGGTTTGCCCGGCTCACGCCGTCGAGGAAGCACTCTCCGTCGCCGAGCGCAACTGATATCACTTCAGCGTGTCCGCTATTCGGACACCGGACTCCGATACTTGTGTAACAAGTCCGTTTCGCAGGCATCTTTCGCGAAACCGTTTGTCCGGATTTTGGAAGAAGTAGACGTCAGGTGTGATCGAAACGAGACCAAATGACTGTGGTCTGTCAGTGAGGCGATGGCAGATAGTTAGGCGCGTAGAGCTCGGGTCGACGAGTCACGCGCCGCAGGAGGCGCCGACTCACGAGCGTTGCGGGTGCACTTGACCTTCCCCGTTCTTCGTGGCCGTGGGATGTCGTGTGTTCCCTCTTGTGGTGAACATAAGGACTCAGAGGAGGAACCCATGCGTGGTGCCAGCAGCGCCAAGTGGGTCGCGGGTGCGATCGTCATAGCTCTGGCGGCGACCGCCTGCGGAGGCGGCGACGACGATGGCGGCAGCAAGGGATCCGGCAAGGCCGGTGGCACCTTCCGGATGGGCATCACGGAGCCGGTGGCCATCGACCCGTACAACGCCCAGGAGTCCGAGGGCACCCTGGTCACGGACAACCTCTTCACGGGGCTGTACGAGCCGACCGCCGACGGCAAGGTCGACGCGGCGCTCGCCACGTCGAAGAAGGTCAGCAAGGACGGCAAGACCTGGACCTTCACCATCAAGAAGGGCACCAAGTTCTCCAACGGCGAGGCCGTTGACGCCGAGTCCTTCATCCGTGGCTGGAACCGCGTCGCGGTCAAGACGGCGGCGTCCGACGTGGCGTACCACATGGCCGGCATCGCGGGCTTCGCCGACGCGCAGTCCGGCAAGGCGACGACCATGTCCGGTCTGAGCGCCCCGGACCCGTACACCCTTCAGGTGAAGCTGTCCGCCCCGGACTTCGAGTTCTACATCAAGACCACGCACACGGTCTTCAGCCCCGTCCCGAAGGTCGCGGGCGACGCGAAGAACAAGGCGTACAACGAAGCCCCCATCGGCAACGGCCCGTTCAAGATGCAGGGCAAGTGGGAGCACAACAAGTCGATCACGCTCGTCCGCAACGACGACTACGGCCTGACCAAGGCCCACCTGGACAAGGTGCAGATCGACATCCTGAACTCCGCCAACGGCGTCACGCTGGAGTACCAGGGCTTCGAGTCGGGCCAGTACGACTGGGCCCGTATGCCCACCCCGCAGCTGCCGGCCGCCAAGGCCAAGTACGACCCGCAGGGCGAGTGGATCCAGCAGGACATGAGCGGCATGAACTACCTCATGCCGATCACCGACAACGGTCCGCTCAAGAACGTCAAGGCCCGTGAGGCGGTCTCCTACGCGATCGACCGCGACGCCATCATCAAGGGCGTCTTCCAGGGCATGTACACCAAGTCGACGACGATCCTGCCGCCCTCCTTCACGGACGTGTACCAGAAGGACCTGTGCACCTCCTGCATCAAGCAGGACAAGGCCAAGGCCAAGCAGCTCGCCGCCGAGGGCGGTCTGAAGCCGGGCACCACCATCGAGATCGCGTACAACACGGGCGCCGGTCACGAGGAGTGGGTCCAGGCCGTCAAGCAGCAGGTCGAGGACGTCCTCGGCGTCAAGGTGAAGTCGACCGGCAAGCCGTTCGCCGAGCTGCTCGCCGACCAGCAGAAGCCGGGCGCGACGGGCATGTACCGCTTCGCCTGGGGCGCCGACTACCCGACGCCGGACAACTTCCTGTACCCGCTGCTGGACACCGCGTCCATCAACAAGGACGCCAACGGCAAGGTCACCGGCGACAACCGGGCCCGCTACAGCAACAAGAAGTTCGACGACCTGCTCAGCCAGGCGCGCGGCACCGAGGACCAGGCCGGCCGCAACGCGATCTACAAGCAGGCCGAGAAGGTCGCCCTGGACGACATGGCCCTGATCCCGCTGTGGAACCGCACCCAGCTGCGTCTCGCCAACACCAAGAAGTACGCCGGTCTGAAGATGGACTTCCACGAGGACCCGAACCTCGCTGAGATCAGCATGAAGTAACGGGTTCGCCGCGCTCCGCGCGGAATCCGGCAACCGGGGGTCGTGGGGTCCGAGCAGCCTGTTCGGACGCCACGACCCTCGACGACCGTCGGGAGCGGTGTGATCCGCCGTTCCCGCCCCCACCCCACCCCCACATTCCGGGGCGAGGGAGCTGCTGAGGAAGAGGCAGCGAGGCAGAGAGGCAGTCATGGGAAGGTATGTGGTCCGCAGGCTGGGCCAGTTGGTCGTCGTCGTGCTCGGCGCGACGATGATTCTGTTCGCCTGCCTGTTCGTGCTCCCGGGCGACCCGGTGGGTCAGATCGCGGGCAGCGACAAGGCGCGCGACCCGGCGGTCATCGAGCAGCTGCACAAGCAGTACGGGCTCGACAAGCCGCTGGTGGTCCAGTACGGCACCTACGTCGGCAAGCTGGTCACCGGTGACCTCGGCACGGACTACACGCAGAGCCGTCCGGTCACCGAGATCCTCGGCCCGAAGCTGGAGAACACCGCCAAGCTGGCGGTCGCGGCGATCATCATCGACATCGTCATCGGCATCTCGGTCGGTGTCCTGGCCGCCATGCGCAGATACTCGATCTGGGACGTGTCGGCGACCTTCATCACGACCCTGGCCATCGGTGTGCCCTCGATCGTGCTCGGCATGATCATGCAGCGCGTGTTCGTGATCGAGCTGGACTGGTTCCCGCTCATCGCGGGCGACAGCTTCGAGGGCATCATCCTGCCGGCCTTCACCCTCGCCATCATCGACGCGGCGCTCGTCGCCCAGCTCGCCCGCAGCACGATGCTGGAGGTGCTGCGCGCCGACTACGTCAAGACGGCGGTCGCCAAGGGCCTCCCGCGCCGTACGGTCCTGACCCGGCACATCCTGCGGAACTCGGTCATCCCGGTGATCACCTACCTGGGCATCTCCTTCGGTGGTCTGCTCGGCGGCGCGATCATCACTGAGACGATCTTCAACTGGAACGGCATCGGTCTCGCGCTCATCCAGGCGATCCAGCAGAACAACAACCCCATCATCGTGGGTGTGGTGACGATCGGCGTGGCGGTCTTCGTCGTGCTGAACCTGGTCGTCGACCTGCTGTACGCCGCCCTCGACCCGCGTATCCGCCTTGCCTGACCCGCAGGGTCGTTCCCCTCTAGGAGTCACACAATGACCGAACTCGTCTCGGGCACGGGCGAGCCGACGGCGGCCGGTCCCGTCCCGGCGGCCCCGGGCGCTGAACCCAGCGTCGCCAGGGTCAGCCAGTGGACCGACATCCGGCACCGCTTCTTCGCCAACAAGCTGGCCGTGGTGGGTCTGGCGATCATCACGGTGCTGATCCTCGTGGCGATCTTCGCCCCGCTGCTCGCGCCGCACGACCCGCTCAAGCAGGACCTCACCCAGACCCTCCAGTCGCCGGGCGGCGCCCACTGGCTGGGCACCGACGCCCTCGGCCGCGACCAGCTCTCCCGCCTCATCTACGGCAGCCGCATCGCGGTGATCGTGGGTATGGCCTCGATCCTGGTCGCCCTGGTCATCGGCGTCACCCTCGGCGCCCTGGCCGGCTACTACGGCCGCTGGGTCGACACCGTGATCATGCGTGTCGCGGACGTCTTCTTCGCCTTCCCGCTGCTGATCGGCGCCATCGTCATCATCCTGCTGATGGGCCGCGGCGTGCTGCCCGTCGTGCTCTCGCTGGGCATCTTCACCTGGGCGACCTTCGCCCGACTGCTGCGCAGCCAGGTCCTGTCGGTGCGCGAGATGGACTTCGTGCACGCCGCCAAGGCGCTGGGCGCCGGCCAGGGCCGGATCATCCGCAAGCACATCCTGCCCAACTCGCTGACCTCGGTGCTGGTGTACGGCACGAGCAACGTCGGCATCGCGATCGTGGCCGAGGCGTCGCTGTCCTACCTGGGCGTCGGCGTCGACCCGGAGGTCGCCGAGTGGGGCAACATGATCTCCGCGGGCCGCAACTTCATGGGCGTCAAGGACTTCATGTGGACCTACCCGAGCCTCGCGATCGTCATCACCGCGCTCGGCTTCATCCTGCTGGGCAACGGTCTGCGCGACGCGCTCGACCCGAAGATGCGGTGAGGCGCCGCCATGAGTCGTACCCCAGTGACCAAGCATGATGAAGGTGACGGCATGACCAGCCTGGAGATGGCTCCCACTGACGCCGGGGCGGACGGGGCCGCACCGCTCCTCGAAGTCCGCGACCTGCACGTCGAGTTCGCGGTCCGCGACTCCGTGACCAAGGCGGTCAACGGCGTCAACTACAGCGTCAGCGCGGGCGAGACGCTCGCCGTGCTCGGTGAGTCGGGCTCCGGCAAGTCCGTCACGGCGCAGGCGATCATGGGCATCCTCGACAGCCCGCCCGGACGGATCGCCAAGGGCGAGATCTTCTTCCAGGGCCAGGACATCCTGCGCCTGCCGGAGAGCGAGCGGCGCAAGCTGCGCGGCGCCAAGATGGCGATGATCTTCCAGGACGCGCTGTCCTCGCTCAACCCGGTGCTCTCGGTGGGCTTCCAGCTCGGCGAGATGTTCCGCGTCCACCAGGGCATGTCCCGCAAGGACTCCAAGGCCAAGGCGATCGAGCTGATGGACCGGGTGCGCATCCCGGCCGCGGCCCAGCGGGTGGGCGACTATCCGCACCAGTTCTCCGGCGGCATGCGCCAGCGCATCATGATCGCCATGGCGCTGGCCCTGGAACCGGACCTGATCATCGCCGACGAGCCGACCACGGCCCTCGACGTGACGGTCCAGGCCCAGGTCATGGACCTGCTCGCGGAGTTGCAGCGCGAGTACAACATGGGCCTGATCCTGATCACGCACGACCTCGGCGTCGTCGCCGACGTCGCCGACAAGATCGCGGTCATGTACGCCGGCCGGATCGTCGAGACGGCCCCCGTGCACGAGCTGTACAAGCGGCCCGCGCACCCCTACACCAAGGGCCTGCTGGAGTCGATCCCGCGCCTGGACCACAAGGGCCAGGAGCTGTACGCGATCAAGGGCCTGCCGCCCAACCTCCAGGCGATCCCGCCGGGCTGCGCCTTCAACCCGCGCTGCGCCATGGCGCAGGACGTCTGCCGCACCGACGTACCGCCGCTGGTGCCGGTGACCGAGCTGGACGGCACGGAGCTGCCCGGCCGTCACTCCGCCTGCCACTTCTGGAAGGAGACGATCCATGGCTGAGCCCACCAAGCTCGCGAAGGACGAAGAGCCCAAGGACGACGCCACGCCGAACGTCTCCAAGGTGGAAGCCGTCGAGGTGGCCTCCGAGACGGAGGCGGTCGAGGTGCTCGAAGCCCCGGCCCAGCGCGGTGAGCCGATCCTTCAGGTGCGCAACCTGGTCAAGCACTTCCCGCTGACCCAGGGCATCCTGTTCAAGAAGCAGATCGGCGCGGTCAAGGCCGTCGACGGCATCTCCTTCGACCTGTACCAGGGCGAGACCCTGGGCATCGTGGGCGAGTCCGGCTGCGGCAAGTCCACGGTGGCCAAGCTCCTGATGAACCTGGAGCAGGCGACCGCCGGCGAGATCTTCTACAAGGGCCAGGACATCACCCGGCTGTCCGGGCGCGCCCTGAAGGCCGTGCGCCGCAACATCCAGATGGTGTTCCAGGACCCGTACACCTCGCTCAACCCGCGCATGACGGTGGGCGACATCATCGGCGAGCCCTTCGACATCCACCCCGAGGTGGCCCCCAAGGGCGACCGGCGCCGCAAGGTGCAGGAGCTGCTGGACGTCGTCGGCCTCAACCCGGAGTACATCAACCGCTACCCGCACCAGTTCTCCGGCGGTCAGCGCCAGCGCATCGGCATCGCCCGCGGTCTCGCGCTCAACCCCGAGATCATCATCTGCGACGAGCCGGTCTCGGCGCTGGACGTGTCGGTGCAGGCGCAGGTCATCAACCTGATGGAGCGGTTGCAGAACGAGTTCAACCTGTCCTACCTCTTCATCGCGCACGACCTGTCGATCGTCCGGCACATCTCCGACCGGGTCGGCGTGATGTACCTCGGCAAGATGGCCGAGATCGGCACCGACCAGCAGATCTACGACCACCCGACGCACCCCTACACCCAGGCGCTGCTGTCGGCGGTCCCGGTGCCGGACCCGGAGGCCCGCGCGCACCGCGAGCGGATCATCCTCACCGGCGACGTGCCCTCCCCGGCCAACCCGCCCTCGGGCTGCCGCTTCCGCACCCGCTGCTGGAAGGCCGAGGACAAGTGCGCCAAGGAGGTCCCCCTCCTGGCGGTGCCCGAGCGCTTCAAGGGCGTGGACACCCCGGCGGCCCACGAGTCGGCCTGCCACTTCGCCGAGGAGAAGGACGTCGTCGGCGCGGCGTGATCTCCTGGTTTCCTCGTTCCGGTTCCCGGCGTCTTCACCAAGGCGCCGGGAACCGGCGTTTTCCGGCGGCCGCGAGAAGGGCGAGCGGATGCTGCACCACGTCGAACTCTGGGTCCCCGACCTGCCCCGGGCGGCCCGCTCCTGGGGCTGGCTGCTGGGCCGCCTGGGCCATGTGCCGTACCAGGAGTGGGAGCACGGCCGCAGCTGGCGGCACGGCGTCACCTACCTGGTCCTCGAACAGTCGCCCGCGCTCAGCGCGGGCGGCCACGACCGGACCCGGCCCGGCCTGAACCACCTGGCCTTCCACGCGGGCGCCCGCGCCGACGTGGACGCGCTGATGCGCGACGCGCCCGCGCACGGCTGGTCGCCCCTGTTCGCCGACCGCTACCCGCACGCCGGCGGACCGCGGCACTACGCGGGCTACCTCACCGACGCGGACGGCTACGAGGTCGAGCTGGTGGCCGCCGAACAGCCCGACGGGACGGCGGCCGGAGGCGGCTGAAGGCGGCTGAACGATCGCTGCGCCGTACGGCTCAAGCGGCGGCCCGCAACGGTGCGGCACGCGTGCGACATGCGGCTTGTCTGTTGATATGAGGACAGGTCTGTCACCGCACCCCAGGAGCACCCCAGGAGGCGCCCATGCGTGGCCGTACGCGCGTGCGTCGGGCCCTGGGCGCTGCGGCGGCCGCCCTGCTGCCGCTCGCCGCCTGCACGAGCGGCACGGGCGCCGCCGGGGGCCGCGTCCTCAGCTCCTCCTGGGGCGACCCGCAGAACCCGCTGGAGCCGTCCAACACCAACGAGGTGCAGGGCGGCAAGGTCCTCGACATGATCTTCCGCGGCCTCAAGCGCTACGACCCGCGCACCGGCCACGCCGAGAACATGCTCGCCGAGCGCATCGACACCGCCGACTCGCGCACCTACACCGTCACCGTCAAGGACGGCTGGCGGTTCAGCGACGGCGAACCGGTCACCGCCCGCTCCTTCGTGGACGCCTGGAACTACGGCGCGAGCCTGAGGAACAACCAGAAGAACGCGTACTTCTTCGGCTACATCGAGGGCTACGACAAGGTCCACCCCGACAGCGGCGCCCAGCGGGCCGACACCCTCTCCGGCCTGAAGGTCACCGGCCCGCGCACCTTCACGATCACCCTGGGCCAGAAGTTCTCCACCTTCCCCGACACCCTCGGCTACGCCGCCTTCGCCCCGCTGCCCCGCGCCTTCTTCACCCACCACAGGGCCTGGCTGGACAAGCCGGTCGGCAACGGCCCCTACACGGTGGAGTCCTACACCAAGGGCGCCCAGATGTACCTGAAGAAGTGGGACGGCTACCCGGGCCCCGACAAGGCCCGCAACGACGGCGTCACCCTCATGGTCTACACCGACAGCAACACCGCCTACACCGACGTGCTGGCCGGCAACCTCGACCTCGCCGACGACATCCCGGCCGGCCAGCTCAAGAACGTCGCCTCCGACCTCGACGGCCGCTACATCAACACCCCCGCCGGCATCCTCCAGACCCTCGCCTTCCCGTACTACGACAAGGCGTGGAACACCGACGGCGCGCGCAAGGTCCGCACCGGCCTGTCCATGGCGATCAACCGCGCCCAGATCACCAGGACCCTCTTCCGGGGCACCCGCACCCCGGCCACCGACTGGACCTCGCCCGTGCTCGGCGCCGACGGCGGCTACCAGGCAGGCCTGTGCGGCGCCGCCTGCCAGTACCGGCCCGCCGAGGCCAGGAAGCTGGTCCAGGAGGGCGGCGGACTGCCCGGCGGCCAGGTGCGGATCACCTACAACGCGGACACCGGGTCGCACAAGGAGTGGGTGGACGCCGTGTGCAACTCCATCAACAACGCGCTGGGCGATGACCGGGCCTGCGTCGGCAACCCGGTCGGCACCTTCGCCGACTTCCGCAACCAGATCTCCCAGCACAGGATGCCCGGACCGTTCCGGGCCGGCTGGCAGATGGACTACCCGCTCATCCAGAACTTCCTCCAGCCGCTGTACTACACCGACGCCTCCTCCAACGACGGCACGTGGTCCGACAAGCGGTTCGACACGCTGGTCGACCGGGCCAACGCGGAGACCGGCCAGAAGGCCGCGATCGGACTGTTCCAGCAGGCCGAGAAGGTGGTGCGGGACGCCATGGCCGCCATCCCGCTCTGGTACCAGAACGGCAGCGCCGGCTACTCCGACCGGCTGCGCCACGTGGCACTCAACCCGTTCAGCGTCCCCGTCTACAACGAGATCGAGGTGGGCTGAGCCGCCATGGCACGCTACCTCGTCCGCCGACTCCTCCAGATGATCCCGGTGTTCGTCGGCGCCACCCTGCTGATCTTCCTGATGGTCAACGTGATGGGCGACCCCGTCGCCGGGCTCTGCGGCGAACGCGCCTGCGACTCGGCCACCGCCGCCCAGCTCAAGCGGGAGTTCGGCCTCGACAAGCCGGTCTGGCAGCAGTACGCGACCTACATGGGCAACGTCTTCACCGGCGACTTCGGCACCGCCTTCAACGGCCAGCCCGTCACCGAGCTGATGGCCACCGCCTTCCCCGTCACCATCCGCCTGACCCTGGTCGCGATCGTCTTCGAGATCGTCATCGGCATCACCCTCGGCGTCGTCACCGGACTGCGCCGCGGCCGCCCCGTCGACACCGCCGTCCTGCTCGCCACCCTCGTCGTCATCTCGGTGCCCACCTTCGTCACCGGCCTGCTGCTGCAACTGCTGCTCGGCGTGAAGTGGGGCTGGGTCCGGCCCTCGGTCTCCCCGCTCGCCCCCCTGGACGAGCTGATCCTGCCCGGTCTCGTCCTCGCCTCCGTCTCCCTCGCCTACGTCACCCGCCTCACCCGCACCTCCATCGCCGAGAACCGGCGCGCCGACTACGTCCGCACCGCCGTCGCCAAGGGCCTGCCGCGCCGCCGCGTCGTCGTGCGGCACCTGCTGCGCAACTCGCTCATCCCCGTGGTCACCTTCATCGGCACCGACATCGGGGCGCTGATGGGCGGCGCCATCGTCACCGAGCGGATCTTCAACATCCACGGCGTCGGCTACCAGCTCTACCAGGGCATCCTGCGCCAGAACACCCAGACCGTCGTCGGCTTCGTGACCGTCCTCGTGCTGGTCTTCCTGGTCGCCAACCTGCTCGTGGACCTCCTGTACGCCGTACTCGACCCGAGGATCCGCTATGCCTGACCCGCGGGAGCCCCACGAGCCCGGACACGCCGTCGCGGGCACCGGCATGGGCGGCGGCATGGACCTGGCGGCGAGCGAGGCCGCCACCCTGGAGCGGGAACCGGACCGGCCCGACGGCGCCGGACCCGAGGACCGGCCCCGCTCGCTGTGGTCGGACGCCTGGCGCGACCTGCGCCGCAACCCCGTCTTCCTGCTCTCCGCGCTGGTCATCTGCTTCCTCGTCCTGATCGCGGTCTGGCCCTCCCTCATCGCCCCCGGCAACCCCCTCACCTGCGACCTGGCCCGGGCGCAGGACGGGCCGAGCCCCGGCCACCCGTTCGGCTTCGACGGACAGGGCTGCGACGTCTACACCCGCACCGTCCACGGCGCCCGCGCCTCCGTCACCGTCGGCGTCTGCGCCACCCTCGGCGTCGCCCTCCTCGGCTCCGTCCTCGGCGCGCTCGCCGGGTTCTTCGGCGGCGGCTGGGACGCCGTGCTCTCCCGGGTCACCGACGTCTTCTTCGCCATCCCGGTCGTCCTCGGCGGCCTGGTCCTGCTGTCCGTGGTCACCAGCAACACCGTCTGGCCGGTGGTCGGGTTCATCGTGCTGCTGGGCTGGCCGCAGATCTACCGCATCGCCCGCGGCTCGGTCATCACCGCCAAGCAGCACGACTACGTCCAGGCCGCCCGCGCCCTCGGCGCCTCCGACACCCGCATCCTGCTGCGCCACATCGCGCCCAACGCCGTCGCCCCGGTCATCGTCGTCGCCACCATCGCGCTCGGCACCTACATCTCCCTGGAGGCGACCCTGTCCTACCTCGGCGTCGGACTGAAGCCGCCGAGCGTGTCGTGGGGCATCGAGATCTCCGCCGCCTCGCCCTACGTCCGCAACGCCCCGCACGCCCTGCTGTGGCCCGCCGGGGCCCTCGCGGTGACCGTGCTGGCGTTCATCATGCTCGGCGACGCGGTGCGCGACGCCCTCGACCCGAAGCTGAGGTGACGGCGCCGTGCTGCTCGAAGTCCGCGATCTGCACGTGGAGTTCCGCACCCGCGACGGCGCCGCCCACGCCGTCAACGGGGTCAGCTACGCGGTCGACGCCGGCGAGACGCTCGCCGTGCTCGGCGAGTCCGGCTCCGGCAAGTCCGTCACCGCGCAGGCGGTCATGGGCATCCTCGACACGCCGCCAGGCCGCGTCACCGGCGGCGAGATCCGCTTCCGGGACCAGGACCTGCTCACGCTGAAGGAGGAGGAACGCCGCCGGATCCGGGGCGCCGGGATGGCGATGATCTTCCAGGACGCGCTGTCGGCCCTGAACCCCGTGCTCACCGTGGGCGACCAGCTCGGCGAGATGTTCCGGGCGCACCGCGGGACGTCCCGCAAGGACTCCAGGGCCAAGGCGGTCGAGCTGATGGACCGGGTGCGCATCCCGGCCGCGGCCCAGCGGGTGGGCGACTACCCGCACCAGTTCTCCGGCGGCATGCGCCAGCGCATCATGATCGCCATGGCGCTGGCCCTGGAGCCCGACCTGATCATCGCCGACGAGCCGACCACGGCCCTCGACGTGACGGTCCAGGCCCAGGTCATGGACCTGCTCGCGGAGCTGCGGCGCGAGTACGACATGGGCCTGATCCTGATCACGCACGACCTCGGCGTCGTCGCCGACGTCGCCGACAAGATCGCGGTCATGTACGCCGGCCGGATCGTCGAGACGGCACCCGTCCACGACCTCTACAAGAGCCCCGCGCACCCCTACACCCGGGGCCTGCTGGACTCCATCCCGCGCCTGGACCACAAGGGCCGCGAGCTGTACGCGATCAAGGGCCTGCCGCCCAGCCTTCAGGCGATCCCGCCCGGCTGCGCCTTCCACCCGCGCTGCCCGATGGCCCGGGACGTGTGCCGCACGGACGTGCCGCCGCTGTACGAGGTGTCCGGTGAGCGGGGGAGCGCCTGCCACTTCTGGAGGGAGTGCCTCGATGGCTGAGCCGGCCCGACCCGCCGCGCCCGCCGAACCCGCGGGACCCGCCGAACCCGTCCTGGAGGTCACCGGGCTGGTCAAGCACTATCCGCTCACCCAGGGCATCCTGTTCAAGCGGCAGATCGGCGCCGTCCGGGCGGTCGACGGGGTGGACTTCGTCCTCGGCCGCGGCGAGACGCTCGGCGTCGTCGGCGAGTCCGGCTGCGGCAAGTCGACGGTCGCCAAGCTGCTGTGCCACCTGGAGCGGCCGACGGCGGGCACGATCCGCTACCGCGGCGAGGACGTCACCCGGCTGTCCGGGCGCGCCCTCAAGGCGGTCCGGCGCAACATCCAGATGGTGTTCCAGGACCCGTACACCTCGCTCAACCCGCGGATGACGGTGGGCGACATCATCGGCGAGCCCTACGAGATCCATCCCGAGGCGGCCCCCAAGGGCGACCGGCGGCGCAAGGTGCGGGAACTGCTGGACGTCGTCGGCCTCAACCCGGAGTACGTCAACCGCTACCCGCACCAGTTCTCCGGCGGCCAGCGCCAGCGCATCGGGATCGCCCGGGGGCTGGCGCTGCGCCCGGAGGTCATCGTCGCCGACGAGCCGGTCTCCGCGCTGGACGTCTCCGTGCAGGCCCAGGTGATCAACCTGCTGGAGCGGCTGCAACGGGAGTTCGAGCTGTCGTACGTCTTCATCGCGCACGACCTGTCGATCGTGCGGCACATCTCCGACCGGGTGGCGGTGATGTACCTCGGCCGGATCGTGGAGACCGGCACCGACACCGAGATCTACGACCACCCCACGCACCCGTACACCCAGGCGCTGCTGTCCGCCGTGCCGGCGCCCGATCCCGAGGCCCGCGCGCACCGCGACCGGATCATCCTGACCGGCGACGTGCCCTCCCCTGCCGCCGTCCCCTCCGGCTGCCGCTTCCGCACCCGCTGCTTCAAGGCCCGCGAGCGGTGCGCCCTGGAGGTGCCGGAGCTGGCGGTGCCCGCGGAGTTCCGGTACGCCGAGGGACCGGTGGCCCACGACTCGGCGTGCCTGTTCGCCGCGGAGCGGCAGAACGTGCGTTAACGCACGGGCAACGTCGCCGAAGCGGCACCGATATACGGACGCGTCAGTCTGTGGAAGGTACGGCCGTGCGGGTGCCGTGGACGGGCCGGGAGTGCATGCGCTCCCGGCCCGTTGGCGTGTGCGCGGCGGGTGCGGCGGGGCTCAGCCGAGGCCGAGCGAGCGCTTGAGGAAGTCGACCTGGAGCAGCAGCAGGTTCTCCGCGACCTGTTCCTGCGGCGTCATGTGGGTGACCCCGGACAGCGGCAGCACCTCGTGCGGCCGGCCGGCGGCGAGCAGCGCGGAGGACAGCCGCAGCGCGTGGGCGACCACCACGTTGTCGTCGGCGAGGCCGTGCACGATCATCAGCGGCCGATGCGGCTCGGCGGCCTCGGCCAGACCGTCGTCGGTGACAAGTGAACTCCTCGTGTACGCCGCCGCGTCCGCCTCCGGGTCGCCCAAGTACCGCTCGGTGTAGTGGGTGTCGTACAGGCGCCAGTCGGTGACCGGGGCGCCGGCGATGCCCGCGTGGAAGACGTCCGGGCGGCGCAGCACGGCCAGCGCGGAGAGGTAACCGCCGTAGGACCAGCCGCGGATGGCGACCCGGCTGAGGTCGAGCGGGTGGCGTTCGGCGAGGTCGTGCAGGGCCTCGATCTGGTCGTCCAGGGTGACCGTGAAGTCGTGGTGGACGGCCTTCTCCCAGGCGGGGGAGCGGCCCGGGGTGCCGCGGCCGTCGGCGACGACCACCGCGAAGCCCTGGTCGGCGAACCACTGGGAGGTCAGGTGCGCGTTGTGCGCGGCGACCACGCGGGGGCCGTGCGGGCCGCCGTAGGGGTCGAGCAGGACCGGCAGCAAGGGCCGTTCGGCCCCGTTGTCCGTGTCACGCGGGTAGTCCGTAGGGATAAGCACGGCGCACGGGATTTTCCGTGCGCCCCCCTCGGTGAGGGTCACGCGCGGGGTGAGACCGGGGTCCACCGCGTGCGAGGCGACCGTCGCCACGTGCTTGCCGTCCCGCAGCACCCGCACCCGGGCGCCCGGCCGATCGAGGGCGGCGGTGACCAGGACGGTCACGCCCCCGGCGCGCACCGCCGCGTGCACGCCCGCCTCCTGGCTCACCCGCTCCCAGCCCAGTTCGCTGACCCGGTAGACGTGCACCTCGCCGGTCTCCGGGGCGGCGGCTTCCGCACCGGCCGAGGCGGAGACCAGCACGTCGTCGGCGCCGACGTCCAGAACCGCCCGGACGTGCAGCTGCGCGCCGGTCAGCGGCCGGTCGCCGACCGCCAGGACCCGTGCGCCCCCCTCGTCCGCGATCCGCACCAGCCGTCCCGAGGGACTCCAGCACGGCGAACCGGGGAAAAGATCAAGCCAAGTTGGGTCCTCGTCCGCGTGCACCATCCGGGTCCGGCCGGAGTCCGGGTCCACCGCCAGATACAGCTGACTGCGCTGGTCCCGCGCCTGGACGAGCAGCAGCGGCGCACCCGCCGCTGACCAGTGCACTCGTGCCAGGTACGGGTAGCGGTCCCGGTCCCAGTCCACTTCCGTCCGTGTCCCGTTCAGACCGATGACGAACAGCCGTACCTCGGCGTTCGCGGTGCCCGCCGCCGGGTAACGCACCTGGCCGGGCGCCTGGTCGGGCCGCGCCGGATCGGCGATCCACCAGCGCCGCACCGGCGAGTCGTCCACCCGCGCCACCAGCAGCCGGTCCGACTCCGGCGCCCACCAGAAGCCGCGGGTGCGGTCCATCTCCTCGGCCGCGATGAACTCCGCGAGCCCGTAGGAGACCGTCTCCGCCTCCGGCGCGGCCAGCGCCCGGTCGCCGTCCCCCTCGGCGCCCACCACGCGCAGCGCCCCGCCGGCGACGTACGCGACGTACCGGCCGTCCGGCGACGGGCGCGGGTCGATCACCGGTCCGGTGACCGACAGTTCGCGAGTGGTCGCGGCCCGCAACTCGGCGGTGAAGAGCCGCCCTGACAAGGCGAAAGCCGCCAACTCCACGGCTGTGTCGGTGGCATATCCCACGATGCCCGCGCCGCCCTCCCGGGTGCGCTCGCGGCGCGCCCGCTCCTCCGGCGACAGGTCCTCGCCCGACCCGCCGAGCAAGGAGCGCGGATCGGCGGCGACCCGCTCCTGGAGATCGGCCAGATCGAGGACCCACAGCGAATTCGCCCGGTCCGTACCGGAGTCGGAGCGCAGGAACACCACGCGGGAGGTGTCGGGCGCGACCGTGAACGCGCGCGGCGCGCCCAGGGTGAAACGCAGGGTGCGGGCGTGCCGTCGGGGGAAGGAGACAGGCTCTGTCGTCATGCCCTGACCATATTGGCCATGCGCCCCCTTGTACGACTGTGCGCGGGCTGGTGCGCGCGTGCGGATAGTTATGATCAATAGCGCAGAGTGGGTATGAACGTGGTGCCCGTTGTGTGGAGTTACTGGCCCCCATAGTCCGACCCCCGACACCCCCCGCGTCCTGGGATCTTTGGAGGTGAGCCGCCGTGGCACTCTCGATTTCGGCGGTGGTGCTGCTGGCGATCATCGTCTTCTTGTTGATCAAGAAGTCCGGATTGAGAGCCGGTCACGCCATCGTGTGCATGCTGCTCGGCTTCTATCTGGCCTCATCGACGATCGCACCGACGATCAGCGATCTCACGACCAACATCGCGGGCATGATCGGCAGCATCAAGTTCTAGCGGCCCTGGGGTCCGCCCGACGGCCGGCGCGGCCCGGTCGGGCAGAATCTCCCTCCGGAGGCGACGACGGAAGGACTCCCCGGTGGACCCCAGGACGTACGCGCGGCTGTACGGCCCTCGGGTGCCGGCACGGCCCCGCGCGCGCCCGCTCGTCGTGGTCCTGGCCGCCGTGCTGTGGGCCGTCACGCTGGTGCCGTTCGCCTTCCTGGCGTTCCTCGTCAGCCTGGCGACCCTGTGGGGCACGGCGGGCGGCGGCTCCGGCCTCTTCTTCCCCTGCTCCTGCCTCGTCGTGGTCGCCACCGCGGCCCTGCTGATCCTCCTCGCCCACGCCCCCGGCGTCCGCGACCTGGCGATGGACAGCCGCATGCTCCTGCTGGGAGCGACGGCCGGCCCGCTCCTCACGGTGCTCGCCGGGGGCGTGTGGGTCCTCGTGACGTGAGGCGGGGTCACGCCTCCGAGGCGTACGCGACGCCACCGGAACCCGATTCCCCGCGCTCCGGTGCCGTCGGCGACTGAAAGACCAAGAACGACGGGGCAAGCACCCTGCCAAACCCCACCCCTCCCGCCCGTGGCCCGCGCTCACTCGGGTGGGTGAACATCCGGCTCTGGCGGTTTCGGCGGCCCCCGGCGGCTCTAGGCTCAGCGGCACAACCGCAGACATGAGACGGCCCCCGCCGGGACGGCAATCCCAGTGCGAGGGCCTGACCACCGAGGAAGAGAGACCTTCCCGATGGGTACCCAGAACCCTAGCGCGTCCCCGCACGCCGAGGCCCGTACTACGGGCGACAAGCCCCCGAACCAGGACCACCGCACCGGCGGGCTCATCCACCGCAACACCCGCCACACCGCCCGCTTCACGGTGATCGGCAACCACCTCGCCCAGCACCGGGAGTTGTCGTTGCTGGCGATCGGGCTCGGCGTGCACCTCCAGTCACTTCCGGCGGGTGCCCGCGTGGACATCAAGAGCCTCACCGCACGGTTCCCCGAGGGAGCGACCCGGATCGCGGCGGCGCTGCGGGAGCTGGAGGCGCACGGCTGTCTGCGCCGCCGGCGCGAACGCGTCCCCGACGGCCGTATCGTCACCCGCACGATCTCCTGCAACCAGCCGGCCGCGGCCCACCACGAGCCCCACCCGCCGCGCGAGCGGCGCGGGACGCACCCGCAGCGGGAGAAGGGCGAGAGCCGGGAGGGGCGTACGCCCCCCAGGCCGCTGCCCGCCGTACCGCGCCCCGCGCACCCCGCCCCCGCGCTCCTCCAGGCGGCTGCCGAGCTCCTCGCGGACCTGCCGCCCGAGGGACTGCGCCGCCCGGCCGCGCTGCTGGCCCACCGCCTCACCGCCCAGCTGCCGCCGCCGCCCCCGTTCCGCGCCCCGCCGCCCGTACGCCACCCGTTCCAGACCTGCGACCACTACGACCGCGCTTTCCGCGCACCACACCCGGGCCACTGCCGCGACTGCCGAACCGAAGACCTGGAGGCCGCCTAGCATGAACGTGACGATCCTTGCCCCTGGGCACAGACGAGGAGCGAGCAGCATGACCACCGCCTCCGGCCGCGCGCCGCACACTCCCTCCCACGTCTACCGGGCGATGCGGGATGCCGTTCAGTCGATGAACGACACCCTCCCCGGCAAGTTCGAGATCACCGCGAAAGGGATCGTCCACGACATGATGGCGCCCGTCGGTCCGCACGAGCTGACCACCCTCCACCTGCGGAAACGCCTTGAGAGGGTGATGCCGGAGGACATCGTCGCGCACACCGGGGAACCGGATGTGGAGGACGCCGTCGCGGGCATTATGCGACGCCCCGACGTGATGGTGATCTCCTGGGCGGACATGGACGTGCCGGGGACGTTCGATCCGCGCACCCTGGTCGCCGCCATCGAGGTGGTCTCCCGCTCCAACCCGGAGAACGACTGGGTGGCGAAGACGCGCGACTACCCGCTCATCGGCGTCCCCGTCTACGCGATCTTCGACCCCCGTACCGGCGTCGGCGCCGTCTTCACCGACATCCACGCCACACCGGAGGGCCCCCGGTACGCCATCCGCAAGGACTTCGTCTACGGCGAGGACGTCACCATCGCCGACTGGACGATCCCGACGGACGGCCTGCCGCGCTACCCGGACGACAGCACCGAGGAAACCAGGACCTGAGGACGGGCCGCGGAACTCTGGAGGAACCTGGTGGCCGTGGACCTCTCCTTCTACAAGTCGTACCTGTCGGAAGAGCTCCGTGACGAGGGCCGTACCGAGGGCCGCGCCGAGGGGCGCACTCAGCGGGGTGCCGAGGACGTCCTGCTCGTGCTGGAGACGCGTGGCATCGACGTCCCCGAGGACCTCCGCGGGCGGATCACCGCGTGCGACGACCCGGAGCTGCTGCGGCGCTGGCTCGCCCGCGCCGTCACCGCGCCCTCCGCCCAGGAGATCTTCGCCCAGGAGGGCGACGGCTGAGCGCCGCTCCCGTACTCGGGGGTGGGGCCGGTCCTCGTAGGGTGGAGCCATGACGGAACTGCCCTCCCGGCGTCTGCTGCTGGTGCACGCACACCCGGACGACGAGTCGATCAACAACGGCGTGACCATGGCCCGGTACGCGGCCGAGGGCGCGCTGGTGACCCTGGTGACCTGCACCCTGGGAGAGCTGGGCGAGGTGATCCCGCCCGAGCTGCGGCACCTGACCGGGGCGGCGCTCGGCGCCCACCGGCGCACCGAACTCGACGCCGCGATGCGGGAGCTGGGCGTCGTCGACCACCGGCTGCTCGGCGGCGCCGGCCGGTACCGGGACTCCGGGATGATGGGCCTGGCCGACAACGACGACCCGGAGTGCTTCTGGCAGGCCGACCTGGACGAGGCCGCCGGACACCTGGTCGCCGTGATCCGCGAGGTGCGCCCGCAGGTCCTCGTCACCTACGACGACAACGGCGGCTACGGCCACCCCGACCACATCCAGGCCCACCGCGTCGCCATGCGCGCCCTGGACCTGGCCGCCGACCCCGCCGTACGGCCCGACCTGGGCGAGCCCTGGCGGATCTCCCGGGTGTACTGGAACCGGATGCCGCGCTCCGTCGTGGAGGCGGCCTTCGAGCGGCTGCACGACGCGCTGCCCGGCCTGCCGTTCGAGAAGTGCGCCGCCGTGGACGACCTGCCCGGCGTCGTCGCCGACGACCGGATCGCCGCCCGGATCGAGGGCGACGCCGCGCGGGCCGCGGCCAAGACCGCCGCGATGCGCGTGCACGCCACCCAGATCGAGCCGGCCGACGCCTGCTTCGCGCTCTCCAACGGACTGGCCCAACCGCTGTTCACCACCGAGTACTACGAGCTGGTGCGTGGGGACGATCACACCGGCGCCGTGCTGACCGACCTCTTCGACGGCGTCGAGGCCGGAGCCCGGACCGGGGAAGCCGTCGCGGCCGGGGCCGAGGAGACGGCGTCGTGAGCCCGTCGCGTCGCGAGAGCGCCGAGGGCCCGCTGCTGGCGCAGCCCCTCAGGCCGCCGTCCGCCGGGCGGGCCGCCGCCTACCTGGGGCTGTTCGTGCTGGGCGCGGTCGTCGGGCTCGCCGGCGCGCTGCTCCAGGCGGCCTGGTTCCCGGGCGGGCTGCTGCTCGCCCTCGCGGGCTCGGCGGGGCTGTTCCTGGGCGGTGCGCGGGCCGTCGGCGGCCGGGGCGGCGCGGTGGCGGGCGCGGCCGGCTGGCTGATCGCCGTCATGCTGCTGACCGCCAGTCGCCCGGAAGGGGACTTCCTGTTCGCGGCGGGCGGAGGCTCCTATCTCTTCCTGCTCGGCGGCATGGCATTGGCTGTGATCTGTGCCACTTTGGGGCGTGGACGGTAACCGCGGCCGCCGTGACGTCCGACTTGGTGAATGACGTACCACTTCTTCCCGTCGCTCCCGTGCGGGTCCGGTGTGGTTTTCCACAGCGGTCCCGGGATAGGTGCGGGGAGCGGCCAGTATGGTGGTGCGCGCCGCCGAGCTGCCCGCAGAGTGAGGTCGTGACGGGCGGCGGAGCCAACCGGGAGAACCTGCCTTGAGTCGTGAAACTGACACTCCGTCCTCCGGGCCCAACGGGCGCGGCGGAGCCGCCTACCCCTCGGGTACCCCGCCGTACGGCGTTCCGGCGGGGTCCGACGACGGTGCGGACGCGGGCCGTTCGGCCACGCAGCCGGAGGAACGCAAGACCGAGACCACGCTGACGACCCGGATCCGGATCAACATCCCCGGTTCCCGGCCGATTCCGCCCGTGGTCGTGCGCAAGACCGTCGGCGAGAACGGCGCCGCGACCGAGGCCGAGGGCGACGCCGCCCCGGGCCCGGGCGGCGCCAAGCGCGCCAACGGCGCGGGCGGCGCTCGGGGTTCGCGCGGGCCCAAGGGCTCCGGCGCGCCCCAGGCCGTCGGTGACGGCATCCAGGGTGTCCAAGGCGTCCACGGCGTCCAGGGCGTCCACGGCGTCCAGGGTGTCCAGGGCGCTCGCGGCGAGCAGCCCGCGCCGGGCGGGGCCCCGGTGCCCGGCGGCGCCGGTGAGCCGGGCGGCGACGCCGAGGCCGCCGCGCCCGCCGGCGAGAAGCCGACCAGCGACTGGTTCGCGCCCCGCAAGCCCCAGTCGGGCAAGGGCGGTCAGGGCGGCGGCGGCACCAACGGCGCCGGACTGCCCGGCGCCACGGGCGCGGCCGTCGACGGCGCCGGGGCGGGCTTCGCCGGCCCCGGACCCGCCGCCCCCGCGGCCCCGGCGGGCGGTCCGGCCGCACCGGGCGCGTCCGGCGGGCGTCCCGGCGGCGTGGTCGGCTCGATGAGCATGCCCGGCGGCGCCCGTAACGGCTCCACCAACGGCGCCGGACTGCCCGGCGCCACCGGCGGTCCCGTGGCCCCCGGCCACGGTGGCGGCACCGGCTCCTTCGACGTGACCGAGGCGCTGGCCGCGGGCCCGCTCTCCGGCGGCTCCCGCCCCGGCGGCGAGCCGCGCCGCGACGACCTGCCCTTCTTCACGGAGAACGGCCAAGGCGGCGGCCCGGCCGACCAGGGCGGTTACGACGCCCCCGGCGGCCCCGCAGCGGGCGTGCCCGGCGGCACCAACGGCGCGGGCGTGCCCGGCGGCCCC